>JACSRM010000210.1 GCA_014879745.1 Burkholderiaceae bacterium | reverse complement strand
CGTCGATGGTCTACGCGACGGCGTCGATCGCGATCCTGTCGTTCATCGTCTGGGCGCACCACATGTTCACGACCGGCATGCCGGTCACCGGGCAGCTCTTCTTCATGTACGCGACGATGCTGATCGCGGTGCCCACCGGCGTGAAGATCTTCAACTGGATCGCCACCATGTGGCGCGGCTCGATGAGCTTCGAGTCGCCGATGCTGTGGGCGGTCGGCTTCATCTTCGTCTTCACGATGGGCGGCTTCACCGGCATCGTCTGCGCCGTGGCGCCGATCGACATCCAGATCCAGGATACCTACTACATCGTCGCCCACTTCCACTATGTGCTGGTCGCCGGATCGCTGTTCGCGATGTTCGCCGGCTTCTACTACTGGTGCCCGAAATGGTGCGGCGTGATGGCCAACGAGACGCGCGGCAAGATCCACTTCTGGGGTTCGCTGATCTTCTTCAACCTCGCGTTCTTCCCGATGCACTTCCTCGGCCTCGCGGGCATGCCGCGCCGCTATGCCGACTATCCGCTGCAGTTCGCCGACTTCAACATGATCGTCTCGCTCGGCGCGTTCGGCTTCGGCCTGATGCAGGTCTACTTCGTCTTCTTCGTCGTCGTTCCGGCGATGCGCGGCCGCGGCGTGAAGGCGCCGCAGAAGCCGTGGGACGGCGCCGAGGGCCTCGAGTGGAGCGTGCCGTCGCCGGCGCCGTTCCACACCTTCGAGACGCCGCCCAAGCTGAATGCGGCGGCGACTCAGGTGATCGCCTGATGAGCGTACCGCAGCCCTCCGTATCGCGCATGACGCCCGAAGAACGGCGCAAGCACAACCTCAGGCTGGGCGTGATCCTGGCGACGATCGCGCTCGCGTTCTTCGTCGGCATCATCGCCAAGGCGGTGCTTTTCGGCCTCTGAGGCGCCAGATGCCGACGCCGCCGGCCGCGACCTCGAACGACGCACTGCTGCGTCGGGACAATCTGCGCATGCTCGGCAAGCTCGCCGTCGTCGCGGCGCTGATGTTCGGCTTCGGCTACGCGCTGATTCCGGTCTATCGCGCGATCTGCGATTCGCTCGGCATCAACGTGCTGTCGATCAGCGAGCGCCGCGCGTCGCAGTGGTCGAACCCTGCGCCGGCGGCGAATACGCAGGTCGACGCGAGCCGCACGATCAGTGTCGAATTCGACGCCAATGCGCGTGGGCCGTGGGAGTTCAAGCCGGAGCAGCGCTCGATCGACGTCCATCCCGGGCAACTCGTGACGGTGATGTACGAGTTTCGCAACGTGCAGCCACGCACCATGGTCGCGCAGGCGATCCCGAGCTACGCACCGAAGCAGGCCGAGCCGTACTTCAACAAGCTCGAGTGCTTCTGCTTCAGCGAGCAGACGCTCGCGCCCGGCGAATCCAGGCGCTGGCCAGTGGCATTCGTGATCGACCCCAAGCTGTCCAGGGACGTGAAGACGATCACGCTGTCCTATACCTTCTTCGAGATCGGCGGCAAGACGCCGGCTGCGCCCGGCGCGCAGCAGGCCGCGGTCACGTCGGCGGAGCCGAAGGCGTGAGCGTCGCGGCACGGTCGGCCCCGGCCGCGCGGCCATCCGCCGCGGGTCGCGTCGCGCCCGGCAGGAAGGCGGCTTGACGATGTCGCTCGAGCAAGCCGCCCGGCGCAAGGGGTCGTTCCTGCAGACGATGAAGGCGGTCGCGTGGTCGTTCTTCGGCGTGCGCAAGTCGGCGGGATACGAGCGCGACGTGAGCGAGATCAATCCGGTTCACGTCATCATCGCCGGGCTGATCGCCGCGGTCGTCTTCATCGGCGCGCTCGTCGCACTCGTTCACTGGGTCATCGCGAGCGGGGTCGCCGCAGGCCATGTTTGATCTTCGTCGTTGGCGCGGCTAGCGGTGAACGCGCGTCTGGCATTTCAATTCGAACCGTAGGAGAACCACACATGTCGGCAGCGGCAGGCACCGGGCAACAGCCCTACTACTTCATTCCGCAGCCCTCGCGCTTCCCGGCTCAGACCGCGCTCGGGTTCCTGTTCATCATCCTCGGCGCGAGCCAGTGGATCAACGGGCACGAGTGGGGCATGTGGTCGTTCATCCTCGGCGTCGCGATCTGGCTCTTCACGCTGCAGCAGTGGTTCCGCGCGGCGGTCGCGGAGAGCGAGAGCGGGCTCTACAGCGACCGCGTCGACGTCTCCTACCGCTGGAGCATGAGCTGGTTCATCTTCTCGGAGGTGATGTTCTTCGGCGCCTTCTTCGGCGCGCTGTTCTGGCTGCGCGCGCACTCGGTGCCCGACCTCGGCGATCTCGAGAACGCGCTGCTGTGGCCCGACTTCAAGGCGATCTGGCCGAACGTGCAGGCCGGCGTCACCGCGTCGCCCGGCGGCATCGTCGAGCCGTTCACGACCATGGGTCCGTGGGGGCTGCCGACGATCAATACCGCGCTGCTGCTGAGTTCGGGCGTGACGCTGACGATCGCGCATCATGCGCTGCTCGCGAACCGCCGCGCCAGGTGCATCGGCTTCATGTGGCTCACCGTGCTGCTCGGGTTGACCTTCCTGTGCGTGCAGGGCTACGAATACTGGCACGCCTACAACGAGCTCAACCTCAAGCTCAACTCGGGCGTCTACGGCACGACATTCTTCATGCTGACCGGCTTTCACGGTTTTCACGTCTTCGTCGGCATGCTGATGCTGTTCTTCATCACCGTGCGCCTCATCAAGGGCCATTTCACGCCCGAGCGCCACTTCGGCTTCGAAGGCGCGGCCTGGTACTGGCACTTCGTCGACGTCGTCTGGCTCGGGCTGTTTATCGTCGTCTACTGGCTCTGAACCCGAAGCGGCCGCAGGTCAGCCGAAACTGTGGGCGCCGCAAGGCGCGGCAATGGCGGATGCGGCGTCGTCAGCGGCCGAGTGGCAGGCCCGTCGGATGAATCCAGCCGAGCGCCCAGGCGGCGAGCAGGCAGACGAACAGCAGCACCGATAACCCGATGCGCCACGCGAGCGCGTGCATCATCGTGTGCCGCTTGGCCTCGCCCTCGCGCTCGCCGCGCAGCATCGCAACGCCGGCGATGCCGAGCGCAAGCAGGATCAGGGCGAACGCGACCGCGACGACGATCTTCATCATGCCGGTTCATTATCCACCCGCCCCCGAAGGCCGCATGCATGGCGCGGTGAGGCGGCTCGTGATGCTGCTGGCTGCCGTCGCAGGCGTCGCGGTCACGGTCGGCCTCGGCTGGTGGCAGTGGGACAGGGCGGCGCAGAAGCTCGCACTGCAGGCTGCGCTCGACGCGCGAAGCGGCATGCCGGTGGTCGGTGCGAGCGATATCGAACGCCTGCGACCGGGCGATACCAGCCTGCAGTACCGGCGCGTACGGCTCGAGGGCCATTGGCTCGCGAACCGCACCATCTTTCTCGACAACCGGCCGCTGCACTCACGCACCGGCTTCATCGTCGTCACGCCGCTGCAATGGGCGGGCGGCACGGTGCTCGTGCAGCGCGGCTGGGCGCCACGCGATTTCGAGGACCGCACGCGCCTGCCCGAGGTGCCGACGCCGCGCTCGGCGGTCGTGGTCGAAGGGCAGATTGCCCCGCCGCCTTCGCGGCTCTTCGAGTTCGACGCCGCGGCGAGCGGGCCGATCCGGCAGAATATCGACCCCGAAAGCTTCTCGCGCGAGATCGGTGCCGTCCTCGCGCCGATCTCGATCCGCCAGACCGGCGCCAGCGATGATGGCCTGCTGCGCGACTGGCCGCCGCCGGCGGTCGATGTCGCAACCCACTATGGTTATGTCTTTCAGTGGTGGTCGATGGCCGCGCTGATCGCAGGTCTTTATGTCTGGTTCCAACTCATCCGACCCCGTCTTGGCCGCGACCCGCGCTGACGTCGCCGCGGACGCGACGGGGCTTACCGTTCACTCGTCACCCGATCCGGTGACGCCGGACGATGCGCGCACGCGCCGCGGCCGCTGGAGGATGCTGCTGATCTTCGTGCTGTGCGCCGCCCCGGTCGTCGCTTCGTACTTCACCTTCTACGTCGTGCGTCCCTCGGGCAGCGCCAACTACAGCGAACTCGTGACGCCGCCGCGCATGCTGCCGGCAGCAAGCGAGTTGCCGCTGACCGATCTGCAAGGCGTTTCGGTGGATCCCGCCGCGCTGAAGGGGCAGTGGCTGCTCGTCGTTGTCGGCGCCGCGGCGTGCGACAAGCAGTGCGAGGACTTGCTCGTCCTGCAGCGCCAGCTGCGCGAGACCTTCGGCAAGGAGCGCGACCGGGTCGACAAGGTCTGGTTCGTCACCGACGGCGCGCCGCTGCGGCCCGAGCTTGCCGACGCAACGTCGGCCGGCGTGCCGGTGACGATCCTGCGCGCGCCGCGCGCCGCGCTCGTCGGCTGGCTCTCGCCCGCGGCGGGCCACAGGCTCGAGCAGCATATGTATGTCGTCGACCCGATGGGTCAGTGGATGATGCGCGTACCCGTCGATCCCGACCCGGCGAAGCTGAAGCGCGATATCGATCGCCTGCTGCGCGCCTCGTCGTCGTGGGATCTGCCGGGCCGCTAGCGAATGGATGCGCAGCCGCTGTACGACCTCGCGCCGATCCTGCGCGTCGCGCTGATGGGCATCGCGCTCGCCGCCGGCCCGCTGGCCTGGGTCTGGCTGCGCAACCGCGAGGCGGGTGACGCCGGCCGGCTGCGCGCGCTCACCGTGCTGACGCTCTTTCTGACCTTCGACCTCGTGCTGTTCGGCGCCTTCACCCGGCTCACCGACTCGGGGCTCGGCTGCCCGGACTGGCCGGGCTGCTACGGCAACGCAAGTCCGATCGGCGCCAAGGCCGAGATCCATGCCGCGCAGACCGCGATGCCGACCGGCCCGGTGACGCACGGCAAGGCGTGGATCGAGATGATCCACCGCTACCTCGCGACCGGCGTCGGCGTGCTGATCACGGTGCTCGCGATCGCGAGCTGGCTCGATGCGCGCCGCCGCAGGCGCGAAGGCGGTGCCGGCGTCTCGCCGTGGTGGGCGACGGCGACCCTCGTCTGGGTCGCGGTGCAGGGTGCGTTCGGCGCGCTGACGGTGACGATGAAGCTCTACCCGGCGATCGTCACGCTGCACCTGCTCGGCGGGCTCGGGCTGCTCGCGCTGCTCGCGGCGCAGCTCGAAGGCTACCGGCGCGCGCCGCTTGCGCTGCCGGGCCGGCTCTACGGCGCGGCGCTCGCCGTCTTCGTGCTCTGCGTCGTGCAGATCGCGCTCGGCGGCTGGGTCAGCACCAACTACGCGGTGCTCGCGTGCACCGACTTCCCGACCTGCCACGGCGCGTGGTGGCCGGCGATGGATTTCGAGCACGGCTTCACGATCTGGCGCGAGCTCGGCGTCGGCAAGGACGGCGAATGGCTGTCGTTCGACGCGCTCACCGCGATCCACTACGTGCACCGTCTGGCGGCGTACGTCGTGCTGGCCGCGCTGGCCGGGTTCGCGATTGCCCTCTGGCGCGCCGGCGCCGGGCAGCCGCCGCTGCGCAACTGGGCGGCGGCGATCGGCGGCGCCGCCGCGTGGCAGCTGGCGAGCGGCCTCTCCAACGTCGTCCTCGGCTGGCCGTTGATCGCGGCCGTCGCGCATACCGGCGGCGCGGCGATGATCGTCGTGCTGCTGACGATGCTGCTCGCGCGGGCGCACCAAGCCCGCGCCGGTGTGCCGGCCATCGACGCAGCGCGATTGCGGGTGGCCGCACCTTAGTATGATCCGCACGATGAGCTGCCCTGTGACCCCATTCGCCCGTATCGGCGCCGGTTCGAGATGACGCAGGCGATTTCTTCCCCGCAGCCGCTGAAGGCGTCCGTCGCTTCGCGCGCGCGCCAGTATTTCGCGCTGACCAAGCCGCGCGTCGTGCAACTGATCGTCTTTTGCGCCGTGATCGGCATGCTGCTGGCCGTGCCCGGCCTGCCCGACTGGCGCTTGCTGATTCCGGCCAGCGTCGGCATCTGGCTCGTCGCGGCGGCGGCCGCCGCATTCAACTGCCTGGTCGAGAAACGCATCGACATCCGCATGGCGCGCACCGCATGGCGCCCGACGGCGAAGGGCGAACTGACCGAGGGGCAGGCGCTCGCCTTCTCGGTGCTGCTGTGCGCGCTCGGCAGCGCCTTGCTCGGCGTATTTGTCAATGCGCTGACGATGTGGCTGACGTTCGCGACCTTCGTCGGCTACGCCGTGATCTATACCGTCGTGCTCAAGCCCGCCACGCCGCAGAATATCGTCATCGGCGGCGCGTCGGGTGCGATGCCGCCGGTGCTCGGCTGGGCCGCGATGCGCGGCGAGGTCGGCCCCGAGGCGCTGCTGCTGTGCCTCATCATCTTCCTGTGGACGCCGCCGCATTTCTGGGCGCTCGCGCTGTACCGCGTCGAGGACTACAAGCGCTCCGGCCTGCCGATGCTGCCGGTCACGCACGGCTCCGAGTTCACCCGCCTGCAGATGCTGCTCTATACGCTCGTGCTGTTCGCGGCGACGCTGCTGCCGTATCTGTTCGGCATGAGCGGCGTGATCTACCTCGTCGCCGCGGTCGCGCTCGGCGCCGTCTTCACCGCCTACGCCTGGTGGCTGTGGCGCGACTACAGCGACGCGCTCGCGCGCCGCACCTTCCGCTACTCGATCGTCTACCTGTCGCTGCTGTTCGCGGCGCTGCTGCTCGACCACTACCTGTGGCCGCTGCTGTGATGCGCGTATCGAACGCCCGTCGCCGGTGGCTCGGCGCCGCGCTCGCCGGCTTGGCCGCCGCCGGTCTGGCGGGTTGCGACAAGCTCGGGCTGGGCACTTCGAAGCCGAGCTTTCACGGCGTCGACATCACCGGCGCCGACTACGGCCGCAAGCTCGATCTGGCCGACGCCGAAGGCACGCAGCGGTCGCTCGCCGACTTCAAGGGCAAGGTCAGCGTCGTCTTCTTCGGCTATACGCAATGCCCCGACGTTTGCCCGACGACGATGGCCGAACTGGCCGCGATCAAGCGCGCGATGGGCAAGGACGGCGAGCGCGTGCAGGGCATCTTCGTCACCGTCGACCCCGAGCGCGACACACCCGAGGTGCTGAAGGCCTATCTCGCCGCATTCGACCCCAGCTTCGTCGCGCTGCGCGGCACGCCCGAGCAGACGGCCGAGGCGGCGCGCGAGTTCAAGGTCTTCTTCGCCAAGGTGCCGGGCAAGACGGATGCGAGCTATACGGTGGACCACACCGCCGGCTCCTACGTGATCGACACGCAGGGCCAGTTGCGCCTGTTCGAGCGCTACGGCGCGCCGGCGCAGGAACTGCAGGCCGACCTCGAGAAACTGCTCGCGGCCGGCTGAGGCGGCCGCGAGCGCGCCGCGCTCAGGCCGTCTCGACCAGCGCCTTGCGCATCTTCTTCATCGCCGCGACCTCGATCTGGCGGATGCGCTCGGCGCTGACGCCGTATTCGCCGGCCAGCTCGTGCAGCGTCATGCCGCCGCTCGTATCGTCGTTCACCTTCAGCCAGCGCTCCTCGACGATGCGGCGGCTGCGCGCATCCAGCGCGTCGAGCGCGCGGGCGATGCCGTCGCTCGCCAGCCAGTCGCGATGATGCGACTCGATGACGCGCGTCGGCTCGGAACTCTCGTCGGCCAGGTAGGCGATCGGCGCGAAATTCTCCTCGCCGTCGTCGAACTGCGGATCGAGCGCGACATCGCCGCCCGACATGCGCGTCTCCATCTCTAGGACTTCCTCGCGCTTGACGTTCAGGCGCCGCGCCATGGTCTCGACTTCGTCCTGCGTCAGCGTGGCGCGGTGGGCGTCGCCGTCGGTCGCGTCCTCCTTCAGGCTTTGCTTCATCGAGCGCAGGTTGAAGAAGAGCTTCCTCTGCGCCTTGGTCGTCGCGACCTTGACCATGCGCCAGTTCTTCAGGATGTACTCGTGAATCTCGGCCTTGATCCAGTGCAGCGCATAGCTCACGAGGCGCACGCCCTGCTCGGGGTCGAAGCGCTTGACGGCCTTCATCAGCCCGACGTTGCCTTCCTGGATCAGGTCGCCGTGCGGCAGGCCGTAGCCGAGGTACTGGCGGGCGACCGACACGACGAGCCGCAGGTGCGAGACGACGAGCTTGCCGGCCGCCTCGACATCGCCGTGATCGCGCAGGCGGCGCGCAAATCGCAGTTCCTCCTCGGGCGTCAGCAGCGGCACCCGGTTTACGGCGGAGATATAGGCGTCCAGGTTGCCCAGCGGCGGCACCAGCGCCCAGGCGTCGCGCCGGGCGAGCGCGGAGGACGGAGCAGTCATTGGCAATGTATTCATCGTGATATTGGAGGGCGGAAGACCCTCTTTGTTCCCCAATATTAGCACTCGACGATAGAGAGTGCCAAAAGCGCCCCAAGCCGGCCCGCCTCCTCCCGGCTGGGCCTACGCCAAGGGTTTACCCGAACTGGGTCGGGATCCGGTCCAGCAGTTCGTCCACCGTCGCCAGCACCGCCGCAACGCTGACCGGCTTGGTCAGGTAGCGCAGCGCGCCGGATGCAAGCGCCGCCTCGACCTGGGTCGGCATCGCGTCGGCCGAAACGACGACGACCGGGATGTCGGCCAGATCGGCATCCGCCTTGAGGTGGCGCAGCAACTCCATGCCGTCGATATCGGGCAGGTGCATGTCGAGCAGGATCAGGTCGGGGCGCCGGCGGCGCATCGCCGCCACGGCGTCCAGCCCCGTCATCGAGACTTCGAGCTGGACCTGGCGGCGCTGCGACAGGATGCCGCGCATGACCTCGACATTCGTCTCGTTGTCCTCGACATAGTGAACGACGCGCCGGTGGTAGCCCGACGATGTGGTGTAGGGCTCGTCGAGCCCGGAAGGAACCGTATCGGCGTAGAGCGCCTTCGGCAGCGTGAGGATGAACGACGAACCCTCGCCCGCCGTGCTGCGGACTCGCAATGCACCGCCCATCAGTTCGGCCAGCCGCTGGCTGATGACGAGGCCGATGCCGGTGCCCTCGTGCACCGACTGCTCGCGGCCGAGGCGGTTGAAGGGCTGGAACAGGCTTTCGATCTGCTCGGCCGTCATCCCGAGGCCGGTGTCGGTGACCGAGATCTCGACCTGGTCGTCGTCGCGGGCGCGCGCCACGACGTGGACGCGCCCGTTGTCGTGGTTGTATTTGACGGCGTTGGACAGTAGATTGGTCAGGATCTGCTTGACGCGGGTCGCGTCGCCGTGCACCCGCGCCGCGTCTTCGTCGATCTGCTGCGTGAGAACGATGCCACGCCGCTCGGCGGCGCCCTCGATCAGCGCGAGCGTCGCCGTGATCAGCGGTGGCAGCGCCAGCGTCTCGGGCTGCAGGCGCATCGTTCCGGCCTCGATGCGCGACAGGTCGAGCACATCGTTGATCATCTCGAGCAGGTGCCAGCCCGCGCTCTGGATCTGCACCACCCACGGGCGCTGCGCGGCGGCCAGCGGATGGCGCTCGTCGAGTTCGAGGAGCTGGGCGAAGCCGAGCATCGCGTTCAGCGGCGTGCGCAGCTCATGGCTCATGCGCGACAGGAATTCGCTCTTCGCCCGGTTCGATTGCTCGGCCACCTCGCGCGCGCGCTCGGCGTCCCGCAGCCGCAGGTGCTCGGTGATATCTTCGACGACGCCGACCAGGCACTGCGGCGCGCCCTGCGCGTCGCGCAGCAGCGAATACGAGCGCTGCACCCACAGCGTATGCCCGTCGGCCGCCAGGTAGCGCCGCTGCGCGCTTTCGGACAACGATGTATTTCGAAGCAGGGTCCGGGAAAGTGCGTCCTCCTGCTCCCATTCGTCCCGGTGCACGAAGTCGCGCACGTTCATATTCGCGAGCACCTCCGCGCTGTAGCCCAGCATGTCGCAAAAGCGCGGGTTGGCCTGCAGGACGTTGCCGTCCAGATCGGCATAGACGACGCCGATCGGCGCCTTGTCGAAGATATTGCGAAAGCGCTGCTCGCTCTCGCGCAGTGCGGCTTCGGTGATCGCACGCTCGCCGATCTCGCTTTCGAGTTCGGCGGTACGGGCGTGCACCGCGCTCTCGATCTGCCGGGTCCGCCCGGTCACCGTCAGCAGCAGCGCGCCGAGCATCGCCGTCGCGAGCAGGCCGACGAGCGTGAACGCGAGCAGGCCCGCCTGTCCGTCGGACTGCAACGCCTGCGGCGCCGCGCTGGCCCGGATCTCCCAGCCGCGCCCGCCGAAGTCCAGGCTGCGCACCCTCTGCAGCCCTTCGGGCGCCGGTTCGAGGCAGCCGGTGCCGCCGGCCAGCACGCGGTGCTGCGCCTGCGGGTCGATATCGATCAGGCACAGCGAAACCGTCGCCGGCAGCGCGTCGCGCAACTGGTCGAGCAGGAGCTGCGGCACGAGCGTGACGAAGACGACGCCGGTCTTGTCGGCGCGGCGTTCTGCCGGCGTCGATGGATCGTCGGCAAACAAGGCATGCACCAGCGTGATGGCCGGTCCGCCGGGCTGCGCCCCGCGAAGCGCGAAGCCGGCCGACGCCGCCGGCCGGTCGCGGCGGATCGAGCGCTCGACCGCCTCCTCCAATGCCGGGACGGAGAGCAGGTTCGAGCCGCGCGCAGGTTCGCTCGCCGTCGCCGGCTCGACCTGGCGGACGACGAGCGTCTCGTCGTCCGCGGACGCGGCCTGCGGCGTGTCCGCGCTCGCCGTTTCGGTCGCCGCCGGATTCTCGTCGCCGCCGCCGTCGCGCGGGCGCGCTTCGAAGATATCGGCCTTGGACCCCCACTGTGCGTAGCCGAGCGACCAGACGCTGCGCTCCGCCGTCTGCGACCCTGCCCCCTCGGCGATCCAATCGCGCGCCGTGCGCCGCAATGCCTGGGGCGCGGGCGTGGTCGCGAGCGCGAAGGCGCCGCGCAAGACCTGCAGTGCCTCCATCGACTGCTCGAGGCGGGTTATCAACAGCGCCGTGGCCTGTGTCGCCTCGCGCTCGAACAGCGCCCGCGAGCGCTCGTCGTTCCAGCGCGTCACCTGCATCGTGGCCATCACCATCAGCGCGGTCGCGAAGGCGAGCGGCAGGCCGAGCGTGAGCCGCCGCGGCGCCCAGTCGGCGCGCGGCAGGCCGATCAGGCTGAGCACGATCGGTGCGCCGATCAGCACGCCGATGGTGTCGCCCATCCACCAGATCCACCACCGGGCGGCGAGCGCTTCGCCTGGCACGACGCCGGTCGCGCCGAGAGTCAGCGCGGCAAGGCTCGCGCCGGTCAGACAAGCGATCGGCGCGCCGAGCAGCAGGAAGAGCGCGATATCGTGCGGCTCGGCGAGCGTCAGCGGGCCGGGCACGAAACGGCGCACCAGGGCCGCGCCGACCCCGGCCTGGATTGGCGCGCCGAGCGCAACGATGCACCAGATCGCGGTCAGCGCCGGCTCGGCGGCGAGCTGCGCGCCGCGCGTCAGCGCGACCGCGCCGAGCGCGCCGAGTGCAACGCCGGCCAGGGCGGCGCGTCCATAGCGCAGCGCGCAGGCGAGCGCGAGGCCGGCGCCGAAATAGAGCGGCGAGGCGCCGCCGGGCCGTTCCGCGAGTTGCAGCGAGAGCCAGGCGACGGCCGCATAGACGACGGCCACGCCAAGCACCACCGCGCCTTCGCGCGGCCCATGCGCATCCAAGCGCGCGGTCATCGGCGTCGATCCGGGCGGGGCATGACGGCTTGCGGCACGGTGATCCCGGGACCTGGCTGGTTCTGGTTCAGACGTTGAAGAGGAAATTGAGCACGTCGCCGTCCTTGACGACGTAATCCTTGCCCTCGGCGCGCATGCGGCCGGCGTCCTTCGCGCCCTGTTCGCCGCCGTGGGCGATGAAGTCGTCGAACGCGATCGTCTGGGCGCGGATGAAGCCGCGCTCGAAGTCGGTGTGGATCACGCCCGCCGCCTGCGGCGCGGTATCTCCGATGTGGATCGTCCAGGCGCGCACCTCCTTCACGCCGGCGGTGAAGTAGGTCTGCAGGCCGAGCAGCTTGAACGCGGCGCGGATCAGCCGCGCCAGTCCCGGCTCGGTCTGCCCCATGTCGGCGAGGAACATCTGCTTGTCCTCGTCGCTCATCTCGGCCATCTCGGCCTCGGTGCGGGCGCAGATCGCGACCACCGGCGCCGCCTGCGCGTCGGCATACGCGCGCAGTTTGTCGAGGTGCGGGTTGTTCTCGAAGCCGTGCTCGTCGACATTGGCGACGAACATCGCCGGCTTGGCGGTGATCAGGCACAGCGGCTTCAGGATCGCGAGTTCCTCCTTGCTGAACGCGATCGAGCGCGCCGGCCGGCCCGCGTTCAAGGCTTCATTGCAGCGCTGCAGCACGGCGACAAGCCTGGCCGCTTCCTTGTCGTTGCCCGACTTCGCCGCCTTCAGCGAGCGCTGCAGCGTCTTGTCGACCGTCGCCAGGTCGGCCAGGCACAGCTCGGTCTGGATCACCTCGATGTCGGAAACCGGGTCGACGCGGCCGGCGACATGGACGACGTTGTCGTCGTCGAAGCAGCGCACGACGTTGACGATCGCGTCCGTCTCGCGGATGTGGGCGAGGAACTGGTTGCCGAGGCCCTCGCCGCGCGACGCGCCGGCGACGAGGCCGGCGATATCGACGAACTCGACGACCGCCGGCACGATGCGCTCGGGCTTCACGATCGCGGCGAGCTGCGCGAGCCGCGGGTCGGGCAGCTCGACGACGCCGACGTTCGGCTCGATGGTGCAGAACGGATAGTTCTCGGCCGCGATGCCGGCTTTCGTCAGCGCGTTGAACAGGGTGGACTTGCCGACGTTGGGCAGGCCCACGATGCCGCATTGGAGGCTCATGGAGGGCTTTCGCGAGAGAGGAGGCGTTGGCGGCGAAGTTTAAGGCGCCGGCCTACACTGGCCTTGTCGAAACGTAAGCCATGGAGGACGCGATGGCCAGCTTGGAGTTGCTCACCCCGCGCGGGCACGACCTCGGCGGCGGCTTTCTGGTCCGCCGCGCGCTGCCCACGGCGCAGCGGCGCGCCGTCGGGCCGTTCGTCTTCTTCGACCACTTCGGCCCGGTCACTGCCGGGCCCGCCGACAACCACGACGTTCGGCCGCATCCGCACATCGGCCTCGCGACCGTCACGTATCTGTTCGACGGCGCGATGATGCATCGCGACAGCCTCGGCGTCGTCCAGCGCATCGAGCCCGGCGCGATCAACCTGATGACGGCCGGCCGCGGCATCGTCCACTCCGAGCGCACGCCCGACGATCTGCGCGGCAAGACGCGAACGACGCACGGCCTGCAGCTGTGGTGCGCGCTGCCCGCAGCGCACGAAGAGGATGCGCCATCCTTCGTCCACACCGCCGCCGACCGCCTGCCCGAGATTGCGCTCGACGGCGTCGCGCTGCGCGTCCTGATCGGCAGCGCATTCGGCGCCACCTCGCCGGTCGCGACGCATTCCGAGACGCTTTACCTGATCTTCGACTGCCAGCCGGGTGCGACGCTCGAGCTGCCGCCGCTCGGCGCGGACGGTGCGGCGGAGCGCGCGCTCTACGGCGTCGATGCCGGGTTCGAGCTCGACGGCGAGGCGGTGCCGCCATTCACGCTCGCGGCGCTCGATCCGGGAACGACGCCGACGCTGCGCGCTTCGCAAGCGTGCCGCATCGCGCTCGTCGGCGGCGCGCCGCTCGGGCCGCGCTTCATCGTCTGGAACTTCGTCTCCAGCCGGCGCGAGCGCATCGAGCAGGCGAAGGCCGACTGGCAGGCGCGGCGTTTCGACCCGGTGCCGGGCGAGACCGAATTCATCCCGCTGCCGACGCGCTGATGCGCCGCCCCCGCGGCGCGCGTCAACGTGCGATCGAATAGGCGAGCCGCATCAGGTCCGACTGCCGCCGGGTATTCGTCTTTGCAAACGTGGACTGAAGCTGCGTCTTCACCGTCGCCAGGCTGACCTGCCGCGCCTCGGCGAACGCCTCCATCGTCGTGCCGTTGGTGAGCGCCTTGACGAGCGCTGCCTCGCCAGGCGTCAGCCGATAGAGCGCGGCCATGATCGCCTGCGGGTCGAGCGCGATTTTCCCCTCCCGCGCAAGAAACACGAGCGCCACCGCCTCGCCCCCCCCGCGGGGGCGGCACGACCCGCGCCACGACGCCGCTGCCGGGCGCGCCGGCGAGCCGGACCGACAGCGAGACCGGTGCGTCGAAGCGGCAACTCGCGCATGCCGCAAGGGCCTGCTCGAGCGCGGTGAGTCGCGCCGGCTCGTCGGCAACGAGTCGCCCGCAGCGCGTGAAGGCGGGCAACGCGGGTTCGGCGAACATGGCCTCGGCCGCCGGATTGGCGAGCAGGATGCGGCGGTCACGCGCCAGCACCACGATCGCCGTCGGCGCTTTCTCGAGGACCAGCGCGGCGTGGTCGCACGCTGCCGCACGCAGACGCTGGCGCACCTGTATCGCCTGCGAGACGTGCGGCCACAGGGCGGCAAGCTCCCTTTCGTCCGAAGCCGAAAACGGCTCGGAGCCGGGTGGCCGGTACACGCAAAGCGGCGCCAGCGGCATGCCCGGCACCGTGCCGTCGCCGACGATCACACCCAGGCAGCGCGTGATGCCGCACGGACGCAGGTGATCGACGAAGAAACGCGTCTGCCGCAGCGCCGGCTCCGCGATCAGCGCGTCGCTTCGCCATTGCAGCCCGGTGTGCAGCGTGCCGTGCCGGCGGATCAGCGCGTGATACCAGACGTCGACGGTGGCGACCTCGCGCAGAAACTTCTTCGCCTCGTCCTCCGGCAAGCCGTGAAACGCGCTGAAACCGCCTTCCGAGTCGTCGACGAAGGGGGTGAAGAGAAACACGCTGGTCGCGCCGAGCAGCGCCGCGATCCCTTCCAAGGCGTCCCGCCAGGGCCGCTCGTCGAGCGCGGCAGCGTACACGTCGCGAATGATCGTCGCCTGCTGGTCGTCGTCCACATCCACCCCCGTGCGCGGCCTTGCGTGTATTGCACGGACCGGCCGCGGCGGCATCCGCCGTTCGGTTGATGCAATATGATCTTCCGCGAAGAAAGTCAACGTTTCCTTGCGTCGCTCGGCCACGCGCAGTTCGGCGGCGCTGCATGTCCAGCACAAGGACCGGCCCACCAGACAATTTCTCGCACGATAGCGCCGGCTCAGTCTCCGGCCTCGTCAGCGCTCACGCCGAAGTCGTCTGCGTCGATGTCGCGCGCGCCGTGCATGACACGCTCGATGCGCACCGTGCCGCGCGCCTCCCGGTAGAAAATCAGATACCGGCCATGCGGCAGCATGCGGATGCCTTCGCCCAACTCCGACCGCGCCGTGCCGATCCCGGGCGTCTCGCCGAGACCGAGGCACCTGACTTCCAGTTCGTCGACAAAGGTCGAGGCGCGGGCCGGATTGTCCTGGGCGATGTACAGCGCCACTTCCAGCAGATCATCCCGCGCGGCGGGCGAGAAAGTGACCTTCACCGGCGACGCGTCCGCGCAGCCGCAGCTTGCGCGACACGCTTTCGCACCTGGGAGAAGACAACACTTGCTTCGACGCCGGCACCGCTGTCTGCGCCACGCTGAATCTCCGCCCGGAGCGCAGCGAGCTTGGCCGCGCGCAGCCGCTCGCGCTCCTCGAGCGCCCGCAGGCCGTCTCGAACGACCTCGCTGGCGCTCGCGTAGCGCCCCGTCTCGATTTGTTCCTTGATGAAGGCCTCGAAGTGATCGCCGATGACGTAGCTCGAAGGCATGGTCTGGTCTCGCGGTTGAAGAAGGAAGATTCTTCCGACGCTATCAAAGATTGATAGTAGAGGCAATTGGCTCCCCGAGGCCGGCACCACCGCGTGCGTGCGATTGGACATGGCGAACGGTCGCCGCCAAGCCCCCCTCCCCCCGCGGATAGGGGGTCGCATCGCGACCAGCATCAGCCGTTTGGCTGATGCGGCACGGCGAGTGGCGGCATACCTTTGCACTGACGCACCTCCTAGACGCGCGGTGCCTACATTCGATCCCGAAACGGAGGAGACTTCATGATGCACTTTCCAACCTTCCGCGCCGGCTGGGGGCGAGCATTGTGCCGTCTGCCCGCATTCGCTCTATCGCTGCCTTCTCTTGCATTCGGGGGAGTCGATTGGTCGGTATCTGTCTATGGATCTGCCAGCGATGCGCAGATCCCGGTGCCTCCAAATGTCGCCTCATGCTACGGGGACCAAGCGTCTGGCGAAACCTCGGTCGTCTGCGGAGCAAGTCTAGGTGGTGCCGCAGTCTCTGGCGGCGCGTCCGCCGAAGCAACCTATGGTCATCTGGGCATCTCCACCAGTGCGGTCGCCGGCTCGTCCACTGAGCGTGGTCTAGCGAACCTCAACTCGTACGCGACCGCAATGTTCTCGGACACGTTGCAGATCGACAATCCGATCGAATCCGGGGTGGGCATCTTGACCTTCAGCCTCTATCTTGCCCGGAACGCTTCACTCACCGCTCAAGTTGGCGACGGGCGTACAGGGTACTCCGTTGGTTCGAGTTCCGCGACCGTTCGGGCCAATTTTCGTTCGAACGACGGGTACCACAGCTTGGGTCAGGCCGACGGTATGAGCGCGCAGAGTACGTCCGACGGTGTCGTCGTGCAGAGGGACTCGAGCGGTGATATTGATGGCGCCAGCGTTCCGCCTGGCGCTGCGCTCGGCTACCACGTTTTCTCCACGCAGTTCTACTTCAACCAACCGTTCCAGATTTCCCTGGAGCTCATCGGTATCTCAGGTGCGAGCGGCGACAGCACTGCCGCATCTGGCAGCTCCTTTCTCGAAGCGATGCATTCGCTCGACTGGGCTGGCATCCAGCAAGTCAGCGTTGACGGGCGCACCGTCGACTACTCCTTGTGGTCAGAGTCGGGCACCGACTGGAACCAGTCGTTTGCGCCCGTCCCCGAGCCGGAGACATGGGCGCTGCTGCTCGCCGGCCTCGCCTTTCTCGGTGTCGCTGGCCGGCATCGGCCGCGCCGCGAAGGCTGAACCGCGCGGCGCGCGGGGCACGGCGGCACACCTGACCTCGCTCTGCCGGAGCCGCTGGTCAGATCGCGCCCTCGGCCCACGCCGCGACGTCATCCAGCTCCACGAGCAATCGTTGTGCTTCGTGGAACGTTGTGCTGCGTGCGCCGTAGTTGACTTCGTCCTTGCGGCCCAGCAGCTTGCGAAAGAACCGCCCCTGCTTGTCCGGCAGTCGGCGGCCAGCACCTCGCGCAGCCGCCTCGGCGCGCCCTGGTGATCCTGCTGGTTCACGATGCCGGAGGTGCGCGCGGTGATCGCATCGGCATAGGCGATCGTCGCCATGACCATCAACGCGACGGCGCCGTTGCAACTGCCGCCTTGTGCCAGCGTGACCAGGCTGCGGCCCGACTCGTGGAACTCGCGCGCCTGCAGCAGGCGGCCCCGCGCGTGCGCCGCGTCGACGGGCTTGCGCGGCCCGCGCGACGTCACGCCGCCGCCTTCGCGATCCGCCGCCGCGCCTGCGCGGGCGCGGGACCATGCAGCACGCGGCCGTCGCGCACCACGCCGCGCCACCAGCGATCGTCTTCGGGCAGCGCCGCGAGTTCCTGCGGCGTCAGCGCGGTCAGCGACAGGTGCACGTGCTGCGCATCCTCCAGCGCAGCCAGCTCTTCGCGGATCTTCTCCGCCACGGCCTGCGAGCGCACGACGAGCGCGATATCCAGATCGCTCGCCGGCGCATCCTCGCCGCGCGCCACGCTGCCGTAGAGCCAGGCCGCGCTCACCGCCGCGCCGTGGCGCCGCAGCGCTGTGCGGATCGCTTCGAGCAGGCCCTCCCAGCGTCCATGCTCGTCGCGGAACAGCGCCTCGACCGAAGCGGCGAGCGGATGCGATGCGTTCAACACGTACAACCGGGCGCGCCCGGCGCCGTGCGCCGTCACCAGCCGCTGGCGGACGAGCGTGTCGAGCACGAGGCGGGCGCCCTGCGGCGTCAGCCCCGCCTCGGACGCAAGCTGCGGCGCCGATTGCGGCGCCTGCTGCACCGCCAGCGCGCGCAGCACGCGCACGTTGCCGGGGCTGCCAAACAGGCCGGTCAGCGGGTAGCGCAGGTGGCTCTGAATCCGGGAGGGGACGGGCATGTCTGGAACATATGATTTTCCATGAAGAAAGTCAATTTTCCTTGTCCCGCTTCCAGCAGGGAGTCGCGGGCAGCGGGCGAGAAAGCGCTGCGTCGCCGTCCGGCCGGTCGATGCCGGCCCGCTTTCGTGCGGTGTCGGCCCCGCGCCGGTCTCCCTACAATTCATCGATGGAAAACTTCGACGTGTGCGTGCGCGGCGCCGGGATCGTCGGCAAGAGCCTCGCGCTGACGCTCGCGCGCCAGGGCCTGCGCGTCGCGCTGCTGCCCGAGGGTGCTGCGGCTGCGCAGCGCGCGGGAGAGGATATTCGGGCCTATGCGCTCAATGCGGTCTCGATCGGGCTGCTCGAGCGGCTCAAGGTCTGGGATTCGCTGCCGGCGCAGGCGAAGACCGCGGTGCACGATATGCGGGTGCACGGCGACGCGGCAGGCGGCGAGATCGACTTCTCGGCCTGGCAGCAGCGCGTCGGTGAGCTCGCCTGGATCGTCGATGCCGGGGTGCTCGAGCGCCGGCTCGAAGATGCGCTGCGCTACGCGCCGCACGTCACGGCGATCGACCCTGCGCGCGGCGCACCGCCGTCGATGCTGCTCGCGCTGTGCGAGGGCAAGGCGTCGGCGACGCGCGACGCGCTGGGCGTGACGATGGCGCGCAATGCCTACGGCCACACCGCGATCGCGACCCGCCTGGTGGCCGCCGAGGCGCACCGCAATACCGCGTGGCAGTGGTTTCGGGCGCCCGACGTGCTCGCGCTGCTGCCGCTCGATACGCCGCAAGGCGGCCACTCTTTCGCCCTCGTCTGGTCGCTGCCCGACGATCGCGCGCAGGAACTGCTTGCGCTGGCCGATGCCGGATTCGAGCAGGCGCTGCTCGATGCGACCGGCGGCGCGTGCGGCGCGCTGCGGCTCGCGGCGCCGCGCGCGGCGTGGCCGCTCATGCTCGCGACCGCCGATCGCTGGTGCGGCGAAGGCTGGGTGCTGCTCGGCGATGCGGCGCATGTCGTGCATCCGCTGTCCGGCCAGGGGCTCAATCTCGGCCTGGCCGACGTCGTCGCCCTCGCGCAGGCGATCGAGGAACGCGAACCCTGGCGCGCGCTCGGCGACGAAAAACTGCTGCGCCGCTACGCGCGCGAGCGCGCCGCGCCGACCTGGGCCATGGGCCGCGTGACCGACGGCCTGCTGCAGCTCTTTTCACGCCCCGAACCCGCGGTGCAGGAACTTCGCAACCGCGGCATGAGTCTTGTCAACCGGCTGCCCCCGATCAAGCGCTGGCTTGCGTCGCGCGCGGTGGGCTCATGACATACCGACCGATGAAAGCCCCGATGAGACGCTTCAATCCGATTTCCGTTCGATCCCTGCTGGCGCTGCTGGCGCTCGCCGCCATGGCGCAGTTCGCCGCCGCACAGGAGGCCGTGATCCGCAAGAATATCGCCCAGCGGCTGCCCGATTTTCCGAAGATCGACGAAGTCAGCAAGACGCCGATCCCGGGGCTCTACGAACTGCGCGTCGGCACCGACGTGCTCTACAGCGACGAGCAGGGCAACTACGTGATCGAGGGCGACATGATCGACACCCGCTCGCGGGTGAACCTGACGCAGTCGCGCGAGGACAAGCTCAACGCGATCGATTTCGCGAGCCTGCCGCTGAAGGATGCGGTGGTCTGGAAGACGGGCAACGGCGCCCGCCGCATCGCCGTCTTCGCCGACCCCAACTGCGGCTACTGCAAGAAGTTCGAGCACGAGCTGCAGCAGATGAAGAACGTCACCGTCTATACCTTCCTGATCCCGATCCTGGGCGGCGATTCGCCGGAGAAGTCGGCCAATATCTGGTGCGCGAAGGACAGTACGCGCGTCTGGCGCGAATGGATGCTCGAAGGCAAGACGCCGCCGCGCAATATGGCGAGTTGCGAGACGCCGCTGCAGCGCAACCTCGCGCTCAGCCGCAAATACAAGATCAACGCGACGCCGGCGATCATCTTCGAGGACGGCATGCGCAATCCCGGCATGATGAGCGCGCAGGACCTCGAAAAGCGCCTGGCATCGAACGTCGCGACGCGCTGAAGATTGCGAACCGGCGCCGCACGACCGGGCGCTCCAGGCAGATGATCTCGTACCGCATCGACGTCGCCGGCGCCCGCGCGCACCTGTTTCGCGTCACGCTGCGCATCGAGCGCCCGGCGCGCGAGCAGCGTGTGAGCCTGCCGGCATGGATTCCCGGCAGCTACCTGGTGCGCGAGTTCGCGCGCCACCTCTCGAGACTGCGCGCGCGCCAGGGGCAGCGCGAGGCGCGCGTCGAACAGCTCGACAAGGCGAGCTGGCTCGTTCGCTGCGAAGGCACGGCCGCGCTCATCCTCGACTACGACGTCTACGCCTTCGACACCTCGGTGCGGGCAGCGTTTCTGGACGCCGGGCGCGGCTTCTTCAACGCTACCAGCGTCTGCCTGCGCATCCACGATCGCGAGGGCGAGCCGCATGCGATCTCGTTTGCCGGCCTGCCGCGCGACTGGCAGATCGCAACCGCGATGCCGCGCGCCGAAGGCGGCAGCGGCTACCGCGCGCCGGACTACGACGCGCTGGTCGACCATCCGTTCGAGCTTGGCCGCTTCTGGCGCGGCACCTTTACCGCATGCGGCGTGCCGCACGAATTCGTCGTCACCGGTGCCTGGCCCGGATTCGACGGCGCGCGGCTGCTCGCCGATACGCGCCGCATCTGCGAGGCGCAGATCGCACTCTGGCACGGCGCGGATGCCGCTGCGCGCGACGTGCCGTTCGAGCGCTACGTCTTCCTGCTGAATGCGGTCGACGAAGGGCAGGGCGGGCTCGAGCACCGCGCGAGCACGGCGCTCATCGCGCCGCGCCGCAAGCTGCCGCGCGCGGGGATGCTGGCTGGTGCGGGAGCGATCGACGACGGCTACGCCGACCTGCTGGGCCTCGTCAGCCACGAATATTTCCACACCTGGAATGTCAAGCGCATGCGCCCGGCCGAGTTCGCGAAGCTCGACTACACGCGCGAGAACTACACCGAACTGCTGTGGTTCTTCGAGGGCTTCACGAGCTACTACGACGACCTGATGCTGGTGCGCGCTGGCCTCGTCGACGACGCGCGCTATCTGGCGCTCGTCGCGAAGAACGTCAACGCCGTGCTCGGCGCGCCGGGGCGGCGGGTGCAAAGCGTTGCCCAGGCGAGCTTCGACGCCTGGGTCAAGTACTACCGCAGCGACGAGAATACGCCCAACGCGACGATCAGCTACTACGCCAAGGGCGCGCTCGTCGCCCTCGCGCTCGACCTGTCGCTGCGCAGCGCATCGGGCGGCAGGGCGACGCTCGACGCCGTGATGCGCGCGCTGTGGGCGGCGAGCGGCGGCGGGCCGATCACCGAGGCGGACATCCTCGCCGCGACGGCAAAGGCCGGCGGCGCGCGGCGCGGCAAGGCGATCGCTGCGTCGCTGGCGCAGTGGGTGCACGGCACCGGCGAGTTGCCGCTTGCCGAACTGCTGACGCCTTTCGGCGTGAAGTGGCGTCCGCAGGCGGCGACGCTGGCGCAGCGCCTGGGCGTGCGCGTCGCCGAAAGCGCGCTCACCGGGGTGAAGCTGACGCACGTGCTGCGCGGCGGCGCGGCGGAGCAGGCGGGCCTGAGCGCGGGCGACGAGTTGCTCGCGCTCGACGGCTGGCGGCTGCGCCGGCTCGACGACGCGCAGGCGCTGCTCGCGCCGCAGCCCGCGCCGCCCCGCAAGGCAGCGCCGCGCGAACTGCTCGTCTCGCGCGACCAGCGTGTGCTGCGCATCGCGCTTGCCGTGCCGGCGGCGGGCGAAGACGGTGCGAGCGTGCAACTCGTCGCCGATGGCGCCGCGAGCGCCGCGGCGCGTGCGCTGCGGCGGGCATGGCTCGGCGGCTGACGGCGCCCTGGCGGCTGCGGCGCATCCTTGGCGCCGCGCTGGTGCTGGTCGTCGTGCTGGCGGCGCATCTGATCGTGACGCGCCTGATCGCGCAAAGCCTCGACGATTTCGTTCGCGCCAGCGAGATGCCGCAGCGCATCCACGTCACTTACGTGCGCGAACTGGCGCTTGCGCCGCCGCCGGCCGCGGCGCCGGTGGTGGTCGCCGCAGCGCCCGCGCCCAGACCGGCGGCCGCCGCGAAGCGGGCCGCGGCACCGGTCGCCGCGCCCGCCTCGGCGCCCGCGACGGCGGCGGAGGACGAAGCGGCATTGCGCGAGCGGGCGCTGGCCTGGGTCGCGGCGCAGGCGGCGTCGGCGAGCGCGCCGGCATCGGCGCCCGAACCGTCCGGGACGCCCGCGGAGTCGGTCGCGTCGGCCGCGTCCGCGCCCGAAGCGACGGCGCTCGCGGCTGCGAACCCGGCGAGCCCGGCGAGCGCTGCATCGGACGCCGCAGCCGAGGCCTTCGACTGGCCGGTCTCGACGCGCCTGACCTACGCGCTCAACGGCAACTATCGCGGCGAGGTGCTCGGCGATGCGCAGGTCGAGTGGGTGCGCGTCGGCACGCACTACCAGGTCCACATCGATATCGGCGTCGGGGCGCGCTTCGCGCCGATCATCAGCCGTCGCATGAGCAGCGAGGGCGAACTCGTCGGCGACAGTCTGCGGCCGAGCCGTTACGACGAGGATACGCGCGTCCTGCTGCGCCCGCCGCGGCGCGTGACGATCCTGCTCGGGCCCGACGAGATCGCGCTGCCGGGCGGCGTCAGGCTGCCGCGCGCGCCCGACGTGCAGGATGCGGCGAGCCAGATCATCCAGCTTGCGGCGCACTTCACGACGCGCCCCGAACTGCTCGAGGCGGGCAATGCGATCGACGTCCTGATCGCGCTGCGCAACCGGGTCGGCCTCTTCACCTACGATGTGATCGGCCGGGACGAGACGGTGACGCCGTTCGGCGTGCTCGACACCGTCCATTTGAAGCCGCGCGATATCAAGGACCGCGGCAACGTGCTGACGGCCGAGATCTGGTTTGCGCCGCAACTGCGCTACCTGCCGGTGCGCATCCGCGTCGAGCAGGACCCGGCGACGTATGTCGATCTCGTCATCGCGCGCCGGCCGGAGATCGCGGCGCAGTAGGATCGAGCATCGAAACGCAAGGAGCAAACGATATGGCAACCGAATTCATCCTCGTCGAGACCCGCGGCGATGGCCCGCGCCGGACCGGTCTCATCACGCTGAACCGGCCCAAGCAGCTCAATGCGCTGAACGATGCGCTGATGGACGAGGTGGGCGCCGCGCTGCTTGCCTTCGACACCGACGACGCCATCGGCTGCATCGTCATCACCGGCAGCGACAAGGCCTTTGCCGCCGGCGCCGATATCGGCGCGATGGCGACCTTGACCTACGCCGATGCCCTGAAGCGCGACTTCATCACCCGCAACTGGGAGACGATCCGGCGCATCAGGAAGCCGGTGATCGCCGCCGTCGCCGGCTTCGCGCTCGGCGGTGGCTGCGAGCTGGCGATGATGTGCGACTTCATCATCGCCGCCGACAACGCGAAATTCGGCCAGCCCGAGATCAAGCTCGGCATCATCCCCGGCGCCGGCGGCACGCAGCGCCTGCCGCGCGCCGTCGGCAAGGCGAAGGCGATGGACATGGTGCTGACAAGCCGCATGATGGACGCCGCCGAAGCCGAGCGCGCCGGGCTCGTCTCGCGCGTCGTGCCGCTGGCCGAATTGCTGGAGGCAGCGCTCGCCGCCGCGCAGACGATCTGCGCGATGAGCGGCCCGAGCGTCGCGCTGGCCAAGGAGTGCGTGAACCGCGCCTATGAATCGCCGCTCGCCGAAGGCATGCTCTTCGAGCGCAGGCTCTTTCATTCGCTGTTCGCGACCGAGGACCAGAAGGAAGGCATGGACGCCTTCGTCAACAAGCGCGCGCCCGACTTCAAGCACCGCTGAGCGCGACCACGGGCCAGCGCCGGGCCGTCGCAAGCGGCCCGCGCTCCCCTTGGGGGGCGACCCCGCAGGGGGTCTTGGGGCCGACATCTACGGCTGCAGCCAGCGCGCCGAAGTGCCCTCGAAGCGCGCGCGGCGGTGGCCCTGCTCGTGCAGTTCGAGCCAGTCGATGGCGAGCACCTTGGCGTTGATGACGGAGAAATAGTCGCGCGCGACGGCGTCGTGCGTCGGCGCAGCCTCTGCGTCGAGCGGCGCACCGGGCGGCAGCGGCGAGAGATAGTCCTGCGCGGCGGGCGTCAGCTTGATGCGCGCCCAGCGCGACGACGCGGCCAGCCCCGTCATCTCGAGCGAGAGATGGACGCGGCAGCGCAGTTGCCAGCCGATCTCGGCCGACCACATCACGAGCGTGCCGACCGGGTGACTGAGCAGTTGCGGCACCTTGGCCGCGCGCTCGTCGGTATAGATCAGGAAGTGCGGCTCGCGGGCGTCGACCTCGCGCAGCACGACGGTGCGGGCGTCGGCCAGATGACCGTTGATCGTCGCCAGCACCGGCGTGCGCCAGGGATGGTCCTTGCTCGAAACGGCCGCCGTGAGCTGCTGCCAGAGCTCGGTGTGGATCGCGTGCAGGTCCGTCAGATGGCGCATGGCGATGACTCTAACCGCAAGTCGCGCGCCACGCGAGGCACGCCCTTCAAGCGCCGCCTTCCTTGCGCAGCGAGGGGAAGAGGATCACGTCGCGGATGCTCGGGCTGTCGGTGAGCAGCATGATCAGCCGGTCGATGCCGATGCCGCAGCCGCCGGTCGGCGGCATGCCGACCTCGAGCGCGCGGATGAAGTCGGCGTCGTAGTACATCGCCTCCTCGTCGCCCGCCTCCTTGGCCGCCGCCTGCGAGAGAAAGCGCGCCGCCTGGTCCTCGGCGTCGTTCAGCTCCGAGAAGCCGTTCGCGAACTCGCGCCCGGTGATGAAAAGCTCGAAGCGCTCGGTCACGGTCGGGTCGGCGTCCGACGCGCGGGCGAGCGGCGAGACCTCGACCGGATAGTCGATGATGTAGGTCGGCTGCCACAGTTTTTCCTCGACCGCGGCCTCGAACAATCCGAACTGCAGCTCGGCCAGACCCCAGTGCGCCCGCGCCTCGTGGCCGAGCGCCTTCAACCGTGCGCGCAGCAGGCCGGAGTCGGCGGCCTCGGCGTTCGACAACCCGGCGTATTCGACGAGCGCCTGGCGCACCGTGAGGCGCGCGAACGGCCGGACGAGGTCGACCTCGCGACCGCCATAGGAAAGCAGCGCCGAGCCGGTCGCCTGGCGCGCCGCGTGGCGCAGCACCTGCTCCGTGTAGTCCATCAGGTCGTGGTGGTTCCAGTACGCGGCGTAGAACTCCATCATCGTGAACTCGGGGTTGTGCCGCACCGAGATTCCTTCGTTGCGAAAACTCCGGTTGATCTCGAATACCCGCTCGAAGCCGCCGACGATGAGGCGCTTGAGGTACAGCTCGGGCGCGATGCGCAGGAACATGTCCTGGTCGAGCGCGTTGTGGTGGGTGACGAAGGGCTTCGCGTTCGCGCCGCCGGGAATCGGGTGCAGCATCGGCGTCTCCACTTCCATGAAGTGGTGCTCGACCATGAACTGGCGGATCGACGAAATCGCCTTGCTGCGCGCCGCGAAACGCGCGCGCGCCTGCTCGTCGGTGATCAGGTCGACATAACGCTGGCGGTACTTCTGCTCCTGGTCGGCCATGCCGTGGAACTTGTCGGGCAGCGGCCGCAGGCTCTTCGTCAGCAGCCGCAGCGAACTCAGCCGTATCGACAGCTCGCCGGTACGCGTCTTGAACAGCAGCCCCTCGCCGCCGACGATGTCGCCCAGGTCCCAGTGCTTGAACGCCTCGTAGACCGATTCGCCCAGCGCGTCGCGCGTGACGAACAACTGGATGCGCCCCGACCCGTCCTGCAACGTCGCAAAGCTCGCCTTGCCCATCACGCGCTTGAGCATCATCCGCCCGGCGACGCTGACCTTCACCGCGAGCGGCTCGATCTCCTCGGGCGGCAGCGGGTCGTACTGGCGCAGCAACTCGGCCGCGTGGTGCCTGGGCTTGAAGTCGTTCGGGAACGCGGCCTGACCGTTCGCTTTCGCCTGCGCACGGATCGCAGCGAGCTTGTCGCGGCGTTCGGCGATGAGCGGGGTGTCAGCAGAAGTGGTGTCGTCTTGCGTCATGTGTGGGCCTGCGGGATAGCGCGAATTGTAGGCAGCGCCCCGGGCGGGCGGCGCAGGGGCTGGCGCGGCCGCAACTCGCTGGCGATCCCCGCCTTCGTTCACAATCGGGCCTGGAGGTGTCTGCCATGGGCGTTCCACTGCAAGAGCTGACGCTGGCCGCGTTTCTCGATTGGGAGAATGCGCAGCCCGAGCGGCATGAGTTCCACCGCGGTGAAGTGTTTGCGATGGTGGGCGGACGACGCAGTCATGGCCGGGTCGTAGTCAACCTGGCGCGCCGGCTGGCAGAGCGGTTGGATGGTTCGCCGTGCCAGGTGTTCGCCGAGTCGATGAAGGTCCAGGTCGCCGACGACACGATCCTGTACCCGGATGTGTTCGTCACTTGCGACAAGGCCGATCTGGCCACCGAGATGATCTTTCGGGCGCCGATGCTCGTGATCGAAGTCCTCTCGCCCGCCACCCAGGCCTATGACCGCAGTCAGAAGTTCGCGCTCTACCGGCGCCTCGCGTCGCTGCGCGAATACATCCTGGTCGACCCGGATACACGTCGGATCGAGGCTTTTCGGTACACGGCCGACGGCTCGTGGGTCTTTCACGACATGAGCCAGGACCGGGAGATGGCGGTGCCCAGCGTGGCGTGCACTGTGCCCGTGGCCCAGGTGTTCGACGGGATCGATCCGCAGCCCTGAGGCGCAGCCTGTCGCGGTCAGCGTTGGGCACCCTGCGCCGGCGTGTCGGCGAACCATGCCGATGGCGCGCCAATAGAATCGCCTCCTCTCTCTCGCGCGCCGAAGCAGCGTGCAGCCCATGCCAACCCAACTCGATTTTTCGGCGCTCTACGACGAGCACCCGGAGTACGTCGCCCGGCGCCAGAGCGGCTCGTTCGAGCAGGC
>JACSRM010000409.1 GCA_014879745.1 Burkholderiaceae bacterium | reverse complement strand
TCGCGGCATTCGATGTGATCGAGCGGCTCGAGCACCGGCTGCGTCTTGAAGCCGTAGCCCTTGTCGAGCCGCCACTGCAGCTCGCCGATCCAGACCGTGACGCGCGCGAGTTCGGCGGCGTATTCGTTGAGTTCGATGCCGAGCACGTTGTGCGGCCCGGTCACGTCGTGCTGGCGCTCCAGGCCGAGCGCCTCGGCCTCGAGGTTCACCTGGTGCTCGATGTCCTTCAAGGTCTTGAGCGCGAGGTAGAGAAAATTGCCGCTGCCGCACGCCGGGTCGAGCACGCGGTAGGCGCGCAGCCGTTCGAGAAATCCGACGAACGCGGCCTGCGCGTCGCGGTACGCCTTGTCGCCGTGCTTCTTGCTCTTGGCGAGCGCGCGCTCGATGTCGGCCTTCGCGCGCTGCCACTCGGCAAGCAGCGGGCGCTGCACGACGGGCTCGACGAGGCGCAGGATGGTCGCCGGGTCGGTGTAGTGCGCGCCGAGCTGGCTGCGCTTGGCGGGGTCGAGCCCGCGCTCGAACAGGGTGCCGAAGATGCTGGCGTCGATCGCGCTCCAGTCGAGGCTGCTCGCGGCCTTCAGCGCGGCAACGTCGGCCGCGGCGAGCGGCGGCACGCCGACGCGCGCGAACAGGCCGCCGTTGAACCACGGCACGGCGTCCACGCCGAACAGGCCGCCTTCGCGCATCGCCTCGAACAGCCTGCCGAGTTGCTCGCGCATGCGATCGGGCGCGACTTCGACGCCGACCAGGCGCTCGAACAACCGCGCCGGCAGCAGGCCGGCGTCCTCGGCGAAGAAGCAGAACAGGCACTGGGTCAGGAAGTGGCTCACGTCGGGCGCGGCAACGCCGGCGTCGCGCAGGCGCTTGGCGGTGCCGGCGAAGGCGCGCGCGGCCTCTTCGGTGATGTCGCGGTTGCTGCGCTTCGGGCGCCAGGCGTCGGGGTCGGTCCAGAGCGTGCGCAGGCGCTGCTGCACCTCGGGGCGGGCGATATCTTCGAGCGCGAAGGCGTGGCGTTCGCTCGGCGTGCCGGTGAAGTGGGTGTGGACCTCGATGCGCAGCCGGTCGCTGACGACGAGCAGCGGCGGGCTCTCGAGCGGCAGCGCGTACATCATCAACTGCCTGAGCGCGCCTTCCAGGCTCTTGCCGGGCGCCTTGTACTCCCACGCGAAGCAGCCTTGCAGCCAGACGTCGGCAAAGCCGTTGATGCGCAGTTCCATGCGGCCAGCGGCGCTGCCGGTCTTCGTCAGGCCGCGCTCGAAGCAGTAGCGATCCGGGTCGCCCGGCTCGGGCACGCCGAGCAGGCGGCACAGGTCGATGAAATGCGCCTGCGCGCCGGCGCGTTCGGTCAGGCCGTGCGCGCTGCCGCCGGGGCCCCACTTGCGGATGAAATCGTGCGCTTGCATGGGTGATTCTGTGTCGCGTTGATTCGATGCAGGCCGAGAGTGCCGGTGGCGCGGCGCTCAGCCCGCAGACAGCAGCGCGGCGAGCGGCACCGCCTCGATGCGGTCGGACAGGCGGTAGCGGCTCTCGCCCGGATAGACGACGTACAGCGCGTCGAGCTGCAGGTCGTGCAGCGCGATCTGCATCGACGGCGTGATCCGGGGCGCATCGGCGCGCTTGATCTCGACGCCGATGCGCCGCCCACCGTCGAGCAGCAGGAGGTCGAGTTCGGCACCGTTGTGCGTCGCCCAGAAGCAGGCTTCGGCGGGCTGCGCGATGCGCAGCACCTGCTCGACGACGAAGCCCTCCCAGCTCGCGCCGCTGCGCGGATGCGCGAGCAGCGCGTCGAAGTCGGCGATGCCGAGCAGCGCGTGGAGCAGCCCGCTGTCGCGGAAGTACAGCTTGGGCGCCTTGACCTGGCGCTTGCCGAGATTCGCATGCCAGGGCTGGAGCTGGCGCAGCATCAGCGTCTGCGTCAGCACGTCGAGATAGCGTCGCACCGTCGGCTCCGAGATACCGAGCGAACGCGCCGGCTCGGCGGCGTTCCACACCTGCCCGTGCAGGTGCGCGAGCATGCGCCAGAAGCGCAGCATCGCGGGCGCGGGCACATTGACGCCGAACTGCGGCAGGTCGGATTCGACATGCCGCTGCACCGCCTGCAGCCGCCACGCCAGGCTGTCGGCATCGCTTGCGGCGAGGAAGGAGCGCGGGAAGCCGCCGCGCTGCCATAGATCGCGCTCGCGCGCGGCGCCGACCTCCTCGAGGTCGAAGCCGGCGACCTCGATCACCTCGACGCGGCCGAGCAGCGACTCGCTCGCCTGGCGCAGCAGCGCCGGCGAAGCGCTGCCGAGCAGCAGATACTGCCCGGGCGCGTCGCTGCGGTCGATCAGCACGCGCAGCACCGGGAACAGCTCGGGCGCGAGCTGCACCTCGTCGATCACGACCGGCCCGGCGCCGCCGCCCGCGGCGAGCGGCTCGAGCGCGGTCAGCGGCTGGTGCAGGCGGTCGCGGTCGACCGGATGCTCGAGGTCGAACCAGCGCGCGCCGCGGCGCGGCACGCACATCGCGGCGAGCGTGCTCTTGCCGCTCTGGCGCGGACCGGCGAGGACGACCGCGCGCGCGCGGCCGAGGGCACGGTTCAGGCTGGCGAGCAGCGCGCGGCGGGCGAGGGTCATGGGGTCGAGACATTACCATGAAATACGAACATGTAAGTTTCGATTTTCATGGTGTCATGATCCTGGAAACGGCAGTTGACCGCTGCCGATTCGCCCGAGAGCCGCATGCACTCACACGTTCCCAACTCCGACCGAGCTCACCTTCCAGGTGAGCGCGCTACGGGCTCGCCAGCACCGCGCTCGACGCGCCATGCGGCGTTGCTCCTCCTCGCGGGCACGAGCCCGAAGCGTCGTCGCGCCTTGCCTGGCACGCCGATCACGGCACTGGCGAGCGCGTTCAACTGCCGTTTCCAGGATGATTCGACCCGTGGCCGCGACGCCGGCCTCCAGCCCGCGTGCGCGGCGCTCGGCCTCGACCGGCCGATGCCGGGTCGCCCGCGGCGCGCACCGGCCGAGTCACCGCGCGGCGGCGCGGCGCGTGCTGATCGGGTTGCGGCCGAGGATCAGGGCTGCTGCGAGCACGGTGGGCAGCTCCGGCCGCCCGGCGTCGATCAGTCGCCCGTCGAGTTCGCCATGATCATGCGCGCGGCGAGGTACAGCCGGCGCGGGATGGCGTCGATGTCGACGTACTCGGCCTGGTCGCTGTGGTAGCCGAAGCCGGGCAGGCCGAGGCTTTCGATCACCGGCTTGCCCGAGAGCGCGGCGTAGGCGGCGTCGGTGCCGCCGCCGGCGCGCGGTATCACGGCCAGGCTCGCGCCCGTCTCCTTGTAGAAGGCGACCGCCTGATCGACGAGCTTGCGCCCGCCTTCGCCCGCGTTGAAGGCCGGCCGGCCGCGCACGGGCGTGATCGTGATCTGCGCCTTGTCGAGCTTCTTCCTGCCCTGGATGCGCTGTTCGAGCGTCGCCAGCAGCGCGTCCAGATCCTCGGGGCGCGCGTAGCGGATATTGGCCTCGATGTTGGCGCGGTCGGGCACGATATTGGGGACGTCGCCGGACTTGAATACGGTCCAGTTGAAGCGCAGGTCGCGCGCCTTGTCGTCGAGGTCCATCGTGCGCAGCACGATGTCGGACGCCTCGACGAGGGCGTTGACGCCGAGCTCGGGGTTGGCGCCGGCGTGCGCGGCGACGCCCTTGACCTCCACCTTGTAGTACACGATGCCGGCGGTGCCCAGGATCAAGGATTCCTTGCCGGCCTGCGTCGGCTCGAACGACAGCACCACGTCGGCCTGCGATGCGAGTTGCTGGATCAGCGCGCGCGAGCCGAACGAGCCGCGCTCCTCGTCGGTGTTGAACATGACGACGATCTCGCCCCACTGCTTGAAGCCGCTCGCCTGGAGCAGCCGCAGCGCGTGCAGCATCACGGCGATGCCGCCCTTGTCGTCGGCAATGCCCGGGCCGTAGGCGCGGTTGCCCTCGACACGATACGGCGCCTTGGCGAGCGTGCCCTTCACGTACACCGTGTCCATGTGGGCGATCAGCAGCAGCTTGCGCTTGCCGGTGCCGGGTATGCGGCCGGCGATGTTTTCGCCGGCGACGCCGGCGTCGGGCTTGTGGCGGGTGACGGTCGCGCCGAGCGCGCGCAGCTCGCGCTCGAGAAAGTCTGCCATCGTCGCCATGCCCTCGGCGTTGCCGGTGCCGGTCTCGATATTGACGAGCCGCTCGAGCGTCGCGAGCGTCGCCGCCTGCTCGGCGGTCGCCGCCGCCAGCAGCGCGGCATTCGGCGTGCCGGCGGGCGGGTTGGCGTCGGCGGCGCTGCCGGCAAGCGCATGGCCGGCGAGCAGCAACGCCAATGCGGCCTTGATCGCGCTCGCGCGCGCGCGGTGCTTCATGTTCATTCCTCTCTCCTGCGTTGATGGCGCCGCGTCGGCGCGGGATTTTGCCGGGCAACGGTATGCGCGGCCGTCCGAGGCGTCAACAGCGCGATACACCGGGATACATCGTGATGCACCGACGGAACAGGTGCCGCAACCGCCTGCGGCCAGCGGCATGCCCGGCGACGCGGCACGGGCTGCACGTCGACCTCGTTCGCGTCGTCGTGCAGCCCCACGAGCTCGCGCCGGCGGCGGCTTCGCGCTTGCCCGTCAGGCGCGGGCGCGCCGCGTATTGAGCAGGTTGCCGCCGAGGATCAGCGCCGCGCCGAGCACGGTGAGCAGATCCAGGCGCTCGGCGTAGATCAGCCAGCCGGCGAGCGCGGTGAGCGGCACGCGCAGGAAGTCCATCGGCACGACGACGGTGGCGTCGGCGTAGCTCAGCGCGCGCGCCATGCAGTAGTGCGAGTAGGTGCCGCAGAAGGCGACCAGCAGCACCCAGGCCCAGGCCGCACCCGATGGCCAGCGCCAGGTGGCGAGCGCCGGCGCCAGGCCGATCAGCGACTGAATCACGAGCATCCAGAAGATGATGACGATGGCGCCATCGCTGCGCGTCAGCGACTTGACCATCACGACCGACACCGCGAAGCCGAGCGCCGCCGCGAGGGCGACGAACTGGCCGGGCTCGATGCCGCCCGCGCCCCCGGGGCGAACGATCAGCGTCACACCGACGAGGCCGAGCACGACCGCGATCGTCTTCGCCGCGGTGATGCGCTCGCCGAGGAAGGCAGCGGCGAGCAGCACGGTCCAGATCGGCATCGTGAACTCGATCGCCACCACCTGCGCGAGTGGAATCATGGCGAGCGCCGCGAACCACGCATACTGGGCCGCATAGTGCACCGCGTTGCGAAGCGTGTGGTCGCGCAGACGCTGCGTGCGCAGCGCGGCCCGGCCGCCGGCGCCGCGCACGAGCGGAGCAATCAGCAGCAGGCCGATCGACGAGCGCAGCAGCATGACCTGGAATACCGTCAGTTCGCGCGTCGCCTCGCGCCCGGCGATCGCGATCACCAGCATCAGCGTCAGCCAGCCGGCCACCCACGCCGCCGCCTTCGCGATGGAGGGCGAATTCGCGGCTGGGGCCGCAGGGGCCGATGGGACGGGGTTGGCAGGCATTGCTCGGGCTAGGGCTGGTGCGCACTCTACGGCAGGCGTTCGGCGGCGCCGCGTCCGCTGCGGTGGAATCGCCGGGCGCGCCCGATCAGGCGGGCGCGGAAGCGGCCAGGCTGCGCCGCAGGCCCTCGCAGTGGTCGGCCTGCGGCGTGAGCCGGGCGTCGCGCCGCTCGTCGGCAGCCAGCCTGTCGGAGAGCGGGCCGAACATCACGACACGCACCTGCAGCGGCGGATCGGATGCCGCCAGATGCAGCGGGATGCCGCGGTCGCGCGAAGCATGCTGGGCGCCGGCGAGCAACAGCACCGTCTGCCGCGGCCCGGCCTCTCGCATCGCCTGCGTGGCGGTGGCGGCCATCGCGCGATCGCGCGCGATCTGCACGCGCACCATGCCCGGCACCTGCGCCTCGGGCAGCATGCCGCAGTGGCCTTCGCGCACCTCGTGCGCCAGCAGCGCGCGCGCCGGCTGCGCAAGGCTAGCGTCCAGGCTCGGGTCGGCCATCGCGGCGCGCATCTGCTCGCGCGGCAGGTTGCCGCCCTGCACCGGCACACCGGCGCGTACGGCGTTCATCACGACCGCGGCGTAGCGCTCCCAGGGCCAGTTGCGCCATTGCAGCGACTGCTGCACCTGCGCCTCGGTCGCATCGCGCGGCAGGCCGGCGGTGGAGCGTGGCGTTTCGGCCATCTCGAGCACGACGGCCGCGAGCCGGCCGTCGGCGGCGAGGCGCTGCACCTCGTCCGCAACCTGGCGCTGCTGGTCCG
>JACSRM010000346.1 GCA_014879745.1 Burkholderiaceae bacterium | reverse complement strand
CGTCGACAAGCTGATCGACCTGTGGCGCGGCTCGAAAGGCGAGATCTCGGAGAACGGCGCGCTGGTGCGGCATGGATTGCTGCGTGCCGTCTCCGAGATCTACTGCGGCGAGCAGCGCGCGACGACCGTCAACATGGCGCTCGCATGGCTCATGTTGCGCGAAGACTGGGACACCGGGCGGGTCTTCCAGGAACTCGTCGCCAAGCTCGACCCGCTGGTCGCGGTCGAGAAGAGTCCTTCCTACGTGATGTCGGTCAAGCGCATGCAGGCGATCCATCGTGCGTTTCCGGATGCGCGGTTCGTGCATCTGGTGCGCCATCCGATCGCCCAGTGCAAGTCGCTGATGGCGATCAATGACGGCGCCTTCTGCCTCAAAGTGGAGAGCTTCGAACTGGGCGACGACTATGCACTGATCGAGCCACAGATCGCCTGGCACGACATGAACATGAATATCCTCGACTTTCTCGACGAGGTCGCTCCCGAACGGCAGATGCGACTGCGCGGCGAGGACGTGATGGCCGAGCCGCAACGCTACCTGGCCGAAATTTCGCGCTGGGCCGGCTGGCGCGACGATGACGCGGCAATCGAAGCGATGATGCATCCCGAGCGCTCGCCATTCGCGTGCTTCGGACCGATCAATGCGCTGTTCGGCAACGACCCCAACTTCCTCGCCGGGCCGACGTTTCGGCCGCATAAGCCGAAGTTGCCTTCGTTGTCCGGACCCGTGCCGTGGCGCACCGACGGCAAGGGTCTGTATCCGGAAGTGATTGCGTTGGCCAACGAGTTCGGCTATGCCTAGCCAGAGCCTGCACATGGGTGGGATCCGTCGATGAATGCAGCACCTCCTTCAGGCAAGGGATCGCGCAAGCGCTTGTCGCCGGCCCCGCAGGACGCCGAGACCGGGCGGCCCGACGCCACGTTGCTGTCTCCGCAGCAGCGCGCGTTGCGCACGGCGATGATGGACGCCTTCAACGCGAAGAAGGCGCGCCGCTTCCTCGAGCGTCAGGTCAAGCACATCAATGTCCATCGTGAACTCGCCGATGGGATCAAGTTTCTGTTCGACGAACATGGCCGCCCGCCACCGAACGCTCCGCTGGAGGACATTGTCGACGAGCGCCGCCGCATCGAATACCAGATCAAGTGGTTCGAAGGCATCCTGCTGGAACTGAACAACCGGCTGATCCGTGTCAAGGAAGTCGAAGACTACGCATTCGAGATGCTGTCCCGCGCCTCACCCGACGAATGATGCGAACGCGCACGCTGATCGACGATTCAGGCCTGAAGCCGCGCTCGCGCCGCTCGAGCTGGTGCGCGCTGGCCTGCCTGGCCGCGATCGCGCTCGGCGGCTGCGTGATGGGCCCCGACTACAAGCGCCCCGACGTGCCGTTGCCCACGGCGTGGCGGGCCGAACCCCAGGACGCTGCCGATCTGGCGAATACCGACTGGTGGAAGGCGTTCAACGACCCCGACCTCGATGCGCTGATCGACACCGCGCTCGACGCCAACAAGGATCTCGCGCTCGCGACCTATCGCGTCGCGGCGTTCGATGCCCGTCTGCAGGTGAGCCGATCGGCCAACTATCCGCAAATCGGCTACACCGCTGTTGCCGAGCGCCGCCGCTTCAGCGAGGAGCAGCCGACCGGCGGCGGCGGCCTGCAGGCCGGCGTCGGGCCGATCATCAACAATTTCGGCCTGGGCGCCATGCTCAACTGGGAGATCGACCTCTGGGGCCGGGTGCAACGCTCCAACGAGGCGGCCCTCGCCGACCTGACGGCGAACGAGGATCTGCGTCGCGGTGTGATGCTGACGGTGGCGTCGGGCGTCGCGACGAGCTATGTCGAGTTGCTCGCACTGGATCAGGAACTGGCGATCGCACGCAAGGCGCTCGCCAACCGCAAGGAAGCGCTCGAGCTGATGCAGACGAAGTATCAGGGCGGTTCGGGGACGCGCCTGGCCGTCGAGCAGGCTCGCGCGGCGGTCGAGAATACGGCGTCCGAAATCCCGCCGATCGAAACCAGCATCGCGCGCACCGAAGGTGCGCTCAACCTGCTGCTGGGCCGCAATCCCGGGCCCATCCAACGCCGCTCGCTCGATGCGCTGGCACTGCCGCGAATGCCGCAAGGCGTGCCGGCCGACGTGCTGACGCGGCGCCCCGACGTGATGGCGGCCGAGCAGGATCTGATCGCCGCCAATGCCCGCATCGGCGTCGCCAAGACGGCGTACTTCCCGACGCTCTCGCTTGCCGCAGCGCTCGGCCTGGCGAGCGACGACCTGCGCTGGCTGTTCGCCGAGACCGCGCGCACCGGCATTGCGGGCGCCGTCCTCGCCGGCCCGATTTTCACCGGCGGGCGCGTCGAGGGCGAGATTCGCGAGGCCGAGGCGAATCGGCAGCAGATGGCGGTGCGCTACGAGCAGGCGGTGCAGGTCGCACTGCAGGAGGTGGAGGACGCGCTCGTCACGCGCGCCAAGTCCGGTGAGCGCGAGGATGCGATGGGGCGCCGGGTCAGCGCGTTGAGGGAAGCGGACAAGCTCACGCGGGTGCGATACGAAGGCGGCCAGTCGACCTACATCGAGGTTCTCGAGGCCCAGTTCGCGACGATCGGCGCCGAGAGCCAGCAGACGCAGAGCCGGCGCGACACGTCGCTTGCACTGATCACCGTCTACAAGGCAATGGGCGGGGGGTGGATGGTGGAACACGACAAGCGTAAGGCAGCCACGGCAGCTGCCGATGACGCGCAGGCGCAGGCGCAGGCGCAGGCGCGGGCCGCAGCCGAAACCGGAACGCAACGATGACCGAGCAGACCAAGAAGATCATTCTGCCCCCGCACTTGTTGCCGCGGCTGGAGGCGTTTCGGATCGTCAAGGATGGCGAGCAGAGCTACGTGCTGCGCGACAAGCTGCACGGCGAGAGCTACGACTTCGACGCCTGGCAATTCTTCATCCTCGAGGTGCTGCCGGGCTGCGAGACGCTGCAAAGGCTGCAGACGGCTTTCCAGGACCGCTTCGACCGCGCGCTCACAGAGCGGGAGATCGGCGAGTTTTTCGCCGCGATCGCGGATCGCGGGCTGTTCGACGAGAGCGCGGCGCAGCATCCGCTGCTCGCGCCTTACATGCAAGTCACTTATCGCGTCGAGGACGGCCGGGCGATACCCAAGGCATTTGCCGCCGCCGCTGCGGCCGACGCTGCGGCGCCCGCTCCAGCGCCGCGGGCCGCGGGCCCGGACCCGGATGCCGACCTGCCGGCCGGCGTGCAGGACGCGCTCGGCCTCGATTGGCGCACGACGACGCGCATGCTCGGCCTGTTCGACCCGCGGCCGATGTTTCGCGTCCTCGGCCCGGTGCTGCGGCCGCTGAAGTACATCACCTATATCGTGCCGTTGCTGCTGCTCGCGGCGATCATGCTCGTATACCAGCATTCGGAGCTCGTCGTCCAGGATCTCGCCATTCTCGCGATCGACAAGACGCTGGTCGAGCACCTGCTGTTCGTATTCGTCACGGTGCACCTCGTGACGACGCTGACCGCCGGTCTCGTGGCCGACTCGTACAAGGTGGCGGTCGAGAAGGTCGGCGTCACGCTCACGATGTGGGTCATTCCGCGCTGGGTGCTCAAGATGGTCGGCGCGGACCGCCTCAACCGCGAACAGGCGATGTGGCTGCACGGATCGACGCTGATCGCGCGCATGGTGATGCTCAGCGCCGGCGTGCTGATCTGGTTCAACACGCGCGACACCGACAGCGGGTTTGCGACCTTCGGGCTGCTGCTGGGCCTCGCGTGCGCGGCGGGCCTGGTTCTCGAGTCGGGCAACCCACTGGTCAAGGCCAATGGCTACTACCTGCTGTCGGCCTTCCTGAACGAGCCGCACCTGCGTGGCAAAGCGTTCGCGGCGTTGTTGAACAAGTTCAAGGGCGGCGTCTATCGTGCGGCGGACAACAACCTGCTCGCCCTCTACGCGCTCGCGTCGGCCACCTACGTCGTCTTCCTCCTGCTGCTGATCGGCGTGCTGATCGCCAGGTTCCTCGTCGTCAACCTGGATCTCGGCGGGTCGGGCATCATCATCGTCGCCGCGTTTCTCGCGCTGATGGTGTGGCGCAACTACACCGGGCTCAAGCAATTCGGCGAGACCTATGCGAAGAAGGCCCAGTTCGACCGCTGGCGCAGCAGGACGCTGCCGAGCGACGTCATCCAGGGCGAAGTCAAGTCCAGCAAGAAGAACTACTGGACGACCGCTGCGATCGTCTGCCTGATCCTGCTGCTGTTCATCCCTTACACATATGAGGCCGGCGGCCCGTTCGTCATCTATCCGACCCAGAAGCAGGTCGTCTCGACCGACGAGTCGGGGCTGGTCGAGGCGGTCTACTTCGAGGGCGGCGAGTCGGTCAAGCAGGGCACGGTAATCGCGCGCCTGGCGAAAGAGGACTACGCCGCCCAGATCAAGGTGCTGAACGCGAAAATCGACGAGCAGGCGGCGGTCCTCAGGAATCTCGAGACCTTGCCGCGGCCGGAGGAGGTCAAGCTCGCAGAGCAGGACCTCGAACTCCAGCGCACCCGCGAGGCGTTCAGCCGCGAGAAGGTGCCGCGTCTGGAGAAGATGTACAAGGTCGGCGCGGTGTCGTTCGAGGAATACGACGCCGCGCGCAAGGACCACATGACCGACGTCCAGCAGGTTGCACAAAAGCAGGCTCAGCTCGCCCTCGTGAAGGCGCCGGTGACGCCTTCGCAGATCGAGGCCGCCGAAGCCAAGCTCGCAAGTCTGAAGGAGGAGCGCGCGACCTATGAAGCCAAGCTCGAGCGCACCGTGTTGCGCATGCCCTTCGACGGCAACATCCTGACGCTGCACCTGAAGGACAAGGTCAACAGCTTCCTGGAGAAGGGTGCGCCGTTCGCCGCGCTCGAATATACCGGGATCGTGACGGCCGAGATCGACGTCCCAGAACCCGACATCGAATTTGTCAAGATCGGCGCGGCGGTGCGCCTGCGCCCGGCGTCGTTCTACGACGACAAGGAGTTCGTCGGCAAGGTGACGACGATCGACCGCAACGTCACGACCAAGTCGACCGGCAACGTCATCAAGGTGATCGCGACGATCGAGAACCGGGACAGCCAGTTGAAGACCGGCATGACCGGCCGCGCGAAGGTCGACGGCGTCTCGATGCCGGTCTGGCAGGCGTTCTCGCGCAGCATCGCGCGGTTCTTCAAGATTACCGTCTGGTCATGGATCCCGTGATCCGCCGCGGTCTCGAGACAAGCAAGCCTCAACAATCCCCTGGCCCAGGAAAATCCATGTCCGACCTCGCCGCTGTCGATACCACCTACGACCGATTTGCGCACGATCCTGCGTATGTCGCCGCCAATCGCGCCTTTGTCGAGCGGCTGCCGCTGGCGAGCGTGAAGCGCATTCTCGACCTCGCCTGCGGCACCGGGGCGGTCGGGCAATTGATGCTCGCCGCGGCGCCCGAGGCGGGCCTGTACGGCATCGATCTCGACCCGGTGCAGATCGGCTTGGCGGCCGACAACTACACCCGACTCGGCTATGCCGTCGGGCGCATCGATGGGCCGTCGGGGACGCTGCCGGCGCAGCGCGGGCGCCGGGTCGACCTGGCGGTCGGATCGGCCACCGACCTGCCCTTCGCTGCGGGGTCGTTCGACTGCGCGATGATCGCCAACGCGATCCACCTGATCGACGACAAGGCGGCCCTCGCCGCATCGATCTCGCGCGTGCTCGAGCCGGGTGGCCTCTTCGCATTCAGCTCCGGCTTCTATGCCGGCTGCTGGCCGCCGGTGACGCAGCAGGTCTACTACGAATGGCTCAAGGAGGCGACGGCATGGATAGCGCGCCACAGCGCAGAGCGCGTCGCGGCAGGCGAAGCGCCGATCCGGCGCGTGCGCGGCAAGTCCCAGCTCTCGCCGGTGGCCTACGGCAACCGCTGGCTCACACCGGACGAATGGCGCCAACTGCTCTCGGAACAGGGATTCGATGTGATCGACCTGAACGAGCGTGCGGTCATGTTCAACCATCACTCGCTCGCCTCGGTAGGCGCCTACAGCGGCCTGGCCGAGGCTCAGTTGAGCGGCTATCCGGTCGAAGTCGCTTCCCAGGCGCTGGCCGAGACGGCCGTGCTGGCGCTCGATAGCGCAGGCGTGACTGAGGTCCAGCACAACTGGATCGAGATCTGTGCCCGTCGGCGTGCGATGTAGCCGACCGAAACCCCAACCAATTCTTCGAAGAGCCTCCGCGAGCGAACCATGACGAACGAAGCCATTGCCCCGAAATTCACGCGCGACGAGATCGAGCGCGACATCATCGCGATCCTGACCGACATGACGGCCGAC
>JACSRM010000192.1 GCA_014879745.1 Burkholderiaceae bacterium | reverse complement strand
ACCTGCAAGCACTGCTACGCGCTGTCGGCCGACCACGACTATCCCGGCGAGCTGACGAACGCCGAAGTCAATACCGTGATGGACGACTTGAAGGCATTCGGCGTGCCGGTGCTGATCCTCTCCGGCGGCGAGCCGCTATTGCGGGCCGATCTGTTCGAGATCGCGGCGCGCGCGAAGGCGATGAAGTTCTACGTCGGCCTGTCGACGAACGGCACGCTGATCGACGCCGCGATGGCCGATCGCGTCACGGCCCAGGGTTTCGACTATGTCGGCATCAGCCTTGATGGCCTGCGCGCGACGCACGACAAGTTTCGCCGCAAGAGCGGCGCGTTCGACGCCTCGCTCGGCGCGGTGCGCCTGTTGCGCGAGCGCGGCGTGAAGGTCGGGTTGCGCTACACGATGACCGACATGAACGCCGCCGACCTGCCGGCGCTGATGCAGCTGATGCACGACGAGGGCGTCGACAAGTTCTATTTCTCGCACCTCAACTATGCCGGCCGCGGCAATATCCACCGCGGGCGCGACGCGCATTTCGCGGCGACGCGCGCCGCGCTGGATCGCTTGTTCGACGCCGCGTGGCGGGCCGCGGTCGAGGGTCGGGAGCTCGAATACGTCACCGGCAACAACGACGCCGACGGCGTCTATCTGCTGCTGTGGGTGCAGCGCCACCTGCCGCGCTGGGCGGATGCGGTGCGCGCCCGGCTCGAGGCCTGGGGCGGCAATGCGTCGGGCCTGTACGTCGCCAATATCGACAACGTCGGCCATGTCCACCCCGATACGATGTGGTGGCACTATGACCTCGGCAGCGTGCGCGAGCGGCCGTTCTCGGCGATCTGGTCCGACACGAGCGATCCGCTGATGGCGGGCCTGAAGCGCCAGCCGCGCGCCGTCGGCGGCCGCTGCGGCGCCTGCGCGCACCTTGCGATCTGCGGCGGCAACACCCGCGTTCGCGCCCAGCAGGTCACGGGCGATCCGTGGGCCGAGGACCCGGGCTGCTATCTCGACGATGCCGAGATCGGCCTGACCGGAGCGCAGGCAAACGCTGCGCGCGTAACGACGACGCCGTATCGCGAGCGCAAGAGCGTCGCGCCGGCGTGACGGCGATGCGCCCGATGATCCTGCGCGCGGCGCTCGCCGCCGCCTTCGCCGCTGCCGGCCTGGGCCCGGCGCAGGCGCAGGCGCCGTCGGCCGCGGTCCCGCCGCATGCGGCCGCTTCGTCCGCGCCATCCCGCGCGGACGCGCTCTACCAGGAGCACTGCGCCGCCTGCCACGGCGCGCAGCGCACCGGCGGCATGGGGCCGGCACTGCTGCCCGAAAGCCTCGCGCGCCTGCGCAAGCCCGAGGCGGCAAAGGTGATCGCCGAGGGTCGCATCGCAACCCAGATGATGGGTTTCGCCGACAAGCTCGATGCGCAGCAGGTCGCCGCGCTCGCCGACTGGATCTACACCCCCGTGTCGCCGCCGCCGAGCTGGGGCGAGGCCGATATCCGCGCCTCGCGCGTCGAGACGCCGGGCGCGCGCGACCTGCCGGCCAAGCCGCGCTGGAGCGCCGACCCGATGAATCTGTTCGTCGTCGTCGAGGGCGGTGACCATCACGTCTCGCTCGTCGATGGCGACAGGTTCGAGGTCATCCACCGCTTCGAATCGCGCTTCGCGCTGCACGGCGGGCCAAAGTTCACGCCCGACGGCCGCTTTGTCTTCTTCGGCTCGCGCGACGGCTGGATCACGAAATACGACCTCTGGAACCTGGCCGTCGTCGCCGAAGTGCGCGCCGGGCTCAACATGCGCAACGTCGCCGTCTCGGGCGACGGCAAGTGGGTGATGGCGGCGAACTATCTGCCGCATACGCTCGCGCTGTTCGACGCCGACCTGAATCTGCAGCGCACCTACGCCGCGGCCACGCTCGACGGCAAGGCGACGTCGCGCGTCTCGGCGGTCTACGACGCGCAGCCGCGCAAGAGCTTCGTCGTCGCGCTGAAGGACATCCCCGAGCTGTGGGAGATCTCGTACGACCCGAAGTCGACGCCGATCTACGACGGCTACGTGCACGACTACAAGATGGGCGAGGGTATCGCCAAGCCCGGCTTCCTCGGCGTGCGCCGCACGCCGCTCGACGAACCGTTGGACGACTTCTTCTTCGATAAGAGCTACGCCAACGTGCTCGGCGCGACGCGCCCGCGCAGCGACGGCGCGCCGTCGGCGCAGGTCGTCAACCTCGACGCCCGGCGCCGCATCGCCAGCTTGCCGCTGCCGGGCATGCCGCACCTCGGCTCGGGCATCACGTTCCAGCATCAGGGCCGCCCGGTGCTCGCGACGCCGAACCTGAAGAACGGCATCGTCAGCGTGATCGACATGAAGACCTGGAAGCTGGTGCGCGACATCCCGACGCTCGGCCCCGGCTTCTTCATGCGCAGCCACGAGGCGACGACCTATGCCTGGGTCGATGCGATGATGAGCCCGACGGCGAAGAATACGCTGCTCGTCATCGACAAGCGCAGCCTCGAGCCCGTGGCGCGCGTCTCGGTCGAACCCGGCAAGACGCTCGCCCACATCGAGTTCACGAAGGACGGCCGCTACGCGCTCGCCAGCCTGTGGGAACAGGACGGCGCTCTGATCGTCTACGACGCCGCGACCTTCAAGGAGGTCAAGCGCCTGCCGATGAGCAAGCCGGTCGGCAAGTACAACGTCTGGAACAAGATCACGCGCAGCGAGGGGACGTCGCACTGACGGCCCGCGAGCGCGCTCAAACGACGAGCGAGCCCCGAAAGCCGCGCGCCGCGTAATACGACTCGGCGCCGTTGTGATAGACGAAGACCTGGCCGTAGCGCCGGTCGCAAAAGAGCGCGCCGCCCTGCGCGCGCACCTCGGGCGGGGTCGCGATCCAGCTCGACGTCTTCGTGTCGAACTCGCCGGACGCCTGAAGCGCGCGGTACTGGTCTTCGCTCAGCAGTTCGATCCCGATCGAAGCTGCCATCGCGAGTGCGCTGCCCTTGGGCTTGTGCTCCTTGCGCGCGGCGAGCGCGTGGTCGTCGAAGCACAGGCTCCTGCGCCCGGCAGGACTCTGCGGCGCGCAATCGACGAAGGTGACGCGGCCCGTCTTGTCGACACCGCCGATGACGTCGGGCTCGCCGCCGCTCGCCTCCATCGCCTGCAGCGACGCGAGGGCCGATGGGCTGGCGACGAGTCTGGCGCGGACCGTGGCCCATGCGACGCCGGCGTGGCGCTGCCTGTTCCTCTCGAAGCGAACCTGCAGTGAATCGAGCAGTGCATCGCGTTCTTTCGCATTCATCGTCACCTCCGCGAGATATCGTGCTTCATGCCCGCAACGCAGGCGCTGGTGCCAGCGCGGCGAACTCCTCGAGCCATCGCAGCACCTCGTTCGTCGTCTCCTGCGGCCGCTCGAACGGAAAGAGGTGCGAGCCTTCGACGAAGCTCATGCGGCCGTTCGTCAGCGCGCGCGTCGCGCGCAGGCCGACCTGTCGGTTCTCGACCGACTTCGTGCCGCCGATGAAGGCGAGCGGGCAGCGCAGCGGATGGCGGCGCAGCAGGGCCGTCAGGTGATGGGCGAGGGTGTTGTAGATCGTCGTCTCGATCTCGCGCCGGAAGACGAGCCGGTGGCCGCCGCCCTGGGCGTCGCCGACGGCCTGCACGCCGCACGCGATGTAGTCGCGCAGCACCTCGGGCGACCAGCGCGCGAAGGCCGGCTTGGCGGCGAAGTGGGCGTAGGCGGCGTCGGCGCTCGGCCACATCTCGCGCCTGCGGCGCGAGATGTGGCCGGGCGACAGGCGCTTCACGAGCCCGGTCGCCTTCGCGATGCGCATCGCCTGCGAAACCGCGCCGCCGAGAATCGGCGAATCGAGCAGCAGCACGCCGCGCGCGACGTCGGGCCGGCGCGACGCGGCGAGCACGCTCAGGTAGCCGCCGAGCGAATGGCCGACGAGGAACGACGGCGTGCGCGCCGTCTCGACGATGCAGTCGATCAGCTCGTCGCGCAGGTGCGGCCAGTTGCTGCTGACCGGAAAGCGCGGGTCGTGGCCGAACTTGTCGACGGCGACGACGCGATAGCCGGCGCCGCGCCAGGCGTCGAACAGCACCCGGTAGGTGCCGGCCGGAAAGCCGTTCGCGTGCGAGAAGACGATCGTCGGCCGCGATTCGGCGGCCGCGCCCGCGGCCGGCAGATCGATGCGCCCGTTCACTGGAGCGCCTTCGACCCGAGGGGCCGCGCGATGCGCGTTCGGGAGCGGCGCGCTCATGCGTTGCCGCCGTCCTGCAAGGCCTTGAGCCGATAGATCGCGGTGAGCGCGTCGCGCGGCGCGAGCGTGTCGGGGTCGATCGCGGCAAGCTCCCGCTCGAGCGCGGACGGCTCGGCCGCGGCGGGTGCTTCCGGCGCCGGCGCGGCGAACAGGTCGATCTGCGCATCGCCCGCGCGCTGCTGTGCTTCGAGCGACTCGAGCGTCGCGCGTGCCTGGCGCACGAGGCCGGCCGGCATGCCGGCCAGGCGCGCGACCTGCACGCCGTAGCTGCGGCTCGCCGGACCGGGCTCGATCTCGTGCAGGAAGACGATATCGTCGCCCTGCCGGCCGTGCGTCTCGGTCGCCGCGACGTGAACGTTGTGCGCGCGCTCGTGCTTCAGCGGAAATGCGGTCAGCTCGAAATAGTGCGTCGCAAAGAGCGTGAAGGCGCGATTGCGGTCGTGCAGATGGCTCGCGATCGCACCGGCCAGCGCGAGGCCGTCGAAGGTCGACGTGCCGCGTCCGATCTCGTCCATCAGCACGAGCGAGGCGTCGGTCGCGGCATGCACGATCGCGGCCGCCTCGGTCATCTCGACCATGAAGGTCGATTGCGCGTTGGCGAGGTTGTCGGCGGCGCCGATGCGGGTGTGGATCGCATCCAGCGGCCCGAGCCGGCAGCCGCGCGCCGGCACATACGAGCCGATCGCCGCGAGCAGGGCGATCAGCGCGACCTGGCGCATGAAGGTCGATTTGCCGCCCATGTTCGGCCCGGTGATGATCAGCATGCGCCGCGTCGCGTCGAGCCGGCAGTCGTTGGCGATGAAGGCGCCGCCGCCGGTCTCGCGCAGCCGGGCCTCGACGACCGGATGGCGGCCGGCCTCGATCTCGATGCACGGCATGGCGACAAAATCGGGCCGGCACCAGCCGAGCGTCGCGGCGCGCTCGGCGAGCGCGGCGAGCGCGTCGAGCGCGGCGAGCGATCGCGCGAGCGCCGCCAGCGGCTCGAGATGCACCTGCAACGCGTCGACGATCTGCTCGTAGAGCTGCCTCTCGCGCGCCAGCGCGCGCTCCTGCGCCGACAGCGCCTTGTCCTCGAAGGCCTTCAGTTCGGGCGTGATGTAGCGCTCGGCATTCTTCAGCGTCTGGCGGCGCTGGTAGTCGACCGGTACCTTGGCGGCCTGGCTTTGCGTGACCTCGATATAGAAGCCGTGCACCTTGTTGAACTGCACGCGCAGGTTCGCGATCCCCGAGCGCTCGCGCTCGCGCGCCTCGAGGTCGAGCAGGAAGGCGTCGCAGTTCTCGCTCATCGCGCGCAGCTCGTCGAGCTCGGCGTCGAAGCCGGTCGCGATCACGCCGCCGTCGCGCGGCTGCACACCCGGCTCTGCGGCGATCGCGCGCGCGAGCAGCGCGGCGATCTCGGGCGGCGGCGAGAGCGCGAGCGCGAGCTCGGGAAGCAGGCCGGCCGCGGCACCCGCATCGCCTGGCGCGCCCGCATCGCTCGCGGGCACACAGGCCCGCAGCGCCGGCAGTGCCAGCAGCGTCGAGCGCAGCCCGGCCAGTTCGCGCGGCCGCACCTGACGCAGTGCGATGCGCGCCGTGATGCGCTCGACGTCGCTCACGCCGCGCAGCGCGGCGCGCAGCGGCTCGAAGCCGGCCTCGATCAGCGTCGCGATCGCCGCGTGACGGCGCCGCGCGCTGCCGCGGTCGCGCCGCGGGCGCGTCAGCCACAGGCGCAGCGCGCGGCTGCCCATGCTGCTGGCGCAGGTGTCGAGCAGCGACAGCAGGGTCGGTGCGGCCTCGCCGCGCAGCGTCTGCGTGAGCTCGAGATTGCGCTGCGTTGCCGGCGGCAGATCGATCAGCTCGCTCGCGCGTTCGACCTGCAGCTCGCGAACGTGCGCCAGCGCCTGGCCCTGGGTGTGCTCGGCATAGGCGAGCAGCGCGGCGGCGGCGGCGTGCGCCGCGCCCATCGCATCGGCATTCAATCCGGCGAGGTTCGCGACGCGCAGCTGCTCGCACAGCTTCCTTGCGCCGAGCGCGGCGTCGAACTGCCACGCCGGGCGGTGCGTCACGCTGGTCGCGACCTGCTGCAGCGCGGCCGGCGCGAGGTCGCGATCGACAAGCGTCTCGGCCGGCGCAAGGCGCGCGAGCCAGGGGCCGAGTTCGGCGTCGCTGCATTCGGCCAGGCCGAGCCGGCCGCTGGCGAGCGCGAGCCAGGCCAGACCCCAGATCGTGCCGCCCGCGGCCTTGTGCGCCGCGACCGAGAGCAGCAGCGCGTCGCTCTTGTCGGCCAGCAGCGCGCTGTCGGTCAGCGTGCCGGGGGTGACGACGCGCACCACCTTGCGCTCGACCGGGCCCTTGGCGGCGCCGACCTCGCCGACCTGCTCGCAGATCGCGACCGCGACACCCTGCCTGACGAGCTTGGCGAGGTAGGCGTCGAGCGCATGCACCGGAACGCCGGCCATCGCGATCGGCTCTCCGGCCGATTGGCCGCGGCTCGTGAGCGTGATGTCGAGCAGCGCGGCGGCGCGCCGCGCATCGTCGAAGAAGAGTTCGTAGAAGTCGCCCATGCGATAGAGCACGAGCGTGTCGGGGAACTCGGCCTTGATGCGCAGGTACTGCTGCATCATCGGGGTGTGACCGGAATTCTGAACGGCATCGGCCACCAGATCAGGTGTCGACTTATTCGCCAAGTTGTTGTCGTTGTTCACTATTTTTCGAACTATCGGATTCTCTGGTCCCGTATCCGCACTTCTTCAGGCTTGTCTGCACTTGCGATCTCGGCGTAACTTTTGGCGTAACATTTGGCCCAAGAGCAAATCGGCGTAACTTTTCCTGATCATCTGGAGGTGCCTAGGTGCTTACATTCGACGCACGAGCGGCCAAGGCGCTGGTCGCAGGAAATCATCTCACGTTCGAATCGATGCCCGGTCTTCGCCTCAAGGCCACTGCATCGACGCGAACGTGGGTGTACCGGTACAAGAGCCCGGTCGATGGCCGCATGAGGCAAGTGCGTCTTGGAAGCTGGCCCGCCATGAACCCGGCCGCCGCGATTGTCGCGTGGCAGTTGGCACGCGACACACGGTCGAATGGCGCTGACATAGCTACGCGCAAGAAAAGCACCAAGCTGGAGCAGCACGCGCGCGCCGAAAACCTCAACAAGGAGCGCGCGCAAGCGGCCTATTCGGTTCGCAGGCTTGCCGACGACTACTTGACGAGTTATGCCGGCACCGTCGCTGACAAGACGTTTGCAGAACTCGAACGGCTCTTCGCGCGCGAACTCGATCCAATTGCCGTCGTGCCGGCGTCCAAACTCACCCGCACTCAGGCCTTTAGCCTGATCGATGCGATGCGCGATCGACCGGTCGTTGCGAAGCGGGTCCGGCAAGGACTTGGCGCCGCCTGGGATCACGCACTCGATGCCGGTCGCGTGCCGGCGGAAACGCCTAACTGGTGGCGGCTCGTACTGCGAGGCAAGCTGCCGAGTCGCGGCAAGACTATCCAGGGCAAATCGCTCGGACCCGCAAAGCGCGTGTTGAGTCAAGCCGAGGTGTCAGAGTTGTTGCGTTTCTTGCCCAACTTCAGCCGCGATGTCGAAGACGCTCTCGTGCTCTATTTATGGACCGGTTGTCGCGGTGCCGAAATCGTCGCCATGGAGCGGGACGAGATCGCCGCAGAACGCAAGGTACTGTGGTGGACGATACCGGTCGCCAAGCTCAAGGGCCGCCGCAACCCTGCTCGCACCGAATTGCGAGTGCCGCTGGTTGGTCGGGCCGCCGCGGTCGTACGGCGACGACTGGCGGCCACCGAATCGAATTGGGTCTGGCCAAGCATTGGAGCCGCGGGCCACGTGATGCAAAAGGCCATTGGCGTGGCAGTTTGGTCGCACATGCCCTATGCGCAAACGCGGCCGGACTGGAAGCGACCGCGCCTGTCCGTCGCTCACTGGGCGCCACACGATCTGCGCCGCACGGCGCGCACGGTCCTATCATTTCTTGGCTGTCCGTCCGAGGTAGGGGAAGCCATCCTGGGCCACGCATTGCCCGGCGTGGAGGGCATCTACAACCTACATCGATTCGATGCCGAGCGACTGGCGTGGCTTACCAAGTTGAGCGAACGCTTGGAGCATCTGGCGACGTAGCCTTGCGCAATCCAGTCACCACTCGGCTGGTGTTGGCTGGAGGCAATCGGTCAGCGACTGGCCGCATCTCTCCCCAGCCGCGCAATTCCGCCACCAAGTAGCCGTTGCGGTTGGCGCTTAGGGCTCGCGGCCGCGGGAATGTGGCGTCCTCGCGCAATAGCTTCTCGAACGTCGAGACGCTGACCGATAGGAAGACGGCAGCCTCTGCCTTGTCCAGGTAGAGCGGCTCTACGCGCATCTGGGATCTGTTGGCGACCACTGGGGCGGTTCGGGGTAGTCATTCAAACCACGAGAACTGGGGCACCGTGGCAAACCGACTGTAGACGCTTGCGACGCCGCAACAGTGATGATTACTAGACCGAAATTCATCGCAAACCGCCACTGGCTGGCGCGGCACGGTCGGTGCGGCCGTCGATGCTGACGAAGGCGCAGCCCGCTCCAGTAGTGGTTGCTCCCATTTCCTCTTACTGCCAGGCGATCATTCCGGCAGCCGATCGCATAGCGCGGACGAAAGTGCGAAAGAGCGGATGAAGTGGAGCTCACCTGCCAGAGGTAGCTGCCTTCCATTTTGTCGGCAAGCCCGTTCAGTGGGCGCAGTTCAACCTCGCCCACTTCGCCGCGCTCGTGCATGCCCAGGTCTGGCAAGCGAAGTCCTCAGCTCGTCTGACCGTGCTCGCGGCCACTGACCCGCTGCAAGCCACACCTCTAGCGCAGACGCAATCGCGCCCCCGGCTGAGGCAGTCGCGGCAGTGCTACGACCGCTTTCGTGCAGTCCATCTGCGCTCGCGATCAGCCGGTCCCGACCCAAAGCCGCCGGCCGACCCAGCAAATTGACATGCCCGATAGCGGACGGCGAACCGTTCACCGAGATCGCCACGATCACACCGGTCAACTCGCGATGACAGAATTGGTCGGTAAGCGGCTGGTGACGCCATCTTGACGACGGCGTTCGACTTTGGTGCTGCGGTCAGGCCACCGGTTCCCAGCGGTGCGGCAGCAACTCGTCGATGCGGTTGTTCGGATGGGCCAGCAGCCGCTCGAGCACGTCCTTGAGGTAGACCCACGGGTCATGCCCATGCAGCTTGGCCGACTGCACCAGGCTCATCACCATCGCTGCGCGTTTGCCTGCCAGTTCGCTGCCCGCGAACAGCCACGCCTTACGGCCCAACCCCCAAGGCCGCATCAGGTTCTCGATGTGGTTGTTGTCCACGCTCACCGCGCCGTCGCCGAGGAAGCGGCCGAGCGCACCCCAGCGCTTCAAGCTGTAGTCGAGCGCGGCGGCGATGCCCCCTCCATCGGGCACGCGCGTGCGCTCCAGCTTCATCCACGCGTGCAACTCGTCCCACAGCGGCCGGGCGTACTGCTGGCGATGCGCCAGCCTGGCCTCGACCGTCATCTCGCGCACCTGGCTCTCGACCCGGTAGATCAGCGCGATGCGCTGAATCGCCTGCGCAGCGACCGGGCTCGCGTTGGCCTTGGCCAGCTCATCGAACTTTCGCCTCGCGTGAGCAAGACATCCAGCTTCGATGCAGCCTTCGCGCTTGAACACGACGTCGTAGCCCGCGTAATCGTCGCAGCTGAGCGTGCCCGTCCACTCGGCGAGGAAGTCCGCAGGGTATTTCGAGCCCCGGCCAGTGCAGAAGTCGTAGATGACACCCGGCGTGCTGTCGTGCTCGCCTCTGGCATACGCCCAGACGTAAGCCCTGGCGGTCTTGCCCGCGCCGGGGTCCAGCATCCTCACCGGCGTCTCGTCCGCATGCAGCACCGGCGCGCTCAGCACGAACGTGCGATGCGCCTCGTATAGCGGCGCCAGGCTCGCACCACCCGAGCCCGACCACGACGCCAGCGTCGAGCGTGGCGTGTGCACACCCGAGCGGGCGTTGATCTGCTCCAGCCGGTAGTACGGCAGGTGATCAACGAAGTGCGCCACCAGCGTGTGGGCGATCAGGCCGGCGGTGGGCACACCCTTGTCGATGATCTGCGGCTCCACGGGTTCCTGCACCAACTGCTGGCAGCACTTGCAGACCCACTTGCCGCGGATGTGGCGGTGCACGAAGAACTCGGCAGGGATGATGTCCAGGCGCTCGCTCACGTCCTCACCCATGCGCACCATGGCCTGTCCGCAGTCCGGCGTAGGGCAGGTAGTGTTCTCGGGCTCGTGGTGGTGCTCGATGCGGCGCAGATGCTCGGGCAGCGCCTGGCGACGCGGCTTGCGCTTGACCTGTGGCTTGTCGGCCTGATCGGCAACGTCCTGCAGCGCATTGAGCTGGGCTTGCAGGTCGGCCTCGTCCTCTGCGAGCGTGTCCTCGAACATCTGGCGCTGCTCGGCGTTCATCGCCTCGGTCTTGGCGCCGAAGCGCCAGGCCTTCAGACGCGCGAGCTCGAAGGCGATCTTCTCGATCTTGGCGTCCTTGAACCGGATGGCTCGATCTTGAGCCTTGATGTGCGCGTCGCGCTCGTCGAGTTGCTTGCTTTGCGCACCGATGCGCTGGAGCATTTGCTCGGCCGCTGCGACCAGCGACTCAGCGCTCAGACCACGAAGGTCTTGGGCGTTGAGGGTGCGCACATCGAGCATGTGCACAGTGTGCCCAGAGCGCTGCGACGAGGCCATTCGGACATGCGCCAATTGCCCTGTGCGGGCCTTGCGATGTCGAATGACAGCGGTGCAATTACATCCGCGTGATGACTTGCATTTGTGTCAATCGCTGCCACGGCAAGCCGAGCACCAGGGCGTCGAATTGCGCTTGCGTCAAGGTCATCGGCGCCGTCGCGGCGCTCACTTTGCGCGGCCACACGAAGCGCCCGGCGTTGAGCCGCCGCGCGGCGCACCACACACCGAAGCCGTCGTGTACGAGCAGCTTGATGCGTGTGGCGCGCGCGTTGGCGAACAGGTAGCCGTGATGGGCCTGGGCGCTGCCGAAGACCTGCACCACGCCGGCCAGCAATCGGTCGGCGCCGGCGCGCATGTCCATGGGTTCGACCGCGAGCCACAACGAGTCGATGCGGATCACCGCAGCAACTCGCGCATCCAGGCCGCGCAGTCGGCGGCCGCTGTGATCGGCCAGGTGATCTTCATGGCCGTGGCACCACGACGAAGTTCGATCTGGATGTCGGCGGCTGCCAACGGCGGCGGCGCCGGCGTCATTGTCACCGGTACGAACTGCGGCGTTCTCGCGGCCGGCTCGGCGGGCAAGCTCACGGGGCTGGGTGGCAGCACGACAGCACTGCCGTCTCGCTCGCGTGCAAGCTTGCGCCAGCCGTGCACGATGTTCGCGTTGAGCCCGTGCGACATCGCCACCTTCGCCACTGACGCCCCAGGCGCCGCACACTGCTCCAGCACCAACGCCTTGAACTGCGCGCTGTGCCGCCGGCGCAAGACAACTCTCTGCTCTGCCATCGTGTCCACCGATCTCCTTGATGGACACGATCGTTAGTCAATGGACTTGGCTGTTCAAGATGGGATGGCTGGCCGCTTACATTGGTCGCATGCCCACGCGCCAGTACCGATCCGCACGCTGGCTCTTCGCCTGGCTCGTTGTCAGCGTGGCCATGGGTGCCATCGTCGTCCGAGTGGACATCGCACAACGTCGCGAGGTCTTTCAATCCGAGGCGCGCACGGCACATCGCCTGCTGAGCCAACGCGCTTCTCAGCACGACGCCATCCTCGCCACACTGGTGCTGCTCGACCCGGAGCTGCCAGGCGACGACCGGTTGGCACGGCTGCCTGCCTTGTACCCACAGGTGTTGCAAGTCTGGCGGCGCCCGTCCAATGCCACGTGGCACGATGTCGCGCTGGCGCAGGCCGAACCCGTGTCACGCGGCGCGGCGCGACCCGTGGTCGCTGCGGTGGACTCTTCGGCCAAGCGCTACGACCTGCTGCTGGCCGGTTTACCAGCGAGCTTTGCGCTGCGCATCGAACTCAACCGCTGGGTGCCTTGGTCCGAATGGCCCTTTGACCGCGCGGGTCCGGTAGAGGCCGATCTGGTTCTCGACGGACATACGATGTCGTTGCAGCCCGGCATCGCCGCATCAGGCTGGTATGGTGGCGTCACGCCGGGCTTTGTCTTTGACAAGGCGCTGGACACGCCCAGCCAACCCTTCGTGCTGCACGTGCAGCGCGCCACCGGGCCGGCTGACTGGCCCTGGCCGTCGTTGCTCGCGCTGGCCACCTTGCTGGCACTGGCACTGGCGGCCTTGGCAGCCGTGATGTCCCAGCGCGCCGGCCGGCGCCGGGCCGAACAGTTGTTACGCCTGGGGCGCACCGCCAGGCTGAACGCGCTCGGCGAACTCGCCGCTGGCATGGCGCATGAGTTGAACCAGCCGCTGACCGCGGTGATCGCCAGCACCCAGGCGGCACGGCGTCTGCTCGACGATGAACCGTTGCCTCAGGCAACGCTGCGCGAGGCGCTCGGCCACGCAAGCGATCAGGCGCGTCGCGCAGCCGAGGTCGTCGCTCGCTTGCGGCGGCGACTCGATCGGCCCGGCGGTGCTGAGGAATTGCTGCCTGTGCCGCTGGGAGGCGCGGTGCACAGTGCGCTTGCGCTGCTGCAACCCGAATTGCAACGCCTGGCTGTGCGGCCAGTGGTCGATGACGCAAACGTGATCGTGCGCGCCGACCCGGTGGCGCTCGAGCAGATCCTGCACAACCTGTTGAACAACGCGTTGCAGGCGCTGGCGGCGGTGCCCGCACCGCAGCGCACCTTGCGCCTGATGATCAGCACGCAGCAGCGGTTCGGCATCCTGCGGCTGCGTGATGACGGCCCGGGCCTCGCACCGCAAGTGCTCAACCATCTCTTCGAGCCGTTCTCGAGCACCCGCGCCGACGGCTTGGGCCTCGGCCTGAGCCTGTGCCACTCGTTGGCGATGGCCATGGGCGGAACACTGTCGGCGCAGAATGTGCAGCCCCACGGCGCCGAATTCCGGCTCGAGCTGCCATTGGCAGAAAGCTGATGACCACGCCCCTGATCCATCTGGTCGACGATGACGACGCCGTGCGCCGCAGCTTGGCGCTACTGATCGGCACGGTCGGCCTGGAGGTCGCCGAGTGGCCGCATCCGCAGGTCTTTCTTGACGGCTTCGATCGCGAGTCAATCGGTGCAATCGTGCTCGACGTCCGCATGCCGGGCATCAGCGGCCTGGGCGTGCTCGAGCAACTGGTGGCACAGGGCGTCGACCAGCCGATCATCATGCTTACCGGCCACGGCACGGTGGCGATGTGCCGGCGTGCCTTCAAGTCCGGCGCTGCCGAGTTCCTGGAAAAACCGGTCGACGACGAGCGGTTGATCGAGGCGCTGCACGATGCGGTGCGCCAGCATGTGCGCACGCGCGAGCGGCAGGCTGCCGACCGCGAAACGCGCGAACACTACGCGCGCCTGTCGGAACGTGAGCGCGAGGTGTTGGCGCTGGTCATCGAGGGTCTGACGGCCAAGCAGATCGCGCGCAGGCTCGGCGTGTCGCCCCGCACCGTCGAAACGCACCGCGCCAACCTCGCTGCCAAGCTGCAGACAGTGTCGTTGGCCCAGCTGATCAGGCGTTTCGCGGCGCTGGTCGAGCAGGGTGATGCTGCGTAGAACTACCCAGGCGCCGGCGTAACAGTGCGAATGGCCGCGCACTCGCCGACTTCCTACAGTGGCACCACGGCCGGTATTCGGCCTGCCACCTGAGGATCTCGACGATGAACCCCACCCTGAAACTCACTGCTGTTGCCCTGCTGGCCTCGGCCGCCTCCGTGGCGCTGGCCGATGGCGCACGTACCGAGAAGAACATGACGTTGGCGCTGGCCAACCAGATCGCTGCGGCCGCCGTTGCAGCTTGCCAAGCCAACGGCTATGCGGTTGCGGCAACAGTGGTCGACCGCGCCGGCGGCGTGCGTGCGGTGCAACGTGCCGACAATGCCGGCCCGCACACGCTTGCGGCAAGCGAGCGCAAGGCCTTCACTTCGGCATCGGCAAAGAACGCCACGTCGGCAATGATGGAGACGGCGCAGAAGAACCCTGGCGCGGCCAATCTGGTGAACATCCCTGGCTTCTTGCTGCTTGGAGGCGGCATGCCGGTGAAGGCGGGCAATGAAGTCATCGGCGCCGTCGGGGTTGGCGGCGCGCCCGGTGGCCACCTGGACGAACAATGTGTGGTCGCTGCGCTGGACATCGTGAAGGATCAACTCAAGTGAAGGCCCTGCTGGCTGCCATGCTCTTTGCAGTGGCCACTTCGGCCGCTGCCCAGGTGGGTCCGTCGGCGGCCGAAGTGGCAGCCTACCGTGGGCTGTTTGCTGCGGCCTGGCGCGGCGATGCGGCTGCGGTCGCGGGTGCTGAGCGCGCCACGCTGAACGCGCGCGATGGTCACGGCCGTACCCCCTTGCATGTGGCCACCTTCGCACGTCGGCAAGAGGTGATCCGCGCACTGGCCCAGGCCGGCGCGGATCTCGGCGCGCTCGACAACGACCGCTACGACGCGGTCACGATCGCTGCGGTGGCCGACGACGACGCCACGCTGGCGGTGCTGCTGGAAGTTGGTGCGAGTGCCAAGCTGACCACCAGCCGCTATGACGGCACGGCCTTGATCGCCGCCGCTCACCTGGGCCACGACGGCGTCGTGCGCCAGCTCATCAAGGCCGGCGCGCCGCTCGACCATGTCAACAACCTGCACTGGACGGCACTGATCGAGGCGGTGGTGCTCGGTGACGGCGGGCCGCGCCATCAGCGGGTGGTGCAGGACCTGCTGGCGGCCGGAGCCAATGCGCAGCTGGCTGATCGCGATGGCCGAACGCCGTTGGCCCTGGCCCGTTCGCACGGCTACGTGGCGATCGTGCGTCAATTGGAAGTGGCCGGGGCTAGATAGCCCTAACCCGGTACGGATCCGCCAAGCGGATGAACGGCTTCTGTTCGCGCGCTGCGCTGGCCGTGACTTAAATCTAGTCGTGCCAGTTCAAGACTGGAACTTCGCGTGCGCTGCTGTCAAGCGACGACTCAAACCCGAAGTTCAAGTCGCGGAATCTACCGGGCGACAGCCACCGCTGATTCGAAACGGCCGATCAACATGCGAGGGTTCGTCCGGTCGAGCAGTGATGCATCTCAATGGTCGAGTGCACGATCTCTTCATGAACCGACAACCATTCGCGCACCCGTTTTGGCGTCAGGCGTTCATCATGGGTGACGATGCTCAGCGCGCAGGCATAGCTGCCCTTGCCGACGCGCCATACGTGCAAGTCGGCGATGATGGTTTCGCTGTCGGCACCGCGCTCGGCTATGACCTCGCGGATTTCGTCCACGACGGGGTGGTCCATCTCGCGGTCCAGCAGCACCTTGCTGGTGTCGACAATGAGTCCCTTGGCCCACACGGCCACCACCACCGCGCCGGCGATACCCATCATGGGGTCGAGCCACGACCACCCGAGCAGCCAGCCCCCAGCAAGCGCGGCAATGGCCGCCACAGATGTCGCCGCATCGGCGATGACGTGGATGTAGGCCGACTTCAAGTTGAGGTCGTGGTGGTGATCATGCTCATGCCCGTGGCCATGGTGATCGTGGCCGTGGTGGTGTGCCGCACCCAGGATTCGCGCCGAGACCAGATTGACAGCAAGTCCGAGCACCGCGATGACCATCGCCTCCTGGTAGTGGATGGGTTCGGGGCTGAAAAGCCGCTCGACAGAGCCATAGACCATGAGGGCCACGACCACCAGCAGGAAGATGGCGCTGGCAAAACCGCCCAAGATCTCGATCTTCCAGGTGCCGAACGCAAACCGAGAGTCCTTGGCGTGCTTGCGTGCGGCAGCATAGGCAAAGGCGCTCAATCCGATGGCGACCGCGTGACTGCTCATGTGAAAGCCATCGGCCAGCAGTGCCATCGAGTTGTAGAACCAGCCGGCAGCAATCTCGACCACCATCATGGCGGCCGTGATCCACATCACCAGACGCGTGCTGCGCTCGCCGGCGATGTTGCCGGTGTCGAAGACGTGATCATGGTGCCACTCGGCGAGGTCATGGGTGTGCATACAGATCTTCCTCACAACAGCTTGCCGACATTGAACAGCGTCAGCAGGCCCAGGATGGCGAAGAGGGCGGCGGCGATACCGTGAACCAGTTTCATCGATACCTTCTGGGCGATCTTGTCGCCCAGAAAGACCGCCGGCACGTTGGCCAACATCATGCCGAAGGTCGTGCCCAGGACGACCTCAACAATGTCAGGGTAGCGTGCGGCAAGCGCCACGGTTGCGATCTGCGTCTTGTCGCCCATCTCCGCCAGAAAGAACGCGATCACCGTGGTGCCGAACACGCCAAAGCGCCGCTTGCCGCCCCCCGCGTCGGCGTCGATCTTGTCTGGGATCAGCACCCAGCCCGCCATCGCCAGGAACGACACGCCGATAGCCCAGCGCAGAATCTCAGGGCCCATGGCCTGCGCAACCCAGCCGCCCACGGCGCCGGCCGCCGCATGATTCACCAAGGTCGCGACCAGGATGCCGAGAATGATCGGGATTGGTTTACGGAAGGTGGCCGCCAGGACGATGGCCATCAACTGTGTCTTGTCGCCCATTTCACCCAGGGCGACCACACCGGTCGAGACGAGGAATGCTTCCACGAGAACTCCAAGGGCCAGCGAAGACAGAGACTGCACGGCATCCCGGGCCCATCCGGAAGCAGTGCAGTCAAAGGTCTTGCCAGGCTTGAAGCTGTCCGCGCCATGACCGTGAGGGTCAAGTGTGTTGACGCGGACCCCTGCAGGCGCAGGGCGGCTACTCCCCAATGACGAGTCGCGAGTGTATCTGGGGCGCCTTTGCCACAATTCCGTGGCTCGCGCACTTGCGATGTAAGTACGCTAAGACCAAGCTCGGGCGCGCGGTGCGCTTCCTCGGCACAGCAATCGACGGGTCAAACTGGAAGCACGTTGCTGTGCCGCTGCCCAGGTCTTCATCGCGCCGCTTGGGAGCGTGCTGGACAAGGGTGAGTGCAAGAGGCACATCGAACGGCGCCCTTCACTCGGACGGCCGGACCACTATGCCAAGCGAACGGGTCGAATTGGCCGGTGCACGTTCGCCGCTTGTCTTGGCGGCATGGCCTCTGGCCTCGCTGTACCGTGACCGGCAGTTGCGCGCATGCTCGGGGTTGGATGGGATTCATTGACGCAACGAGGGCCTGGGCCAAACGCATCAAGCGCGATGCAATCACGTTATGGTTCGCTCGACATCATCCGAACACACCCTGGTACGCAAAGGCTCTCGGTGTGTTCGTTGTGGCCTACGCCCTGAGCCCGATCGATCTGATTCCCGACTTCATCCCGGTGCTCGGCTACCTTGACGACGTCGTCCTCCTGCCGGTGCTGATCTGGCTGACCATGCGCCTTCTTCGCGCCAGAAGGCCGATGACTGGCTAGCCGAGTCGCCGTCGAAACCTCGCAGCATGGCAGGCGCAGTCGTGATCGTGTTGGTGTGGCTTGCAGCCGCAGTCGCTCTTGCGCTATGGGTAGTCGACATCTCCCGCCGATGAAGGTACTGCGGCGTCAATCCTCCACCAAGGCATGGATGACGGGGATCCTGCGAGGTTCGCCCACGTCGAAAGGATGGGCAATCTAGATGCTCAAGTGCCACCCTTCACCAACAGTTGCTGGCCGGTCACTGTCTACCGTCACCGGCTGCTGTTCGGTCACGCATTTGAAGGTCGGCTGTACGGCGATAAGTTCGTCGGCATGGCTGGGGCAAGAGGACCCACAGTTGCCGGTGGGCTGCCCGAACTGCTGGTGGCAAAGCCGACGTTGGCGTCCGGGCGCCAACGACCGATCGCGCTGATGGTTGTATGGGAGTCGCCGGTGACGATCCACCGGCGCCACGCGAACTTGCGCCCCCGATCTGCTGCCCCTGACTGTGCCCTGCTCATTCGAGTGCCGGCGACGGGCTCGTGCATCGGCATCGGGCTGGCGTCGATGAAGATGCTGGAGGCTAGTGAGCGTCAGCCCGAGTTAATACCGGAACTGCAGACGAAATTCTTCCTTGCCGTGGGCGTGACGGACGGCGCCCTTCATCATCTCCACTGGCATCGGCCTGTGATTTGCTACGGCCAACCCGTTCAAGTGAAGGCGAGCGGGGCGGTCGCTTCCAAAGCGGCCGCTGCAAGGCTGGTTTGGCTGGTCGACCACTGCGAGACCAACGTCGGTTGGCTCGCGCCGCACGGGTTGGTCTAGCTGCGGGCACACGTGGGCCCGCCAGACATGGGCGAAGCTCTGAGCCCCAAGTTCCAGCACCTCTGCACGATCGGCTGGTTCGTGTCGCCAAACTCGGTCTCGTGGGCTTCGCTAACGGCTTGATTGCGCCCGTTCGCTGTCGGGGCGCCGCCGGTAGATCTCCGACCTTCTGCCGCCATCCGGAGCGGAACGGGAAACGGCTCGCCACTTTTGCTCCGACGGCGCGGCCGAGCCGGCGCTGGTGAAGTCGTGAATTGGCTTCCATCACCCACTCGGCGAGGCCGGACTGTCCCCCCGGTTTGAGGGGTGCAAAACGACGTCTGGTCGGCATACAGGGTCGTGTCCCAGCGCATGGTGTAAGTCCACAGCCCGGAGAGAGCTGAGATGCGCGGTACTCAGCGAGCCACAGCGGACAGCCGAGTAGGAACAGTATCGCTGAGCGTCTGCAGGCCCTCAAGCTGCATGTAGCGCCGGTTGAGCGACCACTCGTCGTTCTGCTCCAGCATCATGGCCCCGACGAGCCTGACGATGGACGCGTCGTTGGGGAAGATGCCCACGACATTCGTTCGACGCTTGATCTCGGCATTCAATCGTTCGAGCGGGTTGGTGCTGTAGATCTGCGTCCAGTGCGCGCGAGGGAAGGTCATGAAGGCGAGCACATCGTTCTCGGCCTCGTCCATCAGCGTGCCGAGCTTTGGGAACTTGCCGCGCAGCTGATCAGCGACAGAGCGCCACTGCGTCCTGGCCGCGTCGGCCGAGTCCTGTACGAACGCTGTGCCAATAGCTGCGGAGACCATGCGCCGCTGCGTCTTGCCCGCGTGTGCCAGGGCGTTCCTCATGAAGTGCACGCGGCAGCGCTGCCAGGTCGCCTTGAAGACCTTCGAGGTCGCGGCCTTGATGCCCTCGTGGCTGTCGCTGATGACGAGCTTCACGCCGCGCAGCCCGCGTCGGTTCAGGCTGCGCAGGAATTCGGTCCAGAACGGTTCGGCCTCACTGGCTCCGACCTTGAGCCCGAGCACCTCACGCTGACCGTCGGTGTTCACGCCGACCGCCACTATCACGGCCACGCTCACGATGCGCCCGGCCTCTCGGGTCTTGACGTAGGTGGCGTCGATCCACAGGTAGGGCCAATCGCCCTCGATCTGGCGGTTCAGGAAGGCCCCGACGCGTTCGTCGAGTTCGCCGCACAGGCGTGACACCTGGCTCTTGGAGACACCGCTCATCCCGAGTGCCTTGACCAAGTCGTCCACCGAGCGGGTGGAGATGCCCTGGATGTAGGCTTCCTGGATGACGGCGGTGAGCGCCTTCTCGGCAGTGCGCCGGGGCTCCAGGAACTCGGGGAAGTACGAACCCTGGCGCAACTTGGGGATCTTGAGCTCGACGCTGCCCGCGCGCGTATCCCAGGCGCGTTCTCGGTAGCCGTTGCGGCTGTTGACGCGCTCGGTGCTCTTCTCGTCGTAGCCGGCGCCGCAGCGAGCCTCGACGTCGAGCTCCATCAGGCGTTGGGCCATGAACTGCACCATCTGGCGCAGTACGTCGATATCGGCTCCCTTCTCGGCGAGCTCGGCAAGTGCCATAGTGGCGGTGGTCATCGTGTGTTCCTTCAGATCAAGGTGGATGGATCGCACCTCAACCTTATCCGGGACCACGATGGCCACCCCAAGAGCGGGATCGCCGTCGCCGCGCGGCAAGCCGCTTCGGGCTACGCCCTACGCGCCTTGCCGCGACGAAAGACTTACACCACTTCCTGGGACATCAACGCATACAGTTGCGCGACAGTCATTCATGCTCGGCACCCTTGGAGGGATTTGCTATGAACCTTCGCTCTCGTCTTTCAGTCCTCGCGCTGGCAGCAACCGCTGCCGTTGCGTCCGCACCCAGCTTCGCGGCCGACTACAGCCTCGCGTTTCAGGGTGTGACGTTCGAGATGTCAATCATCGACTCGGACACGTTCAATCTGACCATGCTCAACACGGACGCGGCTGGCGGCAACTGGTCTGGCGTGACTAACTTGAACGCCTTCCAGATCGGTGACATCGGAACCTTCACCGGCGCGACAGCTACCGGGCCTGGCGGCTTCGTGAACATCAGTAAGGAACTCAACGCCGGAGGTTGCGATGGCGGCGGCGGCGGCGCCCTAAGGCTTTGCTTTGCCGGCCTTGCGGCTGTGGCACCGAGCCTCAGTTGGGACATCGACGTAACTGGCGGCGCGCTGGACGTGAGTAGCCTCGGCCCGCATCTGAAAGTCCGGTTTGGCGATGCCACCCACGACAAGGTTGGCGATCTGCTGTCCCAGAATATTCCGGCAGTCCCTGAGCCCGAATCCTATGCGCTGATGCTGGCGGGGCTTGCCGTAGTGAGTGTCTTTGCACGTCGTCGTAAGGTCTAACCTCGCTCTGCACCGCAATCTGGCCCCGCTTTGGCGGGGCCTTTTGCTGCCCGGAGGCTGGCATCAATGGTTGCCGTTTTTGCCGTTGCCGTTGCCATTGCCTTTTCCCTTGCCCTTGCCCTTGCCGTTGCTGTGCGCACGCTGTTCGTCGTAGCGTTCGCGGACCCAGCTTTCCTGCACGAAATACACCGGCCGCCCGCACGCGTTGTATTCCCCACAGTGTTTGCCCCAGTGCTTCTGGTGTCCGGGCGGCACGTACAGGTAGATCGGTGACGGCTGCACCAACACCACGCGCGGTGGCGCATACACAATAGGTTGTGCGTAGATCACTCGCGGTGGCGGCTGGTTGCCGATGTTGATCTGCCCGTAGACACCGGGCTGATAGATGCCGATTGAAACACCGACGTTCGTTTCCGCAAAGGATGGGGCGGCAAAACAGACGGTGAGTGCGAGGGCTGCAATTCGTGGGTTCATATGCTTTGGTCCCGGGGGTGCGCTGACTGCCGTTCAAAATATCGGTGTCAGTGGTACCCGCTGTAGTCGGCCAAGTTGACCGTACCCCAAGTATCGTGTCCTGTTAGATGAATGTCAGTCGCTCGTGAACGCGATCGGGGGTAGGTGGTGTCCTACAGCGCGTCGCAAAGCATCAATCGGGGGTGACGATAGGCGCCAGCCACTCGTCGACGGTGGTTGAGCCAATACGCGCGAGAACGGCCTTCCGAAGTGGTGCTCACGGCCTTGCATGCGCATCCACGCATGTCGACAGGTGGGAGGCGGCAGTCCGCCCCGAGAAGAGCCGGCATGAGATCCTGGTCACGGCAGGCACGCTGCCCCGCCGATCAACGCAAGCCAAAGAACCCGGCAACTAGCAGCACGACGACGACGAGACCGACGAGATAGATGATTCGATTCATTGTTCCACTCCATTGGTCAGCGGCGGGCTGGGGCCGCTGGCGCGAACTGGCAGCCAGTCGCCGGATTATTCGAGCACGAAGGTGACCTTGAGGATGACTTTGTAGCCCGACACCTTGCCCTTGTCTACCGTCACCTCCTGATCCTTGACCCAAGCGCCCTTGACGTTCTTGAGGGTCTTGTTGGCGCGGTCGACGCCTTGCATGACGGCGTCTTCGAAGCTCTTGGAGCTGATGCTGCTGATTTCGGTAACGCGTGCGACGGTCATGTGGTCTCTCCTCGTTGAGCCCGTCAGGGCGAACATCAATGCTGCGCCAGGGATTGGTCGAACGCAATTGGCGGCGACCGTGTACGGTCGTAGGACATCGCCGACAGGCTCGAGGCGCGCAACGGCGCCCGGCAGCAGGTGCGTTGCGAGCTTGAACACTGAAACCACTATCACCGGCGGCGGGTGTTGCCGGCGCGCCGACCGCGTGAATCGCGCACGAAAGCGCCACGTCAAGCCTGGGAGTGGCACTTGCGAAAGGCTGTCCGGCGGCCGAGTCCGGAACAGTGAACGGATCCAACTCTTTTCGACCATGTGCGGTAGCGACCGGACGTAGGTACTCCGCGAGGCGCAACATCGACAGTGGTACACGCACGTGTTCTTCGATCACGGCCAGCTGCTCGGCTTCGCGGCCAATACCGAAGCCCGCATCGACCTCATCGCGCAGGCCTGGAGTGTGCGCAGCGGCCAGGCGCCGCTCGCCCGGCAGGCTCAGGCGCTGGCCGCGGTGCAAACCCATCTGGTCGCCAAGAACGTCGGCTTGATCCGCCTCCCGGACCCGCCGCTCGCCCATGCGCAGTTCAGTGCCGGCTACATCCGGGTCTTCGCGGCGGGCGTGCACGAGAAACGGCGGCCAGTACTCGCGTGCCCGCGTCTGGGCGGTGATGGCCCAGCCCGCGCATGCCAAGGCGCAGCCCGACCCTGGGGCCGGGGCAGAACTTGGCCCGGCGTATCTTTGAAAACCTCAACTCCACCCACCGCAACGGACAGCCCGCGCAGGCTACGACCTACGGCGTCGACCCCAAGGCGAGGGTCGGCGATGTCTACACGGTGCCGCCTTGAGTGGGGCGGGGTGGCTGGAACTGGTACACCGGCGCGGGCTGGATGCATCGTGCGCATTCGAGTCGATCTGCGATTCGCAAAATCGGCGCAACCGAGTTGAGCTTCGCGCCTCGCCTGCCCAGCTACGGCCCCCGGGGCCGAACTGAGGCTTCGTCGCGAGTGCTGCGGCCTGCACTTCCTGCTGTTCGAAGAAGGTTCACGTGCCCAATCCGCCGGGACTTCCCGCGGGCCCGGCACTGGTCGTCTCCAATCCGTTCCGACCGAAGAAGCGATAACGATTCGACGCGCGTCGATCCGCCGAACCAGTCGGTCGTCGTGACGCCGCGCCCGGTCGACGGCCCAGTGCGGATCGGGCGTCGCGGGCCGAAGTTGAACCATCGGGCCGGACATCGCCAGGCCACTGTGCGATAGCGTACAGACGCATCGCTCGGCAGTGGCTACCGTCAGTTTGGTGACTGACTTCAAGACGAACCTCGACGCCACTGATGCGAGCCAGGCATCGACGCTCAAGCTCAGGCGCGTCTCGTGGGCACCGACCGCCCGGTTCCTGGAAAAGATGATGTTCGGCCGGGCACGCCGCGAACAGCCCTGTCCGCGGCCTTTCGTTGATACCCAGGCCAACTGGAAAGACGTGACAGGCAATGCCGAGCGGCCCATGCTGGACGGACTCTGACGGTCCCGGTCGCGTCGCCGTCCTCCAGGTTCCAGGTGCAGCCACCCGCCTTTTGAGCTTCCATAGCGCAAAGACAACAAGCCCGCTCATGAACCACCTGAGCATCCTCGCTCGGCTTCGAGGTTCCTCTGCCGACTCACTGAATAACAGAGCAATCCTGCACCCCTGCTTGAGAATTTCAGAGAGATCCGGCGGTTCCGAGACACTCCAGGCGATATCAATGATTCCGAAATCACACAGCAGGAATGTCTTCAGGAAAGGCGAAATGCAAGACCTTGGTGCTGCGCGAAGGGGCGTCATCAGGGTTGCCGTTGCGCGACCACCCGGCCCTCGGCGTTGATGAAGACCCGGTAGCGCTTCCCGTCCTTGCAAGTGGCGATGTGGTCGTCGTCCTTCAGGCGTTTGGCACTGACGACCTGTCCGCAGGGCAGGCCCAGAAGCGCGATCACCGCGGTCAGGTCCTTCAGCACTGCGGCGTCTTCGGCCGCGCGCGACGGCAAGGTAATGGTCGTCGCCAGCAAGGCGACCAAGATCCAGCTTCTCGTGCCATTGATCATGAGCAATCTCCGTTGACGGGCCTAGACCGCGGCGAACTTCACTGGGTTCGAAAGAATGCCCCAGATGGATTCGCGCGATGAGGCGATGGCCGATGCGAGCGGCGGATCGGCGTCCTGCAACAGTGCCAATACCTTGAGCACCAGCAGATCGTACGATCGCCTCAGCTGGGGCAGCGTCAACTTAACTCGGCCTTGGTAGTAGGCCCGAAATTGATCCAGCAGTTCATCGACCTGATTCTTCAGCGCAAGCTTGGTGAAGACACCGATCGCCTTAGTCTCCTTGAGCCGGGTCTCGAGCGACTTGAGATCCAGCGTTGGCGTGGCCGCAGGCTTTGCAGGTGCTGCAGCAGGCGCTTCATCCTTCGCAAGCCGCGTCGCAGGTGACGGTGATGGTGATGGCGCGGCCTTCGCCTGCTCCCGGGCCGATGCGACGGGTCTGACCGTGTCTCGCGGCGCCACGCGAGCGGGTGCACTCACTGTGGGCGCGGTCGCGGGCTCGGGCCCAATAGGCACGCGCTGAGCAACTTCGGGTTGTGGCGGCTCGTGTGAACCTGCCCGAGCGACCTCGGCCGTGGGCGCGGCGGCCGCGGGCGTGGGTGCAGCGGTCGCGCCTGCTGCTGCAGCAGCCGGCGACGCGTCAGCCGACAAGCTACGTTCGATCGAGGCACATCCTGCCAATAGGACCGCGCAGAGCGCCACACCGATCCGCGTGCCTGCAATCAGGCTCCCGGCGACGCAGGTCTGCACCTGCATTGCGGTAGCGCGTTGCGGTGATAGGGGCATCAGACACTCCTGCATCACTCGGGTCATGGTCTCATGGCACACGCGTAGCGCATGGGCTTCACTTCAGTGGTTTGGATCTCGCACAGTCTATTTCGGAGATACAAGGAGTAGTTGGCGTCCAAGGAGGCCGCGTATTCGCGCTGACCTTCTTGACGCGCTGGGTCTAGAGCACATCGCGTGCTTCAACCGCATGCGGCGCAACGACCCGTCGCCAGCTTGACGAAAGACAATTCAGCACGGCGCCGGAAACGCAGGTGCGTGCCATCCTTAAATTTGCGGGCCGCAGCGCTTGAAACGCTGCGGTCCCGCTTGGAGAGTGGGGTATCAGATGCGCGGCTCGCCTTGAGCGTTCACAGTGATGCTCGCGCCCGGCGGCGAAGCCATCTGCACACGGTGTTCCTGGCCCTGGAAGACGTAAGTCACGTCCCAATATTCGGGCTTGGCCTGGCCGGTGTTGACATCGCTGCAGCGCTGCACTTCCTGAGTCTGCGGCTTGCCGCCGTTGCGGCCAATGGTCGAACCTGCGACCGCGCCCGCAACGGCGCCGCCCGCGGTGGCGAGGTCCTTGCCGCGCCCGCCGCCAACCTGGTGGCCGAGGATGCCGCCGATCACCGCCCCGGCAATCGCCGCCGGAACGTTCATTCCGCTCCGTTCGTCCGCGACCTTCTCACGCTCCATCCAGCAGCGCTGTTCGGGTGTGCCCATTACAGCGCGCACCGCCAGTACGTTGGCCTGGAAGAGTGGTTCATTACCCCGCCGGCGGTAGTCCGCCACCGTGCCCACCTGGCGCACCGAGGACACCCTGTCGTTCAGGCCGAGTGTGCGCAGCGACGCGTAGCGGCCAGGGTGAAGCACTTTGCACTGGCCGCTGAAGCCGGCATCGTCGCACACCTCCCAGTCTCCGGCGCTGACGATGACCGAAGAAGCGCGGTCGTTGAAGTCTTTGCTCGAGAAGTCCGCCAGATCGGTTTGTGTGCTCAGCGAACGGCCCGCGAAGTCGTCGTGCTCGTAGAACGTTACCTCTGCCAATTCGGCTGCAGCCGGTGCGGTGGTGTCATTCGGTCGCACCGACGACACGCGGTCGTTCAGCCCGGCCGCCCCCAGCGATGCATACCGTCCGGGGGGCAACACCACACAGCGCCCGACGTATCCTGCGCCGTCGCACACCTGCCAGTCGCCTGCCTCGACGATGACCGACGAAGCCATTTGGCCGAAGCCTTCGCGCCCGAGGTCGGCCAACGCCCCCTGCGTGCTCAATGTGCGACCGCGGAAGTCGACATGCTCGTAGAAGGTCACCCGCCCTGCGCTCACCGCATTGTTGGGCGAGTCGACGAGGCGCATCGACGACAGGTTATTGTTCAGCCCCTTCGCCGACAGCGACGCATACTGCCCGGGCGCAAGCAAGGTGCAGTGGCCTTGGAAACCAGCCGCTTCACACACCTGCCACTGGCCAGCGGAAACCACTGCCGACGAAGCGCGGTCGTTGAAGCCGTCACGGCGCAGATCGTCGATGTCTTGTCCGGTAGTGAAGCTGCGCCCCGAGAACCGATCGCCCTCGTAGAGGGTGATCAGAGCAACCACGGGTTGCCGCTCGTCGACAGGCGGATCACCCCGCGCAGGCCGCGCCGACGACACTCGTCGGTCCAGGCCTACCTGCGCCAGTGACGTATAGCTGCCTGGCGGCAGCACCACGCAACGCCCACCGAAATTGGCATGCTCGCAAACTTCCCAGCGCTGGCCGGTGACCACCGCCGACGCAGCTCGATCATTGAAACCGGAGCGCGAAAGATCGTCGACCTGACGCTCAACGCCAAATGAGCGGCCTTCGAATGATGGCTGTTCAAACAAGGTGATCTGCGCAAAGGCTGGCGCAACCATCACTGCCGACGCGAACCCGGCAATTGCCGACGCTCTGATTCCCCTCATGGCGATCTCCCTATAAGAGCAGGATTCGAGTATCGAATTCGCGCGATGAACCGAGCGTCGGACCGTGCCGCTCGTCGGCGTAGTTCAAGTCCTACGGCACATCCACGGCCAGAGGCGCGCCGACAGCCCCCAGTGCCGGCACCGTACTTTTGGATCAAATAGTTTCATCAACACGCCGGAGAGCTGCCGTTCATCTGCGTCCGCTCCTGGCCGATTGCCGGTAGCCACGAACGGCAGGTTTCGGGCTGGCCAATGCGAGTGCTCGGCTTGCTGCTG
>JACSRM010000340.1 GCA_014879745.1 Burkholderiaceae bacterium | reverse complement strand
GCCGCGCCGCTGTGGACGATGCGGCCGGTCTCGACGACGTAGCCGCGGTCGACGCACGACAGCGCGATCTGCACGTCCTGCTCGACGAGCAGGACGGTGACGCCGTCGTTGCGGATCGCGGCGAGCACCTCGACGAGCTGCTCGACGATCACCGGCGCGAGGCCGAGGCTCATCTCGTCGATCATCATCAGCACCGGGGCCGCCATCAGCGCGCGCGCCATCGCGCACATCTGCTGCTCGCCGCCCGACATGCTGCCGGCGAGCTGGCGCCTGCGGTCGGCGAGCTGCGGGAACATCGCGTAGACGCGATCGAGGTCGCGCCCGATCGCCGCCTTGTCGGTGCGCCGGTAGCTGCCCATCAGCAGGTTGTCCTGCACCGTCATGCGGTCGAACAGCTGGCGGCCCTCGGGCACCTGCACGAGGCCGAGGCCGAAGACTTCGTCGGGCGTCATCGGCGTCAGGTCGCGGCCGTCGAACGTGACGCTTCCGGTGCAGGGCAGCAGGCGCGACAGCACGCGCAGCAGCGTCGTCTTGCCGGCGCCGTTGCTGCCGATCAGCGCGACCATCTCGGCGCGATGCACCTCGAGCGAGACCTCGTGCAGCACCGGCAGCGCGCCGTAGCCGGCGCTGAGCTTCTCGACCTTCAGCAGCGGGCGGCTGCCTTCGGGGCTCGTCATTTGCGCTGCCTGCCGAGGTAGGCCTGCACGACGGTCGGGTCGGCCAGCACGGCGTCGGGCGTGCCGTCGGCGATCTTCTCGCCGTGGTGCAGCACGAGCAGACGGTCCGACAGGCTTCTGATCGCCTTGATGACGTGCTCGATGACGAGGATCGCGATGCCCTCGTCGCGCAGCTTGCGGATGATCGCGATCACCTCGTCGATCTCGACGTGGTTGAGCCCGGCCATCACCTCGTCGCACAGCAGCAGCCGGGGCTGCATCGCGAGCGCCTTCGCGAGTTCGAGCCGCTTGCGCCCGGGGCCGCCGAGTTCGTCGGCGCGCCGCGAGGCAAACGCGCCCAGGCCGACGAAGTCGAGGCAGCGCCGCGCCTGCTCGCGCGCGACGCGCAACTGCGAGCCGCCGCGCCCGAACAGCGCCCCGACGGCGACGTTGTCCTGCACCGTGAGGCCGGGGAACGGCCGCATGATCTGGAACGTGCGGCCGATGCCGAGCCGCGCGCGGCGAAACGCCGGCAGCGCGGTGATCGCCTTGCCGTGGAACAGCACCTCGCCCTCGCTCGGTTCGAGCGTGCCGCTGACGAGGCTGACGAGCGTCGTCTTGCCGGCGCCGTTGGGACCGATCAGGCCGAGGATCTCGCCCGGCGCGAGGGTGAAGCTCACGTCGTTGACGGCGAGCAGCCCGCCGAAGCGCCGCGTCGCGCGGCGCACCTCGAGGAGTGCGGCGGCCGTCATATCCGATTGGCCCGGATGTTCTCGGCGAAGTAGTGCCAGCCGGCGCTGCGGATCCGGCGCAGCATGTCGGCCAGCCCGCGCGGCATCAGCACGACGGCGGCGACGATGACGATGCCGAAGAAGAGGCCCGCGATGCTCGTCACCTCGCTCGCGAGCAGCTCGGAGACGGCCGCGAGCGACAGCGCGCCGAAGACCGGGCCGAGCACCGTGCCGGCGCCGCCGAACACCGCCATGATGATCATCTTCACGTTCAGGCCGATGTCGAACGCGCTCGCCGGATCGAGGAAGGTGATCCAGTAGGCGTGGATGCCGCCGGCCAGCGCGCTGAAGAAGCCCGACAGCGCGAACGCGAGCACCTTGTAGAGCGTCGTGTTGACGCCCATCACGGCGGCGCCCTCCTCGTCCTCGCGGATCGCGATCAGGCCGAAGCCGAAGCGGCTGCGCGCGAGCCAGAAGATCGACGCCGTCGCGACCGTCAGCAGCGCGAGCGCGAGCAGGTAGAAGAGCCGGTCGTCGTTGAGCGGCGGCAGCACGAGGCCGATGTTCTGCCCGGCGAGCGGGATGTTGGAGACGATCGCCGTCATCACCTGCGACAGCGCGAGCGTCGCGATCGCGAAGTAGTGGCCCTTCAGGCGCAGCACCGGGATGCCGAGCAGCACCGCGAACGCGACCGCGAGCAGCGCGCCGAACGCGAGGCCGACGCCGAACGGCAGGTGCCACTGCACCATCGCGATCGCGACGCCGTACGCGCCCAGGCCGTAGAAGACCGAGTTGCCGAACGACGGATAGCCGGTATAGCCGCCGATGATGTTCCAGCCCTGCGCCAGCACCGCGAGCAGCAGCGCGCTAATGCCGAACTGGATCATCACGTCCGACCCGTACCACGGCAGCGCGGCAAGCGCGGCAAAGAGTGCAACGCCGAGCGCGATGCGCCAGTGCTTCATGCCGCCTTCCCGAGCAGCCCGGTCGGCCGCACGACGAGCACGAGGACGAGGATGCCGAAGCTCGCGACGTCGGCGTAGGTCGGGCCGATGTAGAGCGTCGTCAGCGATTCGACGATGCCGAGGAAAAGCCCGCCGACGAGGACGCCGAGCGGGTTGTCGAGCCCGCCGATGATCGCGATCGCGAACGACTTGGCCGTCAGCGCCGCGCCGATGTAGGGGTTGAGCTGCGACACCGTTGCATAGAGGCCGCCCGCCGCGCCGGCCAGCGCGATGCCGATCGCGAACGTCGTCGCGTACAGATGGCGCGGCTCGACGCCGTACAGGCGCGAGGCGACGAGGTTCTGCGCCGTTGCCCGGATTGCGCGGCCGAGCCGGGTGTGCAGCAGGAAGAGCCACATGCCGACGGTGAGCGCGATCGCCATCGCGAACGCCGCCATCCGCACCACCGGCAGCACGACCGGCCCCCACTGCCAGTTGGTGCCGGCGTAGGCCGGGTTGATCGCGCGAAAGTCGGCCGAGAACGCGAGCTGCGCGAGGTACGTCAGCAGCACCTCGATGCCGAAGGTGACGAGCAGCGTGTTGAACATCGGCGAGCGCACGATCAGGTTCAGCACGCCGCGCTGCGTCGCGTAGCCGAGCGCGTACATCACGGCGGCGGTGATCGGCAGCCCGGCAAAGGGGTCGATCCGCAGATAAGTGTAGAGGTGCCACGACACATAGCCGCCGACCATGATGAACGCGCCGTGCGCCAGGTTGACGATGTTGAGCACGCCCCAGACGAGCGCGAGCCCGAGCGCCATCACGGCATACAGCCCGCCCAGCAGGACGCCGTTGACGAGAACCTGTGCGAGCAGATCCACGCGGCGGCTATGCGGTGTTGTCTGCGCCTTCTACATGTGCCTTGCGTCCCACGCCGGCATCGGATAGTGCGGCTTGCCAACGAGTCCCTTGGCGTTGTAGATCTCGACGACCTTGCCGTCCTGCACCTGGATCACGATCTGCGGCAGGTCGATCTGGCCGTTCGCGCCGAACTTGATCGGGCCGTACAGGCTCTCGAAGTTCGACGCCGCGAGCGCGTCGCGCACCTTCTTCGGATCGAGGCTGCCGGCCTTCTCGATCGCCTGCACGATGGCCTCGACGTCGGAGGCGCCCGACGCGGCGTGGTAGTCGGGGTCGTAGCCGTACTTCGCCTTGTACGCGGCGGCGAACTGCGCGGCGTCGCCGAACCAGCGGTCCTTCAGCGCCGGGCCCGGCAGCCAGGCCGTCATGCCGTAGGCGTAGTCGGCGTCCTTGCCGAGCGCCTTGCGAAAGTCCGCGCTCGGCACGCCGACGGTGAACGCATAGAGCTTGGGCGCCACGGCCAGGCTCTTGGCCTCGCGCACGAAGTTCAGAATCTCCGTCTCGTGGCCGGCGACGAGCACGACGTCGACGTTGCGCGCCTTGATCTGCGACAGCAGCGAGCTGAAGTCGCTCGTGTTGCTGCTGTAGCGCTCGTCCATCACGATGTCGAAGCCGGCGGCCTTCAGCTTGGGACGCGTGCCATCGGCGACCGAGACGTCGAAGGCGTCGTCGGCATACAGCAGCGCGACGGTCTTCGGCGCCGGCTGCAGCGACTTCATCATGTCGATCGTGCTGCCGAAGTAGTTGCTCGCCGGCGCGAGGGTGCCGAAGATGTACTTGAAGTTGCGGGCGAAGATCTGGTCCGACGCACCGCCGCCCTGCACCATCGGCACCTGGTACTTCTCGGAGACGGCCGAGTCGGCGATCGCGAAGTTGCTCGCGAACGGGCCGAGCAGGAAGCTCGCCTTGTCCTGCGTGACGAGCTGGGTGTACTGGCGAACGCTCAGGTTGACGTCGGACTGGTTGTCGTAGAGCTTGAGCGCGAGCTTGTGCTGGGTGCCGCCGACCGTCACGCCGCCCGCGGCGTTGATCTTGTCGATCGCGAACTGGTAGGCGTCGCGGTAGTAGCGCCCGGTGTTGGCGAGCGGCCCGGTGAGCTGGACCGACGCGCCGAGCACGATGTCCTGTGCGGCGACGGCACTGGCCGGGCCGAATGCCAGCGTGCTGGCGAGACCGGCGGCAAGCAGGCCGCCGATGAAGGTCGAACGTTTGATCGACATGATGTGACTCCGGTTGCCGGCTCAGGCGTTGGGCGCCCGAACCGTTTGATTCCCTGCAATGGGCGACCGTGCCGCCTCCCGCCCGGTGCCGAGCAGCAGGCCGCGCAGCACGACGGCGTCGTTGTGCTCTTCGTCGTGCGCCGAATAGACGAGCGTCACCCGGCCCTTGCGTGCAAGCTCGCGCAGTTGCCCGAAGGCCCGCGCGTTGGCACGCACCTCCAACGTGTATCTCTCCTGGAATTCGGCCCACAGCGCCGGGTCGTGGCCGAACCACTTGCGCAGTTCGGTGCTCGGCGCGATCTCCTTCAACCACAGGTCGACCGCCGCCTCGTCCTTGCTCACGCCGCGCGGCCAGAGCCGATCGATCAGCACTCGCGTGCCGTCGTCTTCGGCGGCAAGTTCGTAGGCGCGTTTGAGCCGCACGTTGGCGGCCGGGATGCGCGTGCTCATGGTGGTTCCCCTTCAGCCGGCGGCCTTCTTCGCCTCGACCTGGTTCATCGTGTCGAGCGCGAGGTTCGAATGCGCGTAGGCGGCGCCGGCGCGCATCTCGGCGGCGACCCAGATCGCCTCCATCACCTCCTGCTGCGTCGCGCCGCGGCGCAGCGCGCTCCCGGTGTGGCCGCGGATGCAGTACGGGCACTGCGTCGTGTGGGCGACGGCGATCGCGATCAGGTCCTTCATCTTGGCCGACAGCGCGCCGTCGGCGAACACCGCGTTGCTGAACGCCTTGAACGCCGCCGCCGGTTCGGGCGCGAGCGCGGTGCGCTGGCGGTGCAGTTCGATCGAGGCTTCGGGGTACATGTGTTTGTCCACGGTTCTGTCCTTGTTTGCTTTGATGTCATCGCAGGCGTCAGCCGCCGGCCGCGATCGCGCGTTCGAACCCGACTTCGCTGCGCAGCCCGTCGAGGTCGCGCCCGACGACGGCGACCGCAAGCGTCTTGCCGTCGCGGACGTAGCTCAGCTTGCAGTCGCGCGCGGCGAGCGAGCCTTCGATCTCGACGCGGTCGAAACGCTCGGCGTGGCCGACGTAGCCGAGCACGAAGTCGTACTGCTCGGTCCAGAAGAACGGCACGTGGTCGAACGGCTCCTGCCGGCCCAGCATGTTGCGCGCGGCGACCTGCCCCGAACGCTCGGCGACGACCCAGTGCTCGACGCGGATCGGCTCGCCGCTCAGGCGGTCCGGCCAGCGCGCGATGTCGCCCGCGGCGTAGATGCCGGGGGCGCTCGTCTGCAGGAAGCGGTCGACGCTGACGCCGCGGTCGATCGCGAGGCCGGCGCGTTCGGCCAGTTCCAACGCCGGATGGACGCCGACGCCGACGACGACGAGGTCGCAGGCGAGCGACTCGCCGCTCGCGAGCAGCATCGCGCGCTCGTCGATCGATGCGAGCGTCGCGCCGAGGTGAAACCGCACGCCGTGCTGCTCGTGCAGCGCGAGCAGGAAGGCGCCGACCTCGGGCCCGAGCACGCGTTCCATCAGCACCGTCTCGCGGCCGACGACGTCGACCTCGATGCCGCGCGCGCGCAGCGAAGCCGCGACCTCGAGGCCGATGAAGCTCGCGCCGATGACGACGGCCCGCTTCGCCTGCGCCGCCGCGGCGGCGAGCGCGCGGCTGTCGGCCCAGGTGCGCAGCAGGTGGACGTGCGGCAGTTCCATGCCGGGGATGCCGAGGCGCACCGGGTCGGCGCCGGTCGCGAGCAGCAGCGCGTCGTAGGCGTGGCGCGTGCCGTCTTTCAGCGCGACTTCGCGCTTTTTCGTGTCGATGTCGGTGACGCGCGCATCGAGCTTGATGTCGATGCGCTGCTCGCGATAGAACTCGGCGCTGCGCAATGGAATCCAGTCGTCCTGCGCGGTGCCGGCAAGATAGCTCTTCGACAGGTTGGGCCGGTCGCACGGCAGGTCGCCGTCGGCGCTCAACATGGTGATGCTGCC
>JACSRM010000379.1 GCA_014879745.1 Burkholderiaceae bacterium | reverse complement strand
CGGCCCTCAGCCGCGCGCCTTCATCGCCCGGCGCGCCTGCACGAACTCGAACGCGAAGCGCACCGCGTCGGCCACGGCGCGCGCGTCGTCGCTGCGTTCGCGTGCCGAGAGATAGAAGCTCAGGTCCGCCCGATGCCGGATGTAGCGCGGCGCCAGCCGGTTGAGCGCGACACAGGCGACGTCGGGCAGCAGGCCGTTGCCGACGACGAGCGGATAGTCCCCCGCCGCGACCCGGATCGCGTCGAACACCGCCGGCTCGTGATGGTTGTGGATCGACTCGAGATCGGTGCTCATCGCTGAAGTGTGCATCGCTGCGGGCGTGCATCAAGCCGGGAACAGCACGGGATGCGGCCGGCTATTTGACGCCGCAGCCGCGAAAAGGGAGCTTGCGCAGCTCGTTGGCGGGTGTTCGGCGCCGAGCAGCGCAACACTGCGCATTGATCCAGCATCTGCAATCCTCGGTCACAGAAGGTTGCAAGACGTGTCTGGGCTGCTTTCGGCTCTTTCCGAGGCGCCGCCAGAAGCGGGCAGCACCACCTCGACAAGAGGCACTTCCCACTCGTCGATCGTCACGTCCGCTACGAAGTCGGGGTGCGTGCGGGCGCGAGTGCGATGCATCACCGCGAACACCTTTGCGTCCAAAGGCCGACTGGGGAGGTCGCACTTCCTGGCTAGCCGCACGAGGGTATGGCCATGGCGATCCGTCACCTGGCGGGCAGCCACCCGCACCGGATCACCGACGCGCAAGGCAGCCAAGTCCGCATGAATCCGGCTCGCTGCCGGTTGCCGCCCGGCATAGTCGAGGAAGACATCTGCGGGGCCGAGCGACAGGTAGCGGCGATCCAGTTCGGGCCGGTGTATCGGGTGCAGTGCCGGCAGAACTTCCTTCACGCCGTCGACCGAGCCCAGGTCGCCGAGGTAGGCGTTGCGTCTGCCTTCGGCGCGAATTGCCACCAGCGTCTGGCGGGCGCGCGTCATCGCAACATAAAGCAAGCGTCGCTCGTCGTCGCCGTCCCGGGCCCAGTCGCCGCAGTCCATCACGATCACATGGTCGAACTCCAGCCCCTTGGCACCATGCGCTGTCAGCAGGCGCAAGGCGTCGGGTCGTCCAGCGCTGCGGATCTCTTCGGCGGCTTCGTACAGGGCATCCAGCACCTCCTGCACCGTGACATGGTCTACCTGTGAATCTTGTGCGAGTTCCCGAGCCGCCGCCGCAATGTCTGCCCAATGCGGGTTGTCCGGTTCGTTGGCCGCATGCGTTGCCAGCCAGTGCCCCAGGTCCTGCAGCTTGATCAACTCCGAACTGCGGTTGGGCAGGTGCTGCAGGGTGAGCCAGCCTTCGCGCAGTTGCATGAACGGCACTCGTGATCTTGTGCTGTCAGCGCTGACCAGTTCGAAGCGCATGCCCATCTCTTCGCAGAGCGCGCGCAGCGGCTCGAGCGTGCGATGCGTGCGTGCCAGTATCGCGATCTGGCCGAGCGGCGTGCTCGGGTCGGCAGCCCGAATCCGTTGAACCTCCTGCATCACGACTTGTGCCTGCAGGTTGGCGCTCGGCGGTGCAGCGAGCGATCGCACAAAGCCTTGGCCCGCACGGTCCAGCGCCGCCCAGCGCCCACCAGCCGGATCTTTCGAACGCGCCTCGTTGATGCGGATCGGGTGGTCCACCTTCATGCGATCCGCGGCACGCTGGATCACATGGTTGGCGGCGGCGATGATGTTCTGCGTCGATCGGAAGTTCTCGACCAGATAGGTCCGCGCACCCGCGTAGTCGGCTTCGAACCGACGGATGAACTCGACGCTGGCGCCCTTGAAGCCATAGATGTTCTGGTCGTCGTCGCCAACGGCCATGATGTTGAGCTTGGTGTCGGCATCGCGCTGACGCCTGCCGGCCAGCGCGCCGACAAGCTCGTACTGCTTCGCGTCGATGTCCTGGTACTCGTCGACGAAGATGTACTCGTAGCCCGCGAGCAGGCGCTCGCGCGCCTCATCCTCGTCCAGCAGAGCCTGGTCGGACCGTCCGTGCAGCAGATCGATCGCGTCCTGGATCAGCCGGTCGAAGTCGATCGGCGCATCGCTGCGCGATGCGGCTTCCAGGCTCGTGCCCGTCAGGCGCAGCGCCATCGCGTGATAGGTGAGCACGGTGACGCCGCGGGCATCGTCGCCGGCGAGTGCCAGCAGGCGCCGGCGCAGTTCGGCCGCGGCACCGCGGTTGAAGGTCAATGCGATGATGCTGTCGGGCTGGACGCGACGCACCCGCAGCAGGTAGGCGATACGGTGGACGATGAGCTTGGTCTTGCCCGAGCCAGGTCCGGCGAGGACGAGATGATTGCCTTCCTCGGGCGCCTCGACCAGGGCCTGCTGAACCGGATGGTTCAGATCATCGACGATGCGCCGGAACGACTCGTCGGTGGTCGCCAGTTCGAGCAGATCGGCGCGGCCCTTGAAGAACTGGCGTACGAACGAACGCCTGGGCATCGAAAAGTATCCGTCGAGCAGCTCGGCCGCGCGTTCGGGCGATTCGGCCCCGAGCCGCGCGAACTCGTGCATCACATGGGTCTGAAGCGTTCGCTCGCGGTAGAACTCCTCGAGCGGCGCAAAGTCGTCCTTCGTGAAGCGGCGCCGTGCCGCATTCGGATCGACCCTGATGGTCATCGCCGAGCGGAAGACCGCGCGGCCCCGATCCAGCTCGAGCACGCGGTTGTCGTGCAAGTAGAGCAGGGCGTGTTCGAGTGCGGCGGCGGGGTCCTTCACCGTCTGCCTGAGTTCGAGGTCGGATTCGATCGTGTCGAGCAGATCCTTGGCCTTGCACTCGACGATCAGGCTCGCGCCGCGCGTGCCGGACGGCAGGGTCTCGAGCAGCCGGCGCAGCACGACCTGGGCGACACTGCGGCGGCGATCGCAGACCTCTCGTATCCACCCCCAGGTGCGATGCAGCACGAGGTTGAGGATGTCTCGCCCCCGCGCGCGCCACAGGCTGCGTTTCTGGCTGCTGGAGCCGAAGTTCTCCGACATCGAACGCAGGCAGGCGCGTACCGTCTCGGGGGTGATGCGCGGGTCGCCGTCCGGGATGCCCATGCGCCGACGCAGCTCGGTGCAGAGGGGGCGGATGCTCAGGATCTGGGCGTCGCCTGTCGCGTCGGCATCGGGCGCCTGCTCGACCATCAACTCAAGAAGATGGCGCTCCATCTCGTCGAGGCTCGTCAGCGCCGCGTCCGCGGCGCCGCGAACGCCCTTGCTCAGCCGCACGCTCAAACCCAGGTCGTTGGCGATGATGCCAAGCGACTCCAACTGGTGCAGGATGCGAAAGCACTCCTGCGGCTCGATGCCGGCTTCGAGCATCAGTTCGTCGGTGCTGATGCCGGCCGGATCCGCGGTGCGGAACAAACTGGTCGCGACTGCGCTGTACTTCAGCCGCGCATGCCGTGGCAGATCGGCCTGCGCGATGCGCTGCAACGCTTCGTCGAGTGTCGCCACGCGCAAGCTGGCCGGAAACACGCGCGTGTGATTCTCGTTGCGCTTCAGGAATCCGCCGCGTTCCAGCCAGGCCACCGCGGTGTTCACCTTTGTCGTCGCATCCGGCGACTCGATCTCGATGTCTGCACCCTCGCTGGCGGCCAGCAGTTCGGTCGCCGAGACCACGATCTCGTCGCTCCTGAGGCGGCTCGCACGCTTGCGCACGGCGCGCAGCAACGCGGAGAAGTCGCGCGGCGTCAAGCGCGAGCCGGCTGACAGGCGGAACTGGGCCTCCACATCCTCGGGGTCGAACAGAAGCACGCAGCGTGCGGCGTTGCCGTCGCGTCCGGCGCGGCCCGCCTCCTGCAGGTAGTTCTCCAGCGAGCCGGGAATCTGGGCGTGAATGACGACCCGGACATCGGGCTTGTCCACACCCATGCCGAAGGCGTTCGTCGCGGCGATGACGGCAAGTTCGCCGTCGAGGAATCGCTGCTGCGCTGTCTTCTTGGCATCGGGCTCCATGCCGCCGTGGAAGAAGCCGCAGGTGATGCCCTGCGCCGAGACCAGTTCGGCCATCGTTTCGGTCATCTTCTTCGTCGCGCAAAAGACAATTCCCGCGCCACCGTGTTCGAGTTCGTGCTTCAGGATCTCGACGATGCGTTGCGCCTTCTGCGCCTTGGCGGCGGCAACGACCTGGTAGCTGAGGTTGGAACGCTCGTGGCCGCCCAGGAAGCGTTCGAGTTCGACGCCCAGCGCGGCGCGGAAGTGACCGCACAGGTCGTCGATGACGTCGGGCTTGGCGGTGGCCGTGAAGCATGCGATCGGCGCGGGCGCACCGCCGAAGGACTCGCTGATGAAGCGGGCGACGTAGAGATAGTCGGTGCGAAAGTCGTGGCCCCACTTCGACAGGCAGTGGGCCTCGTCGAACACCCAGGCCGCGATCTCGCGCATGCGCAGCGCTTCGGCGAAGGTCCGGCTGCGAAACTGCTCCGGCGACACGAGGACGATGCCGGCGTCGCCGAGGCGGATCTTGTCGAGCGCGGCGCGGCGCTCGATCGGCGTCAGCAGTCCGTTGATCGTGACGGCAGCGTTGACGCCGACCCGCACCAGGTTGTCCACCTGATCCTTCATCAGCGATTGAAGCGGCGAGACGATGACGGTGAGTTGGCCGGCTCGCCAATAGTGGGCGAGTGCTGGAAGCTGATAGCAGATCGACTTGCCGCCGCCTGTCGGCAGGACGGCCAGCAGGCTGCGTCGTTCGAGGCCTGCAACAACGATCGCACGCTGCAGCGACGTGCCGTCCGGCGCACGTGGACTCGCGCGAAACGCGGTGTGCCCGAAGTTGAGATCGAGCAGGTGCTCCGGATTGTGCTGTGCGCGGCAGTAGCTGCAGGCCGGTTCCTGACAGTCCTTCTCGCGCAACTCGGTGACCAGCATGCGGACCAGCGGCAGCGACTGGTGGACCCAGATCGGCAGGACCGAGTTGCCTCCTGCGACGCGAATCCACCCCAAGGCCAGAGCCAACGCGAAACGATGCTCCGGCGTGTCTGCGAAGTCGCCATCTCCCAGCCGAGCGAGGCGGGTCGCACAGCAGCGCGGGCCGAAGGACGCGCCCGCGAGCGCGACGGCGGCGGTTCGATCCGGAGCGGCGGCGCCTCGGATGCGGTGCAGGCATCGATCGAGCGGAGCATCGTGCGCAACGAGGAAGTGCAGCAATCCGAGCCAGGCGGGATCGGCGGCGTACATCGCGGCGAAGGCTTCGACCTCGTCGCTCAGCAGTTGAAGCGTGATGCGGGCGTCCTGGAGCGGATCGTTGCGCGTGTCGGAGACGAGCTTGTAGCCTTTGACGAGCCGGTGGTACGGGTTGGCGGGGAATGCCATCGCGGACCACTCGAGGGTGTCGATGACCGGGAGTTCGAGGCACCTGAGTTGCGGATACTGGCGCCGCAGCTCCGGAATGTCGTGGCGGCGGATGTTGTGCCCGACGAGCACCCGCGCTCCCGCTGAAACTTCGTCGATCTGGCCGACGATCGCGTCCTTGCCGAGCTTGGCGACGGTGACGCTCAGGCTCGCCGCGGTGTCGGACCGGGTGGCGCCGATCTTGAAGATGCGGTTGCCGTCGGCAGGATTGACCTCGACATCGATCGACAGTGCAGCCCAATCGGCAACCAAGCTGCGCGCGTCAGATGTGCATTGAGTTGCCTCAGCCATGCTGACTGAAGTTCCCGATCGCGTTCATGCGCTGAGCCCGCCACTGAAGAGCATTGATGCCGCCGAACAATGAAACCAGCATCGAGCGGCGGGCAGGACGCCGAAGGGTAGCGGAGTTCGCAGCCCACACCTCGCAAGACATGCGCACTATTGCTCGAAAAGCCCCATCGCCGCTGCAGGCTCCGGTGATGTCGTCGATCGGTGGCCTCTCACGGTACGCCCGAATCGAGTGGCCGTGCATGTTCGGGCCGGCCGCCTCGCTCGATGTCGAGGCGGGGCACCCGATGATCGAGTCCGTGCCGAACGGAGCGTTTGCTCATGTCCGGAGACGTGAGTAGGCGAACGACGTGCTGATGCCTTACGCGCGCGTGAAGAACCGCCGCGGCGGCACGCCTACCGACTTGCGCACCATCGCCGAGAACGCGCTCGCGCTGGCGTAGCCGAGGTCGGAGGCGATCAGCGCCATCGGCCGGCCCTGCGTCGCCAGCGTCAGCGCGCGGCCGAGCAGCACCTGCTGGCGCCAGGCGCCGAAGCTGGTTTCGAGTTGCTCGCGAAAGAGGCGCGCGATGGTGCGCTCGCTCGCGCCGGCTTCGCGCGCCCAGCCGGCGAGCGTCGCGTGGCGCTGCGGGTTCTCGAGCACGGCCTGGCACAGCGCGCGCAGCCGCTTGTCGGCGGGCAGGGCGATGCCGAGCCGCACCGGCGCGGCGTGGTCGAGTTCGTCGAGGACGAGTTCGCTCAGGCGCCGTTCGCGCGCGAGCCAC
>JACSRM010000384.1 GCA_014879745.1 Burkholderiaceae bacterium | reverse complement strand
GCCGGTGCGGCGCGCGACGGCGCGAGAGCGAGTTCATCTTCCATCGTCAGCGCTCGAGTTGCGGCAGCTTGCCGCTGCGGTCCTTCCAGTCGTCGGCATCGGGCAGCGCGCCCTTGCTCTTCGAGATGGTCGGCCATTTCGGTGCCAGTTCGGCGTTCAGCGCGATCATGTGCTGCTGGTCGCCCGGTACGTCCTCTTCCGGCACGATCGCCGCGACCGGGCACTCGGGGATGCAGACCGCACAGTCGATGCACTCATCGGGGTCGATGGTGAGGAAATTGGGCCCTTCGCGGAAGGCGTCGACCGGGCAGACGTCGACGCAGTCGGTGTACTTGCAGCGGATGCACGATTCGAGAACGACGTGAGTCATGGGTTGTCGCCGCGGTGCGCTTCGCATGTCCGGGCATGCGCCGATCGCGACCCGCCGCGCGTTGATGCGTTGATGCCGATTTTAGGGTCTCGGGGTTTGCACCTAGGGACCAAGGGCGTCGATCGAATGGGGTCTCTCGGCGTCGAACAGCAACCCCACCGCCCGAGGGCGCGCGGTCATGCCGGCGCTTCGAGCTCCTCGGGCGCCGCTGCCTTCGCAGCGCCGGCCCGCACGCTGACGTGCAGCCCGCACTCCTTGGCGGTTTCGCTTTGGCTTCGGTCGGGCGCTTGCGCGCCCTTGACTTCTGCGTTGCCGAAGTCAGCCTGCGCCGAAGCGAACCCGCCCCCGCCTTCGCGCCGCGAAGGCGCCGCTGCCTTCGCAGCGCGGGAGTGCACGCTGACGTGCAGCCCGCACTCCTTGGCGGATTCGCTTTCCCACCACCAGCGGCCGGAGCGGAAGTCGGCGCCGACCGCGATCGCGCGGGTACACGGCGCGCAGCCGATGCTCGGCATGAACTCGTCGTGCAGCGGGTTGTAGGGCACGTCGTGTTGCGCGGCGTAGTGCCAGATGTCGGCCCAGCTCCAGTCGGCAAGCGGATTGAACTTGACGCGACCGGCATCGTCGCGCTCGTGGAACGAGACGACCGCACGGGCGTGCGACTGCTCGCGGCGCAGCCCGGTGACCCACGCGCTGCGGCCGGCGAGCAGGCGCGACAGCGGCTCGATCTTGCGCAGCTCGCAGCAGGACTTGCGCAGCGCGAGGCTTTCGCGCATCGCATCTTCGCCGTGCGCCGCGACGAAGCGGGCGACGGCCCGCGGCTGCGGCCGATGGACCTCGACGGCGATGCCGTAGCGCGCCTCGATCTCGGGGACGAGGGCGCTCGTCTGCGGGTGCAGGCGGCCGGTGTCGATCGTCGCCACCGCGATGCCGAGCTGGTTGCGCACGATGAGGTCGGTCAGCACCATGCCCTCGACGCCGAGGCTCGTCACCTGCACGATGCGGCCCGCGTGTTCGAGCGCGGCCGACTGCAGCACCGCCGTCGCATGCGCGACGCGGCCGTCGAAGCCGTGTGTCGCACGGGCGTAGAGAGCGATCGCGCCCGCTGCCGGGGCGCGCAGCTTGCGGTCGGTCGTCATGCCATCTGCTCCGCATGCTCGAAGGCATGTGCCGCGATGCGCGGCGCTGCGTCGGCCCACTGCGGCGGCCGTGCGAAGAGCGGCCGCGGATCGATCGTGTCGCCCTGGTAGTGGGCGCCGAAGTGGCGCAGTGCGCGGTCGGCAACGTCCCGGCGCTGGTCGGCACGCAGTTCCACGGCGTCAAAGCCGGTGCGCGCGAGCAGCGGCAGCATGTCGGCGAGCACCTCTCCGGTCGCCCGCAGCTCGCCGCCGTAGCGCAGGCGCGAGCGCAGCAGGCGCGCCTGGCTGTAGGCGCGGCCGTCGGTCCACTTCGGGAAGGCGAGTGCAACGAGCGCGAGGCGGGGCAGGTCGTCGGCGAGGTCCTCGACGTCGGCGTCCTTGGCGAGCCTGACGCCGACCGGCATGCCCTGCGGCCAGCGTTCGCGCACGGCGCGCCATTCGTCCTGCGTGAGCAGCAGATGCGGCTGCGGCGTGATGTCGGCCAGCGGGCCGTCGTCGCCGGCCGCCGTGCGCCACGGCCCGCGGCGGGAATCGATGTACTTCATGCTGCAAACTCCGGTGTGCCTGCCCGGCGCACGGCCTGGGCGGCGGTTTTGAAGGGATCGGCGCCGATGCGCCGCACGGTATCGATGAAGCGCTCGCAGCCGCGCCTGTGGTGGCGGTAGGTATCGATCAGCGCTTCGAGCACATCGGCCACCTCGTCGGCCGCGAACGACGGGCCGATCACCTTTCCGGGCAGCGCCGGGCCGCTCGCGGCCGAGCCGTCCGATCCGCCGAGCGTGACCTGGTACCACTCCTGGCCGTCCTTGTCGACGCCGAGGATGCCGATGTGCCCGCTGTGGTGATGGCCGCACGAATTGATGCAGCCGCTGATGTGCAGGTCGACCTCGCCGATATCGTGGAGCTCGTCGAGGTCGGCGAAGCGCTCGGTGATCGCCGCCGCGACCGGAAGCGAGCGTGCATTCGCGAGGCCGCAGAAATCGCCGCCCGGACAGGCGATCATGTCGGTCAGGAGTCCGATATTGGGCGTTGCAAAGCGGGCCGCGCGCGCGTCCTCCCACAGCGCGCGCAGATCGCTCGCCAGCACCCACGGCAGGACGAGGTTCTGGTCGTGCGTGACGCGCAGCTCGGCGTGCGAATAGCGCTCGGCAAGCGTTGCCGCGCGCTCCATCTGCTCGGCCGTGGCGTCGCCCGGCGCCTGGCCGGCGCGCTTGAGCGAGAGCGTCACGGCGCGATAGCCGTGCAGTTTGTGCGCCTGGACGTTGCGGTCGAGCCAGCGCCGGAAGGCGGCGGGAGCGGCCCCCGCGTCGGCGATCGCTGCGTCGTTCGCGGCGACCGGGGCCGCCACGCCGGCCGGAAGCTCGAACGACCGCGAAACGCGGTCGAGCTCGGCCTGCGTGAGCAGGTGCGCGGCCCCGGCCTGGTCGCGCTCGAGGATGGCGCGAAATTCGGCCTCGACCGCATCGAAGAAGCGGCGCCCCTCGGCCTTCACGAGGATCTTGATGCGCGCCTTGAAGGCGTTGTCGCGCCGCCCGTAGCGGTTGTAGACGCGCACGATGGCCTCGATATAGACGAGGATCTGCTGCCAGGGCAGAAACTCGCGCGCGACGCTCGCGATGATCGGCGTGCGCCCCATGCCGCCGCCGACGCTGACCTGGAAGCCCACCGCGCCGGCGTCGTTCTTCAAGAGCCGCAGGCCGATATCGTGCCAGCCGGTCGCGGCGCGGTCCTCGCCGGCGCCGGTCACGGCGATCTTGAACTTGCGCGGCAGGAAGGCGAACTCGGGATGCAGCGTGCTCCACTGGCGCAGGATCTCGCAGTACGGCCGCGGGTCGACGACCTCGTCGGGTGCGATGCCGGCGAAGGCGTCGGTCGTGATATTGCGGATGCAGTTGCCGCTGGTCTGGATGCCGTGCATGTCGGCCGCCGCGAGCGCGTCCATCGCGTCGGCCGCGCGCTCGAGCGGGATCCAGTTGAACTGCAGGTTCTGGCGCGTCGTGAAGTGGCCGAAGCCGCGGTCGAGTTCGCGCGCGATTCCGGCCAGCGCGCGAAGCTGCGTCGCATGCAGCTCGCCGTACGGGATCGCGACGCGCAGCATCGGCGCGTGGCGCTGGATATACCAGCCGTTTTGCAGCCGCAGTGCGCGAAACTCGTCCTCGCCGAGCTGGCCGCCGAGATGGCGCTCGAGCTGGTCGCGAAACTGTGCCGCGCGCTGGCGCACGAACTGGCGGTCGAATGCGGTATAGGTGTACATGGCCTTGCCTTGCGTAAATCAGAGGAGGACCTTGGTGCCGGCAGCGACCAGCGAGACGCACAGCAGGATGCGCACCAGGCCCTCCGGCAGCCGGCGCGTGAGCTGCGCGCCGAGCCAGATGCCGGGCAGCGAGCCGACGAGCAGCATCGCGAGCAGCGCCCAGTCGACGTGGCCGAGCGTCGCGTGTCCGATGCCGGCGACGAGCGTGAGCGGAACGGCGTGCGAGATGTCGGTGCCGACGATCACGCGCGTATCGAGCCTCGGGTACAGCAGCAGGATCAGCGTGGCGCCGATTGCGCCGGCGCCAATCGAACTGAGCGATACCAGCACGCCGAGCAGGGTGCCGCACAGCGCCGTCAGGGCCGGCTTGATCTGCGGCGGCATGCGCCGCTCGAGGCGCAACCCGAGGGCGTTCCAGGCCGGACGGTAGATGACCGTCAGCGCCGTCACGAAAAGCGCGACGGCGAGCGTCGTCGTGATCGCGCGGGACCATCCCGCGTTCACGCCGGTCGCATGCATCAGCGCGATCGTCGCGAGCGAGGCGGGCAGGCTGCCGGCAAGCAGCAGCGACGTGATGCGCCAGTCGACCTGTCGGTGCCGATGGTGGGCGACGGCGCCCGAGGTCTTCGTGATCGTGGCGAACCACAGATCGGTGCCGATTGCGATGGCCGGCTGCAGCCTGAAGACCGAGATCAGCAGCGGCGTCATGAGCGAGCCGCCGCCGACGCCGGTCATGCCGACGATGGCGCCGATGCCGAAGCCGCTCAGTACCGCGATCCAATCCATGCCGCCATTCCGCCGTCCGTGCGCGCCGCCAGCCCCGGATGGGCTGGTCCGGCCGCGAGAGCGAACTCTATGGAGCGTTCATGGATTCTGGAACTACAGTTTCTTTGTTTGCTTAGCTGAAATGGGAATAAGCCGCCGTGCGTTCGCCGGCGGGCAGCGCCCCGCGGCGCTACTTCGCGAGCAAGCGATCCGCGACGGCGACGTCTTCGGGGCCGAGCGAGCCCGACACCTGACGCAGCCTGACCTCGGCGAGGATCAGGTCGTAGCGCGCCTTCGCCAGATCGCGCTGGGTCGTGAAGAGCTGGGTCTGGGCGTTGAGCACATCGAGCGTCACGCGCAGCCCGACCTTGTAGCCAAGCTCGGTGGCTTCGAGCGCGAGCTTGCTCGAACTTTCGGCGGCCTCCAGCGCATGAACGAGCGCGCGCCCCGAGCTGACGGCAAGAAACGCGGTGCGCGTGCCGAGATCGACGCTGCGCTGGGCACCGGCGAGGTCCTCGCGCGCCTTCTCGGTCAGGCTGAGCGTTTCCTTGACGCGGTTCTGCACCGCGAAGCCGGCGAACACCGGGATGTTGAGCTGCAGGCCGATCGACGCATTGCGGTAAGTCCCGCGCGCCTGGGCCGCGCCGGTGCCGAGGCCGCTCAGGCCGGTATTGTCGTTGGCGCCGACCGAACCGACGAGATCGAGGGTCGGCAGGTGGCCGGCGCGCGCCTTCTCGGTTTCGATCTGCGCGATATCGTAGGCCAGACGCGCCTTGCGCACGTCGGGGCTGTCGTTGTTGGCGGTGGTCAGCCAATCCTGCAAGGTGCTCGACAGCGGCGGAATCACGACCGGCGTGGCGAGCGGGCGCGGCGCGACATCGGTCTTGCCGACGAGCGTGTCGAGCGCGGCACGCCGGGTGCGCAGGGTGTTGTCGGCCGCGATCTGCTGGGCCTGCGTCAGATCGAAGCGCGCCTGCGCTTCGCGCGTATCGGTGATCGTCGCCGTGCCGACCTCGAAGTTTCGCTTCGCCGAAGCCAGCTGCTCGGTGATCGCCTTCAGGTTGGCCTGCGTCGTTCCGAGGTCGTCCTGCGCCGCGAGGACGTCGAAATAGGCTTGCGCGAGGCGAACGATCAGATCCTGTTCGGCGGCCTGCAAATCCGTCCGCGCGACCTCGTAGGCCTTCTCGGCGCTCGAGATCGTCTCGGTGCTGGCCTTGTTGTACAGCGGCTGGCTTGCGTTGAGCGCTGCCTGCGAATTCGTGCTGTACGAGTTGAAGTCGTACGCCGGGGAGTCGCTGAAGGTGCGGGCGGTGCTCGCGGTGACGTTCGCCGACGGCCGGATCAGCGCCTTCGACTGCTCGAGCCGGTACTGCGCGGCCTCCGCCGTTGCGCGCGCGGCGAGGTAGGCCGCGTCGTAGCTGCGTGCCGCGTCGTAGAGCTCCTGCAGGCTCTGCGCCTGCGCGAGCATCGAAGCGAACGCGAGCGCGAGTCCCGCGGCGAGCGGCCTGAGCGGGCCGCCGGTGACGGCTGTGCCGCAGCGGGACGATCGATGGGTGCGCACGGCGGACATGGGCATTCCTTGGCTCTTGATTCTCTTCATGGGTGGATCTCGACGGCCGTCGCGTCAGTAGCGCGCCACCTGCGGCGCAACCCTGAGCGACCAGGCGTCGATGCCGCCGGCGAGGTTATAGACGCTCTCGTAGCCCCGTTGCGACAGGAATGCGACGACCTGCAGACTTCGCACCCCGTGATGACATAAACAGACGATGAGCCGCGACCGATCGAGTTCGGCCAGCCGCTGCGGGATCTCGCGCATCGGAATGCACAGCGTCGGCACGCCGTCGATCTCGAGTGGTGCTCTCGCGGTCTCCCACGGCTCGCGCACGTCGAGCAGCAAGACCTGCGGCGCGTGCGCGGCGCACAGCGGCCGCAGCTCCTCGACCGCGATCTGGCGCATCAGAAGCGAAAGGCGCTCGGTTCGTCGAACCCGTGCAGCCGGGGTGCGACGGTATCGAAAAGATCGGCGCTTGCGAAGCCGTGTTCGCCGGTGCGGGTGACGCGCACCGCACGCATTATCGGTTGCTGTCCGACGATCGCGACCAGCCGGCCGCCGATCTTCAGGCCGTCGAGCAGCGCGGGAGGGACCGCCGCGACCGAGCCCGACATCATGATGGCGTCGAACGGCGCCTCGCCCGGCAGGCCGCCGCTGCCGTCGAGTTCGCGCACGGTCGCGTTGTGCACGCCGGCGCGCTCGAGGTTGCCCGCGGCCAGCCGTGCTAGCGCGGGGTCGGTCTCGAGCGTCAGCACATGGCGCGCGCGACGCGCGAGCAGGGCGGCCACGAAGCCCGAGCCGGCGCCGATCTCGAGCGCCGTCTCGTGCGGCGCCAGCAGCAGCTCCTGCAGCATGCGCGCCTCGACCTTCGGCGCGAGCATGGTCTCGCTGCGTCCCGGCGACGCCGGCAGCGGGATCTCGGTATCCATGAAGGCGAGGGATCGATAGGCGCTCGGCACGAAATCCTCGCGGCGCACGATCGTCAGCAGCGAGAGCACGGCCGGATCGAGCACGTCCCAGGGCCGGATCTGCTGCTCGATCATGTTGAAGCGGGCGCGCTCGACATTCCAGTGGAAGCTCATGGTTCTGATTCCGTTGCCAGGTTCAGTCGCGCATTTTATGGGGCCGATATGACGCCGGCCGGCGCCGTCCGGGACTGCGACGGGCCGAACCTGCGCCGCCCCCATTGCGCCAGGTCGTCCAGATAGCAGTAGATGACGGGCACCACGACGAGCGTCAGCAGCGACGACGTGATCACGCCGCCGATCACCGCCTGCCCCATCGGCGCGCGCTGCTCGGAGCCCTCGCTCATCGCGAACGCGAGCGGCACCATGCCGAAGATCATCGCGAGCGTCGTCATCAGAATGGGCCGCAGCCGCACGCGCGCCGCGTGCAAGAGCGCCTCTTCGCGCGACAGCGGCGGCGTGTCGTGCGCGAGCCCGTGCTCGCCGGCGTGTTCGCCGGCGCGCGAGCGGATCGCGAAATCGATCAGCAGGATCGCATTCTTCGTGACGAGCCCCATCAGCATGACGATGCCGATGATCGAGAACATATTGAGCGTCGAGCCGAACAGCAGCAGCGCCAGCACGACGCCGATCAGCGTCAGCGGCAGCGACGACATCAGCGCCAGCGGCTGCAGGAAGCTCCTGAACTGGCTGGCGAGGATCATGTAGATGAAGATCACGGCCAGACCGAGCGCGCCGACCGCGTAGGCGAACGACTCGTTCATATTCTTCGTCGAGCCGCCGAATACGTAGCGGTAGCCGGGCGGCCAGGCGATCGAATCGAGGACGCGCTTGATGTCGGCCGACACATCGCCGCTGCTCCTGCCGAGTGCATTGGCGTCGATCGTGATCTCGCGGTTGAGGTCGCGCCGGTTGATCTGGTTCGGCCCGGTCGAAGGTGTGATGTCGGCGACCTGCGACAGCCGCACGATGTGCGTGCCGCCGTCCGCGGCGGACGCGACGGTCAGCGGCAGGTTCTTCAGGTCGGCGATCGACTCGCGCTGGCTCGGCGCGAGGCGCACGTTCACGTCATAGTTCTCGCCGTCCGGCGCGCGCCAGTTGCCTATCGTCTGGCCGGCGATCAGCGTGCGCAGCGCGCCGGCCAGCGCATTCACGTTGAAGCCGAGGTCGGCGGCGATATCGCGCCGCACCTCGACCGAGACGGTCGGCTTGTCGGGCTTGAGGGTCGTATCGAGATCGACCAGGCCCGGAATCGCGCGCAGCTTCTCGGTGATCAGCTTCGAGAGCCGCGCCAGCTCGTCGAGATCCTTGCCCTGGACCGAGAACTGCAGGCTCTTGCCGCCGCCGAGGTCGACGACGCCGATATTGGTGATCGTGATCCCCGGGATGCGGGCGAGCTTCTCGCGCATCGGCACCGCGAGCTGCTCGACGCTGCGCGTTCGCGTCGCGCGATCGGTCAGGCGGACGTAGACGCTCGCGTAGTTGCGGCCGTTGGCGGCGCCGCTGTTGATCGTCGTCACCGTGTACTGCACCTCGGGCATCTCGCGCAGCGCGGTATCGACCTGCCTGGCGCGCGCCTCGGTCGTCTCGATCGACGAGCCGACCGGGGTGTAGAAATTGACCTGCGTTTCGGAGAAGTCGGCCTTCGGAACGAATTCGGCGCCGAGCAGCGGGATGACGAAGAAGCTTGCGACGAAGCTGGCGAGCGCGATCGCGAGCGTCGCCAGCTTGTGCGCGAGCGACCAGCGAAGAATGCCCTGGTAGGCGTCGGACAGGCGCTGCGTCAAGCGGTCGAACAGCCCCGTCACGCGGCCCACGGTGCGGTCGTAGAGCGTCAGCGGCGGCCCGCGGCGGGCGCCGTGCGCGTCGGGGTCGTGCCAGACGCTCGACAGCATCGGGTCGAGCGTGAAGCTGACGAACATCGAGATCAGCACCGCGGTCACGATCGTGATGCCGAACTCGTGGAAGAACTTGCCGACGATGCCGCCCATGAAGCCGATCGGCAGGAAGACGGCGACGATCGACAGCGTCGTCGCGAGCACCGCAAGCCCGATCTCGTTCGTGCCGTCGAGCGCCGCGTCGTGCGCGTTCTTGCCCATCTGGATGTGGCGCACGATGTTCTCGCGCACGACGATCGCATCGTCGATCAGCAGGCCCACGCTCAGCGACAGCGCCATCATCGTGATGCCATTGATCGTGAAGCCGAACACGTACATGAAGAGGAAGGTGCCGATCAGCGCGATCGGCAGCGTCAGGCCGGTGATGACGGTCGAGCGCCACGAATTGAGGAACAGGAAGACGATCAGGATCGTCAGCGCCGCGCCCTCGAGCAGCGTCGCCTGGACGTTGGCGACCGAAACGCGGATCGAGCGCGAGTTGTCGCGGTTCACCTCGGTCGTCACGCCCGGCGGCGTCACGTCCTTCGCGTCGGCGAGCGCCTTCTTCAGGCCATCGACGACGGCGATCGTATTCTCGCCCTGCGATTTCTGGACTGAGAGCAGCACCGTGCGCTTGCCGTTGTAGAGCGCGAGCGATTCGATCTCCTGCGGCCCGTCGGTCACGTCGGCGACCTGCCAAAGCCGCACCGGCGTGCCGGCCGCGCCCTTCTTGGTGACGATGATGTCGCGGAAGTCCTCAGGCCGCTTCAGGCGGGCATCGATCTGCACGACGCGCTCCTGATCGCGCGATCGGATCGCGCCCAGCGGCAGTTCCTGGTTCTCGCTGCGCACCGCGGCGACGACCTGATCGACGCCGACGCCCATCGCCTCGAGCGCGTCGGGCCGGAGATAGACGTTGATCTGGCGCACGACGCCGCCGACGATGCTGACGGCGCCGACGCCGCGCACATTCTCGAGGCGCTTTTGCAGCACCTGCGTCGCCCAGGTCGAGAGCTGCTGGGCGTCGTAGCGGCCGTCGGGCGAGAGCACGGCGACGTTGAAGATCGGCTGGCTCGCCGGATCGAAGCGCGTGATGCGCGGCTCCTTGACCTCGTCGCGCAGCAGCGGCCGGATCGCCGCCACCTTCTCGCGCACGTCGTCGGCCGCCTTGCGGCCGTCGACGTCGAGATTGAACTCGACGACGATGACGGCGCTGCCTTCGTACGAGCGCGACCACAGCGCATTGATCCCGGCGACGGTGTTGACGGCTTCCTCGATCCGCTTCGTCACCTCGGACTCGACGATTTCGGGCGAGGCGCCGGGATAGTCGATCTGGATCACGACGGTCGGGAAGTCGACATTCGGAAACTGATCGACCGCGAGCCGCTGGTAGCTGAAGAGGCCGAGCACGACGAAGGCGAACATCACCATCGTCGCCAGGACGGGGTTGCCGATCGCAACGCGGGTGAACCACATGCGACTGGCCCTTCAGCGCCTGGCCGATGCGGCGACCAGGGCAGGCGCGGACGGAGCGGACGATGCCGCCGCCGGCGCAAGCTGCACCGGCGTGCCGCCGGGCAGGTTGCCGACATTGCCGCGCAACAGCAGTTCGCCCGCCGCGAGGCCGCTCGTGACCTCGACCGCCTCCATCCGCTGGGCGCCGAAATCGGCGACGCCGCGCGCGCCGAGCGTCACGTCGCGCTGCGCGATCCGGCCGTCGGCGACGACGAAGACATACGGCCGCGGCTGATCGATGCGCACCGCGAACTGCGGCACGGCGAGCGTACTGCGGCGTTCGAGCTCGATCGCGCCACGCGCGAAGAGGCCCTGGCGCAGCGCCGGATGGGGGTCGAGCTCGAGATAGACGAGCACGGCGCGGGTCCCGGGCTGGGTGCTCGGGTTGATGCGGGCGACGTGCGCCGCAACCGGCTCGGCGAGGCCATCGACCTGCAATCTGGCGCGGCTGCCGACGCGCACGGCGCCGATATCGTCGGCGCCGACCGCGGCTTCGAGTTCGATGCGCGAGAGGTCGACGATCTCGAGCAGCCTGGCATCGAGCGCGACACGTTCGCCCGGCTGCACGAGGCGCTGCGAGACGATACCGTCGAGCGGGGCGCGGATCTGCGCATCGTCGAGCGACTTGCGCGCGAGTGCGGCGGCGGCCTGCGCCGCCTGCAGCGTAGCGCGTGCGCCGTCGGCATTCATGACCGAGGTCTCGAGCGCGTTCTGCGAGATGAACCCCTGCGCGACGAGGGCGCGGTTGTTGGCGAGCGTGCGCTCGGCGAGGTCGAGCTGCGACCGGGCGGCCGCCGCCTGCTCGTCGGCCTGGCGCAGTCGCAGCCCGACCTCGGCCGTATCGAGCCGGCCGAGCAATTGACCGCGCTTGACGATATCGCCTTCGCGTACCGTGATCTCCTGCACGACGGCCGCGACGCGCGCCTTGACGACCGCGCTGTCGACCGCCTTGAGGCCGCCCGAAACGGGCACCGTGCGGACGAGGTCGACCGGCGCGAGCGTCAGCACGTCGGCCCGGGTCAGCTCGAAGGCCTGCGCCGCCGGCGGCGTCGCGAGCCTGGCCTGCTGCGCCTTGCGCGCGGCGAGCGAGCGTGCGACGAGCGCGCCGAAGACCGCGAGCGCGACCACGGCCACGCCCCACTTGAGCCATCGCTTCATGCGTTCTTCTTTCTGGCCGGCGTGGCCGGTGCCTTGCGGGTCTGCGGTGCGGCGAGCGCGACCAGCAGCAACTCGACGTGGCGGTGCACGAAATCGCGCGGATCGAGGCGGGCGGCGAAGGGTTCGCAGGCGCCGACCGAATGCTTGTGGATGCACAGCATCACCATCGGCAGGATGAGCGAGTGCACCGCGGCCTCGACGTCGACGCGCCGGAATTCGCCGCTCGCGATGCCGCGCGCGACAACGGCGCCGATCAGCCGCGTGCCCGGTTCGACCACTTCGCGGTGGTAGTAGGCGGCGATGTCGGGAAAGCTGCGCACCTCGGTGATGATGAGCTTGAAGACGCCCGAGGCCGGGCTGTCGTAGACGCGCAGCCACCATTGCTCGATCAGGGTCCGAAGCAGCTCGGCGCAGGATCCGGCATGCCCGGCCACGGCGGCCGCGCCGATCGCGATCTCGTTGGACAGGCGCTCGCGGATCACCGCCTTGAGCAGGTCTTCCTTGCTCGTGTAGTAGAGATAGAGCGTGCCCTTGGAGACGCCGGCCAGCGTCGCGACGTCCTCCATCTTGGTCGCCGCGAAGCCGCGCTCGACGAAGAGTTCGAGCGCGGCATCGAGCAACTCCTGCGGCCGCGCCTGCTTGCGCCGTTGGCGGGTGGGGACTTTGGGGCGGGAGGCGGGCATCGAGCTATACTGACTGACTGGTCAGTAATGTACCGCCGCGGGGCCCGCGCGTCAATCGAACCGCAACGCCTGCGGGCACGGTTTCCTGGCGTCGATCCCGACTTGTCTTACCCGGGGCGCATGCCGGACGAGGGCGCATCGGCGCTTGCCGGCGGGTCCGCCGGCCGACCGGATGCCACCGAGTGCGACCCCGCCACGCTGCCGGCGCACATCGGCCTCAACGAGGCGGCCGCTACTGCACCTCGGCGCCGGCCGATCGATTGCGATCGGGCATGACCGGAGTGCTTACACTGATGCGCGACGCGCCAACGGATCGGCGCCCGGCAGGAGCAAGGCATGACTCAGCCCGACATGACGCCGATCGGCGTGATCGAGTCGTACTTCCAGCGGCCGCTGGAACCTTCGGCGCTGAAGACCTATTTCGCGCACGTGGCCGAAGACGAGTGGATCGACTTCGCGAAGCACTACCTCGCGCTGATGCAGGATGCTTTCGCGCCGCAGTTCCTGCGGCCGCGCGAGCCGACCGATACGACGCTGCGGCTGTATTTCGAGCCGCGCCTTGCCCACGATTGGGAGTCCGCCGTCGTCAGCCGATACGCGCATACGCCGCTGCTGGGGCTGAGCGCACGCCCGCCCGACGCGGCCGAGCTTTCGCGCTGCGCGGTCTCGAAGCTCCTCGACCCGTTGAAGAAGCATCTGCTGCTGGCCGACTCGGTATACGTGCGCGACAGCTTCTACTACTGCTTCGATGCGGTGGCCGATTCGGTCAGCCGATCGCGCTGGCGCAGCGACCCGAACGTCGCCAGCCTCGTCGGCGACAGCATTCACAGCATCAAGGGCTGGCTGCCGATCCTGATCGAGCTGCGCGAGCTGATCGAGTCGCGGGCGCTGGTCTTCATGCCCTACTACCTGACGCCGTCGTTTCCCTACGGGGCGAATGCGCCGGCGGTGGCCCGGCACTTCAAGAGGCTGCGAGTTCGGCGCGACCCGGATGCCGGGCCGCCGCCAGCACCGCCGACGATCGACTTCGGGCTGCTGACTGCGCAGCTGCGCGGGGACGCACCCTGGCCACAGCAGCCAGCGGACGTGCCGGCCGGGCAATTCAGCACGGATGACGCGCTGACCGCATGGATCAATGCCCGCATCCTCGACCTCGACCCGGTATTTCCGAGCGCGGCGATGTCGGGCTGGGCATCGAACCTGTACTTCGACGACGGCCCCGACGCGCTCGACGTGACGAGCGACCTGATCTCGGTCAGCCTACTCCCGTTCGGCGGCACCGAAGGCATCGGGCTCGACGCCCTGCTCAGCATGCGCAGGAACGAGCAGGTCTTCGCCGAAGTGCAACGCATCGTCGCGGGCTGCAAGACGCACCTCGAGTCGAATATCGACGCCACCGCCACCCGCGCGATGACGACCGCGCTGTGCAGGACCTACCTGCAGGACAGGCTTGCCGAACACGAACGCAAGTCCGTCCTGCGTGTGCTGAAGTACGTAGACGAGAAGCCGGTGGCCGGCATCGTGCTGTCGCTGGCGGTCGGCGCCGCGCTGGCCGTCGCCGGCGGGCCGGCGGCAGTCGGCGTGATCGCCGGCGCGCTCCTTACGCCGCAGGTGGCGCGCGCGGTACAGCGCAAGACGGACCCGGCGCAGCGCGCCTTCGGACACTTGCAGGCGCTGCTGTAGCGCGCACCTGCGCTGTCGGGCTGGCGTGGGGCCGTCGGCGCTGCTCGGGTGTGGGCCCGGGCATCGACCGCGACGCGGGTGTCTTGCGGCGCTTTGGCGCGGCGCGGTCGGCTCGATGGGGCTGCGCTTCCTCCGAGGAGTCGTGGCGCGCACCTTTGGAGTCCGAACTCAGCGCAACGACCAGCCGAGCAGCAGCAGCCCGCTCGCCGCGAGCCAGCTGCCGGCGACGCGCCAGGCGATGCGCAGCCAGCCGCGCTGCCACGCGACCGCCGCCGCGGCGACGAGCGTGCTCGCGACGAACAGCGCGCCGACGACGCCGATTGCGCCGCGCACGCCCGGCCCGGCCTGCGCCATCGCGCTGCCGTTGGCGGCGCCGAGCAGCAGGCCGAGCGCGAGAGCGATCGCGGTCAGCGTCCATTTCGGTAGCGGCCGGTCGAGCGTGACCAGCGCACCCAGCGCCAGCAGCGGCAGCCAGGCCGGTAGACCGGGCCACGACCACGACAGCGCCGACGCGAGGCCCGCGGCGCAAAGCCACGCCGCCGGCAGCACGAAGACGACGCGCCGCGCCGCATCGGCGCCGCGCAGCCCGGCCAGCACCGCGAGCGCCAGCGCCGGCAGCAGGTCTTCGGGCGTCAGCGCGAAGTGCGCGATGCCGTCGTAGATCGGCCCGAGGCCGGTGTCGACCAGGTGCGCGTGCGCGGGCAGCGCCGCCAGCAGCAGCGGCGCGAGCGCGGCGCAGCGCCGCAGTGGACGCCTCAGCCGCTTCACGCTATCGCCCGCCACAGGAAGACGAGTCCGGCCACGCCGATGCCGCCGCCGGCGAGGCGCAGCGCGACACGCCCCGCGGGCCAGCGCTGCAGCGTGCCGATTGCGATGCCCATCGCATGCAGGCAGCCGGTGGCGATGACGAAGCCCAGGCTGTAGAGCAGCCCGCTTTCGCCCGGCGGCAGCTCGGTGCCGTGCGCATGGCCGTGAAAGACCGCGAACAGCCCGACCAGCAGCAGCGCCGCCGCGAGCGGCACGCGCCGGCCGCTCATCACCGCGCCGCCGAGCAGCAGCGCCGACGCGGCGATGCCGATCTCGACGCCGGGCAGCGGGATGCCGAGCAGGCCGAGCAGGCCGCCGAGCGCCATCACGATCGGAAACGTCAGCGGCAGCAGCCACAGTGCCGGCACGCCGAGCTGCGCGCCCCACAGGCCGACGGCGACCATCGCGAGCACATGGTCAAGCCCCGAGACCGGGTGCGCGAGGCCGCTCAGGAAGCCCTGCGCCTGAGCGCCCTCGACATGCGCCACCGCGGGAGCGGCGAGCAGCGCGAGCGCGACGAGCACGGCGAACGAACGGTGCTGCATCAGCGGCCTCCGAGCATCATGACCACGCGCTGGATGGTCCAGAACGCACCGAGCGAGCCGACCACGTAGGCCGGCGCGAGCGCGAGCGTGTCGGGCCAGCGCACGCGCAGCACGGCGAACGCGCGCGCCATCAGCACGACGAGCGCGACGAAGGCGAGCTGGCCGATCTCGACGCCGAGGTTGAACATCAGCAGCGCGAGCGGGATCTCGGCGCGCGGCAGGCCGAGCGCGGCCAGCCCGCTCGCGAAGCCGAAGCCGTGCAACAGCCCGAACGCGAACGCGACGACCCAGGGGTGGCGGATCGTGAAGCTCGTGCCGCCGCGCCGCGCGCGAACGATCTCGGGCGCGAGGAAGAGGATCGACAGCGCGATCGCCGCGTTCAGCGGCGCCGCCGGCACATTGACGATGCCGAAGGTCGCGATCGCGAGCGTCAGGCTGTGCGCGACGGTAAACGCGGTGATGGTCTTGACGAGCATCCACGGCGAGCGCACCAGCGCGAGCAGCCCGAGCACGAAGAGCAGGTGATCGACGCCGAGCAGGATATGTTCGATCCCCTGCGCCAGGAAGACGCCGGCGGCGGCGAGCCGGCCGCGCGGCGGCGCGAGCTCGAACCAGGGCTGCGCCGGGCGCACGATCTCGGTCGACGTGCTGGCGTCCTGGCGCTGCACGCGCACCAGCACGTCGGTGATCGTCAGTTGCAGCCCGGGAAACTCGATGCGCCGCCCGGCGAGCCCCTGCGGCCCGGCGTCTATCGTGCGCCGCTCGAGCAGCGAATCGGTCAGCTCCTGCAGTGTCGGCTCGGCGAGGTTCTTCACGCCGTCGGGCAGCTTCAGCGCCACCGGAAGCCGCATGCCGGCGAGCACCGGCGTGCGCCACAGCACGTCGTACTGGCCCGGCGCGCGCTCCTTCAGCTCGAGGTACGCGGGCCGCGCCTCGTGGGCGCGCGCCGCCGGCCAGACGAGCAGCGACGCGAGCAGCAGCAGGGCGATGGCGCGCCAGCTTTTCATCGTGGGGCGGATGCCGGCCGCTCCGGCGGTGCGGGCAACAGCACGGAATAGCGCTCGCGCATCGCCTGGTACGCCTTCTGCGACGCCTGCGCCTTCTGCTCGGCGAGCCAGGCGCGCTTGACTTCGGGCTCGACCTCGTCGAACGACGGGACGCGGCCCGGTATCGCGGTATCGATGTAGACCAGATGCCAGCCGAAGCCCGACTCGACCGGCCCCTGCCACGCGCCCGGCGTGAGCGTCGATGCGGCGTGCGCGAAGCCGGGGCCGAACTCCTTGGCCAGGAACTCGGGCGAGCGGTCGCGGTAGTAGTCCTGGAACATGAAGGGATCGGCGAGCGTTGTGGCGAGCGCGGCGTCCTCGGGCTGGCCGGCGAGCCTGGCGAGCGCGGACTGCGCGTCGTCCTTCGCGCGCGCGCCGCGCCGGTCGGGCGAAAAATACAGATGGCGAAAGCCGAGCCGCGGCGGCTGCGCAAACAGCGCCGGATGCGCGTCGAACCAGCGTTGCAGTTCGTCGCGCGAGGGCTCGCGCGCCGCGGCGACGTCTTCGGCCAGGAACTGCATCTTCTGCGCCATGCGGCGCTTGACGATCTCGTCGTCCTTGTCGAGGCCCATCGCGAGCGCCTCGCGGTACAGCACCTCCTGCTGCACCTTGTTCTCGACCAGCTGGCGCAGTTCCTGCGGCGTCGGCGGCCGCTTCCACTGCGCCTGGTAGAGCACGATCAGCTGGTCTATCTCGGCGACCGAAAGCCGGATCTCCCTGGCCGCCGGCGTCGACGACTGGCCGCCAGGCACGAGCGCGTAGAGCCCGAACAGCACGGCGCCGATCAGCACGAAGTGCAGCAGCGGCTCGCGCCACAGCCCCCGCATCGGCGGCGCGCCGCGGGTCGCGGGCAACGCACCCCGCGCGCCGGCCTCAGCCATTCCAGTGGTAGTCGCTGATCGTCTGCCTGACCTTCTCGGCCGCCTTCTGCACCACCTGCTCGGCCATGTGGCGCCGCAGTTCGGTGCGCAGCGTGTCGAACCTGGCCTGCTGCTCGGCGTTGAGCAGCGGTTTGATGTGGCCGTCGACGGTATCGGCGAATGCCTCGAGCTTCTCGACCTTCTGCACCGCGGTCAGCGACTTGTCAGTCTTGAGCTTGCCGAGCTGGGTGATCTCGCTTTTCAGGAACGGCACGATCTGCTTGCGCTGCTCGGCGGTCAGGCCGAGTTCGATCGAGAACTGGTTGGCGATCGAGTCGAGCGGGTTTTGCGCGATCTGCGGCGCGGCGATGATCTCGTAGTTGGCGTAGCCGAACTCGTTGCTGCGCGCGGCGTAGATCGTGTCGCCCTGTTTGTAGAAGACGAGCGAGTAGGGCTCCTGCGCGACCCAGGTGGTGAGCTTGCCGCCCTGGATCTGGTAGCGCCCGGTCGCGGCCTCGCGGCCGTCCTGCGCTTGCCGGCCGACCGCGCTCGGCGTCGAGGCATCGAAGCCGACGCGGAAGGTGACGGTATTGCCATCGGTGGTGAAGTTCTGGCTGAACTGCTCGCCGGTGACGTTGTTGCGCATCCAGTACGCCTTGCCGACGATGAGCGCCTTCAACTGCGCGTCGCCGAGCGCGGTCGCGCCCTGTTTCTTCAGCTCGGCGACGGTCAGGCCGGGGGCTGCGGCCTGACGCGCCTCGGCCGACGGCGTGTACCAGATCGGCGACGACCAGGCACGCTCCTGGCCCGTCAGCGGCACGACGTCGGGCGGCGGGATGTGCGCCTTCACGGCCTGGATCAGCGGCCAGCGCGGCGTATTGATCTCGAGCACGCGCGCATAGTAGAAGGCGTGCTGGCTGGCGTCGAAGTCGGGATCGGTCCACACCGTCTTCAACTCGGCCGCGCCGACGTCGTTGGTGTACGTCGCCTTGTCCATGTCGACCGTATTGCGGATCGCCGGCACGCGGCCGCTCCATTTCTCGGGCTTGCGGTCGCCGGCCCAGGCGACGTCGTAGACCTTCTCGAAGCTCTGGCCGTCCTGTGTCCACCCCTTGATGACCTGGATGCGGTCGAGGTTGGCCGAGGTCGGGTCCTTCACCGCCCAGACGACGAAATGCGGCGCCGTGCCCTTGCCGCCAGCGGGCATCGGCGCGAGGTCGGCGCCCATTGGCACGCCGCCGGCGTACGCCTGCCTGACCCAGTCGCGCGCGTTGACGACGTCCTTGTCGAAGCTCCAGCCGCCGAAGAAGCGCAGCTTGATGCGCGGCCCGCTGACGCCGAAGGTCTCCTTGCGGTACATCGCGTCCCACAGCGAGGCGCGCGTATTCTCCTCGGCCCAGACGCCGGTCAGCGCGCCGGTCGTCTCGAGCCGCACGTCCATCGTGCCGCCGATCAGCACGCCGGCAAAGCGCCGCTCGAGCGTGCCGTCCGCGTCGGCGTGCATGCCGAAGAAGTTGTCCTGGCGGTAGGCCATCGCGCTGTTGTGCGAGTCCGAGCCGCCGGCCATGCCGAACTTGTAGGGGTTGTAGCCGCGCACGTCCTGCAGCGCGATGCCGTCCTTCAGCGCCTGGCGGCCGTAGCTGCCGGTGATGCGGTCGATGCGGCCCACGTCGGCGGGCAGGCCGAGGATCACTTCGAACAGCTCGAAGTTCGCGAACTCGTCGTTCGGCGACAGCAGCGGGTGCGTCTCCGACTGGCCCTTGCCCTGCTTGATCTCGACCAGGCGCTCGTTGCGCATGCGCGCTTCGGCCCAGGCGGCGTCGATCGGCCTGCCGGTGTTCTGGTCGACCTCGGTCGGGTACATCCAGCCGTCGCTCAGGTTGGCGTTGTGCGAGATCGCGAGCAGCTCGTTGCCGGCCTTGCGCTGCGCGTCCATCCAGTTCCACAGCTCGGTGGGCTTGTTCGATTCGAGCGAGCTGAACGGATAGTCGGGCACATGATCGCAGGCGCGGAAGAAGACGTTGCGGTGCAGGTTGCGGTTGCCCGGCATCGAGGTCCACTCGTACGAGCAGAACGCGGTGAACTTGCCGGGCTGGTTGGCCTCGTCGGCGATCTTCACGTTCTCCTTCCACACGGTGGAGGTGATCTTGGGGTCCATCAGCGCCTTCACCGGCGCGCCCGAGTTCAGCTTGAGCAGGTAGGAGAAGACGCGGTTCTGCTCCTCCGAGCTGTTCGGGTCCTTCATGATCATCGGCTGCGCCGCGGGCAGCTTGCTCACGTACGACCCCGGGATGTTGGCTTCGCGGGTGACGCCGACGTATTCGGAGTGGTCGGTCACGCCCATGAAGTCCATCGGCGAATCGATTCGGATGTCGAAGCCCATCGGATGCTTGATGGTCTCGCCCTTGGCGTACTTGTAGGCATCGGCCGGGCCGGTGAGGCGGTTGCCCATGACCCAGGCGTCGACCGACCAGCTGGTGTGGATATGCGTCTCGCCGAAATAGGCATTGCGCTCCGGGTTGGGCTGCAGCGATGCTTCGGCGGCGGGCGCGGCCGCGGCCTGCGAAGCCGCCGGTTCGGATGCCGCCGGCGGTGCGGACGCGGCGGCGGCCACCGGCTTCGCTTCTTCTGGCGGCGGCGTCTTGCTGTCGCACGCAGCGAGCAGCGCCGCCGCAGCCAACGAGATGCACGTCAAGGGCTGGTTCGAGTGCATGGTCTCCTCCCTGGCGGTGGGCGGGTCATTGTCCCCGCGCTTCGGCGGCTTGTCACCTGCGGGCGTTGCGCCGCCGGGGCCGCAGAGGGCGCGAGCGGCGCGGCGCCGAAGATAGCGCCCCGGCAAGGCCGCGGCTACTGGACCTTGGTCCCGGACAGCGCGCGCCGGTGTGCGCCGCCAAGAACCCAGTCCGGCCGCCGTGCGCAGCCGCGGCGCGGGCGCTCCCTGATGCCGGATCGCGAACGCGGTTCAGGCCGGCCGCACGGTGCTTCGGACCTCAGGTCCGCGCGACGGCCAGAAAGCGCTCGAGGGGTTCGGGATCGGCGAGCAGTTCGGCGCTCGGCGCGGCGTGCACGATCGCACCCCGTTCGAGGATCACCGCGCGCGTCGTGATCGGCAGGATCTGGCGCGGATTCTGCTCGACGATGATCGCCGAGACGCCTTCCTCGCGAACGATCCTGGCGATCGCGGCGAGCAGCTCCTTGACGATGATCGGCGCCAGGCCCTCGAGCGGCTCGTCCAGCAGCAGCAGCTTCGGGTTCAGAACGAGGGCGCGCGCGACGGCGAGCATCTGCTGCTCGCCGCCCGAGAGCTGGCTGCCGAGGTTGGCCCGGCGCTCGGCGAGGCGCGGGAACATCGCATAGGCGCGCTGCGGCGTCCAGGGTCCGGGGCGGGCGACGGCGGTCAGGTTTTCATCGACGCTCAGCGAGCGAAAGATATTGCGCTCCTGCGGCACCCAGCCGATGCCGGCGGCGGCGCGCGCGTGCGGCGCGAGCGCGGTGATGTCACGCCCGCCGAGCACGATGCGGCCGGCGTGCCGCTGCGTCACGCCGACCAGGGTATCGAGCAGAGTCGTCTTGCCGGCGCCGTTGCGGCCGAGCAGTGCGAGCGACTCGCCCGGCGCGAGCGCGAAACCGACATCCTGCACGACGACCGCCGCCCCGTAGCCGGCGCGCAGCGCCTGGACCTGCAGCAGTTCAGCCACCGGTTGCTCCGGCACGCGGCTCGTCCTCGCCGAGGTAGACCGCCTTGACGCGAGGGTCGGCTTCGATCGATGCGACGTCGCCTTCGGCAAAGACCGCGCCATCGACGAGCACGGTGACGAAGCGGGCGAAGTTGAAGACGAGGTCCATGTCGTGCTCGATCAGCAGGATCGAGACCTCGTCGGGCAGTGCGCCGATCGCCTCGAAGATCTCCTGGCGTTCGCCCTGCGGCACGCCGGCGGCCGGCTCGTCGAGCAGCAGGACACGCGGCCGGCAGGCGAGGGCGGTCGCGATCTCGAGCAGCCGCAGCTTGCCGTAGGCGAGCGCATGCACCGGCTGGTCCATCACTTCGGCGAGTCCGAAGCGCTCCAGCAGGCGGTCGCATTCGGTGGCGAGCGCCGCGTCGCCGCCAAGCGGGCGCCACCAGCGCGTGCTCGTACCGCGCCGCATCGAGACGGCCAGCGCAAGCGTCGTCAGCGGCGTCAGGCCGCCGAAGAGCTGATTGATCTGGAAGGTGCGGACGATCCCGCGCCGCACCCGCGCATGAACCGACAGGCGGGTGATGTCGGCGCCGTCGAGTTCGATCGATCCGGCGCTCGGCGCCAGCACGCCGGTCAGCAGGTTGATCAGTGTCGTCTTGCCGGCGCCGTTCGGCCCGATCAGCGCGTGGCGCGCACCGCGCTCGACGCTGATCGAGACCTCGCTCGTCGCCGCCAGGCCGCCGAAGCGCTTGACGAGCGCATGGGTCCGCAATCCGGGCGTCATGCCGCGCGCCGCCACCAGGTCCACGGCCGCACCAGCCGTTCGCGGCCGACCATCACGAGCACGACCAGGAACAGGCCGACCCAGAAGTTCCAGTATTCCGGCGTCCAGGCCGAGACGAGATCGTGCAGCAGCTTGAAGGCGATCGCGCCGAAGATGCCGCCGTAGAGATAGCCGGTACCACCGATCACGAGCACGAGCAGGATATCGGCGCTGCGCTCGAAGCCGAACATATCGAGCGAGGCGATGCCGGCCGTCTGGGCGAGCAGGGCGCCGGCGGCACCGGCGAGGGCGGCGCTGAAGGTATAGATCGCGACCAGCCGCAACGGCACCGACAAGCCGATGCTCGCGGCGCGCAGCCGGTTGTCGCGCAAGGCCTGCAACGACAGGCCGAACGGCGAGTGCACGATGCGGCGCGAGACGAAGAGGGCGATACCCAGCACGGCGAGCGAATAGGCGAGCGCGGTGCGGCCGGCGAGGTCGAACTCGAAGCGCCCGGCCAGCGGTGCCATCGCGACCTGCATGCCATCGGCGCCGCCGGTCAGCCAGTCGAGCTTGTTGGCCAGTTCGTAGAGCAGCGAGGCGACACCCAGCGTCACCATCAGCCGCGTGAGATCGCTGCCGCGCAGGATCAGTGCGCTGCTCGCGAGGCCCAGCAGCGCGCTGGCGCCGATCGCGATGCCAAGGCCGGCGAGCGGCTCCGGCATGCCGCCATTGGCGACGATCGCCGCCGTATAGGCGCCCAGGCCGAAGAAGGCCGCATGGCCGAGCGAGACGACGCCGGCGTAGCCGAGGATCAGGTCGAGCGAGACGGCGAACAGCGCCGTGATCGCGATCTCGTTGAGCAGCAGCGACTGCCCCGGCAGCAGCCACCAGCACAGTGGCAGCGCGGCAAAGACTGCGAGCTCCCACCAGCGCCAGCGCGCATTCGCGCGCAGCGAACCGGCCGCCGTCATGCCTGCTTGCCGCCGCGGGCGAACAGGCCCTGCGGACGCACCATCAGGATCACGATCATCAGGCTGTAGACGATGAATGCGCCGAGCTTGGGTACATAGTATTTGCCGGCGACGTCGAAGATGCCGAGCAGCAGCGCGGCGAGCAGCGGGCCGGTGATCGTCGTCGTTCCGCCGACCGAGCAGACGATCAGGAAATAGATCATGAACTTGAGCGGGAAGGTCGGATCCAGGCCGAGCACTTCGGCGCCGAGCGCCCCGCCGAGCCCGGCGAGACCCGAGCCGACCGCGAATGTGAGCAGGAAGATGCGATTGACATCGAGCCCGAGGCCGCCGGCGGTGCGCGGATCGTCGACCGCGGCGCGCAGCCGGCTGCCGAAGCGCGTGCGCGACAGCACCCATTGCAGCACCAGCGTCAGCGCCGCGCAGACGACGATGATGAAGAGCCGGTAGCGGCCGATGCCCACCGCCTCGATCGGCAGCCGCCCCTGCAGCCACTGCGGCAGCGTGATGTTCTGCTGCATCGAGCCGACGAAATAGTCGACCGCCGCGACTGCCATGAAGACGAGCCCGATCGAGAACAGCACCTGGTCGAGGTGCGGCTTGGCGTACATCGGGCGGTACAGCGTCGGCTCGAGCAGCATGCCCAGTAGCGCCGCGCCGATGAAGGCCAGCGGCAGGCAGGCGAGGAAGGGCACGCCGAGCCGGTTCATCGCCAGCACCGTGATATAGCCGCCGGCCATCGCGAAGGCACCATGCGCGAGGTTGATGAAGTTCATCAGCCCGAGCGTCACGGCCAGCCCGACCGACAGCACGAACAGCAGCATGCCGTAGGCGATGCCGTCGAAGAGCAAGGTCAGCATGCGCGGCGATCGCAGTCCGGGGCGCAGGCTGGAGCGACGAATGCGAGCGGTGCTACTTCGCCTTTCCCGGGTCCTTCACCGCTTTCTGGACGTCGAACTCGACGTTGTAGAGCTGGTTGCCCATGGCCGGGACACGCTCGACCTTGCGGATATAGATGTCCTGCACGATATCGCGCGTCTGGGCGTCGATCAGAATCTGGCCGCGCGGGCTCTCGAAGACCTGCCCCTTCATCGCCGCCAGCAAGGCGTCGCCGCCGCCCTTGCCGCCGGTGGCGGCCAGCGCGCTGTAGATGAGGTGCATGCCGTCGTAGCCGGCAACCGCCATGAAATTGGGGCGGAAATGATTCGCCGCCTCGAACGCGGCGACGAATTTCTTGTTCATCGCCGACGGATGCGCGGCCGAATAATGGTGCGAGGTGACGACGCCAAGCGCGACATCGCCCATCTCGGCGAGCTGGTCGTCGTCCGTCACGTCGCCGGTGGCGATCAGGCGAATGCCCGACTTGTCGAGCCCGCGCTCGCCGAACTGCTTCATGAACGCCGCGCCCTGGCCCGAGGGCAGGAAGACGAAGACCGCATCGGGCTTGAGATCGGCGACCTTCTGCAGGAAGGGCGCGAAGTCCGGGCTCTTCAGCGGGGTGCGGATCTCGCCGATCACCTTGCCGCCATTGAGCTTGAACTGACTGATGAAGAACTTCTCGGCGTCCAGCCCCGGCCCGTAGTCGGCAACGAAGGTCACTGCCGTCTTGATGCCGTTCTTCGCCGCCCAGTCGGCGATCGGCACCGTCGCCTGCGGCAGCGTGAAGCTGGTGCGCACGATATAGGGCGAGCGCTCGGTGATCGCCGAGGTCGCGGCGGCGGTGACGACCATCGGCGTCTTGCTCTGGGTCGCGATCGGCGCCGCGGCGAAAGCCGCCGGCGTGATGCCGAAGCCGGCGATGACGTCGACCTTGTCGTTGACCACCAGCTCCTGGGCCAGGCGCTTGGTCATGTCGGGTGCGCCACCGTCGTCCTTGACGATGAGTTCGATCTTTCGCCCGCTGACCGTTGCGCCGTGCTGCGCCATGTAGAGCTTGGCGGCGGCCTCGATCTGCTTGCCGGTCGATGCTTGCTGGCCCGTCATCGGCAGGATGAAGCCGATCTTGAAGGGCTCGGCCGCGTGCGCGGCAAAGCCCAGCACGCATGCACCGCAGAAGGCGACCGCGGCGTCGAGCCATAGGCGGCGTCTCATCATCTCGTTCTCCTTTCAGGGCAGCCAGTTCGGAACTACAAGCCGAAGGACTGTAGCAAAGGCGCAGGCCCTGGCATGGGGCCATGCCTTCGCGCTTCGCTTCGGCGCGGTGCCGTGCTGCGCAGGGCGAGGGCGTCGGGTCGCCGCCGGACGGATGGGTGCCGGCACGACCGCGTCCCGCCGGCAGGGCGCGGCGCGTTGCGCAGGGCTGCCAACGTCGGCGCTGCTCAGCATGGCTTCCGGACGGCTCCAGGCCGCGACCCGGGCGTGGTTGGCGCGATCTCCCGGCGCGGGCGAGGGGTTCGACCGGATCGGGGTCCGCGAAGTGATTGACTCTCGTCAAAGCCCTTTCCGTTGATCGTGAATAAGAATACGTCGTATCCGCATTACATATCATTCAACGCGTTGCGGCGCCGAATCGCATCTCGGCGCGCATGCCCCGCATTCCCCGCACTCCCTCTTGCAACCATGATGTACACACCCGACCTCCACTCAGCCAAGGACCGGCGCGACGGCCCCGCTGCATTCGTCGGCAAGCGGTTCGCCGTGATGACGCTGCTGGCGATGGCCGCTGATGCATCGCTCGCGCAATCGGCTTCCCCCGGTTCTGCGGTCGTGCTCGACCCGGTCGTCGTTCGGGCGCCTCGCCTGGGCCCGTCGCCGGGCGTCCGCGAGCGTTTCGAGGCGCTCCCGGGCGGCGTGACGCTGCTCGACAAGGACGATTTCGACGACACTGCGCGCCCGACGCTGGCGAATGCGCTGGCCGACGCACCCGGCGTGATCGTGCAGGAGTTCTTCGGCAACAACGATCAGCCGCGCATCCAGATCCGCGGCTCCGGCCTGCAGCAGAACCCGGTCGAGCGCGGCGTGCTGATGCTGCAGGACGGGCTGCCGATCAACCGCGCCGATGGTTCGTACATCGTCGGCTTTGCCAATCCGCAGCAGGCGCAGTCGATCGAGGTCTATCGCGGCTACATCGCCAACCGCCTCGGCTCGACGGTGCTGGGCGGCGCGCTCAATTTCGTCTCGCCGACCGGGTCGCAGCAACCCGGCACCGAACTGTGGGCGGCCGGCGGCAGCTTCGACACCTGGAACCTGTTCGGACAGATCGGCGGCGGCAGCGCGAACGTCGACGGCCTGTTCCAGATCGATCACGATCAGTCGAACGGCTTTCGCGACTACAACCGCTCCGAGCGTACGAGCGTCGGCGGCAATGTCGGCTATGCGTTGTCCAGCAACGTCGCCACCCGCGTCTTCCTGCGCTACAGCGACCTGCAGTTCGACGTTTCCGGGCCGCTGCCGAAGAGCCTGATGGAAGCCGACCCGCGCCAGGTCTTCACCGGCCCGACCGTGACGCCGAGCGGCCCGATCAATCCCGGGCCCAACGTCGTGCGCGACAGGCCGATGCGCGAGGCGAACCAGTTCATCGCCGGGGCGCGAACGACGGCGACTTTCGACCACCATCTGCTCGACTTCGCGCTCGGCTATACGCGCACCGAGGATACGTTTCGCTTCCCGGTCTCGTCGAGCGTGCGCGATACCGACGGCGACGACTACACCTTGGTGCTGCGCTACGCGTTGAAGCCCGAGGGCACCGTGCTGCCGCTGTTCGAGGCGACGGCGCAATATGCCTCCGGTTCGGCGGATCGCGAGAACCACGTCAATCAGTCCGGCGCTTCCGGTCTGCGGTTCGGGCAGTCCGAACTCGATGCGACGACGCTGTCGCTGTACGGCAGCTTCAACCTCGCGCTGGCGGATCGCGTCTGGCTGTCGCCGTCGGTCGCCTACGGCCGCGCGACGCGCGACAACGATGACACCTACAACCTGGCGATGCGGCCAACGATCGCCTTCAACCCCGCCAATCCGGGCGTCGCCCTGCCCAACGGCGCGGTGCCGACGGTCAGCACGAGCTACGCGCGCAGCTACGACGGCTGGAGCCCGAGCCTCGCGCTTTCCTACCGGCCCGACGCCGTGCACATGATGTACGCCGCTCTCAGCCGCACCTTCGAGCCGCCGACGCACGACGACCTGCTCGCGACCGTCAACGGCACGCCCAACAGCAGCGCCGGCCGGCCCAATCCGGGCGCGCCGATGCAGCCGGCGGCGGCGTTCTCGACCCCCGATCTGGACGCGCAGACCTCGACCACGCTCGAAGGCGGCTGGCGCGGCAAGGCCGATCGGTTCTGGTGGGACGCGGTCGTCTACTACTCATGGATCGACGGCGAACTGCTCAGCCTGCGCGATTCGAGCGGCGCACCGCTGGGCGCCGTCAACGCCGACAAGACGAGGCACTTCGGCGTCGAGCTGGGCCTGGGCGCGACGCTCACCGATACGCTGTCGGCGCGCCTGACCTACACCTACCAGGACTTCCGCTTCCACGACGATCCGCTGCGCGGCGACAACCAGCTCGCCGGCGTACCGCGCCACTTCGCCTACGCGCTGCTGCGCTATCAGCCGACGGCGCAATGGGACATCCGCGGGTCGGTGCGCTGGAAGGCATCCAAGACCTGGGTCGACAATATGAATACCCAGTTCTCCGATTCCTATGCGCTGCTCGACCTGAGCGTGGGCTACTCGTTCGACAAGACCTTCACGGTGTTTGCCGAACTCACGAACGCCTTCGACACGACCTACGCCGCATCGACCCTCATCGTCGATCAGGCGCGGGCCGATCAGGCGGCATACATTCCCGGCTCCGGGCGCGCGATCAACGTCGGCATCAGGGCGTCGTTCTAGCTACCAAGGGAGGCCCCCCGGCTCTGCCGGGGAGGCAGTAGAAGTTTGACGTTTCCTGAAGTGCG
>JACSRM010000486.1 GCA_014879745.1 Burkholderiaceae bacterium | reverse complement strand
AACGTCCACGAGGGGCCGCAGTCGATCAGCCAGGCCGTGCCCGACGCCCATATGGCGATGCAGCCGGGCATGATCACGTCGATCGAACCGGGTCTTTACCGGCCCGGCCGCTGGGGCGTGCGGATCGAGAACCTCGTGCTCAACGTGCCGGCACGGCTCGCCGGAGCGAGCGACGAGTTCGGCGAGTTTCTCGAGTTCGAGACGCTCACGCTGTGCCCGATCGACACCCGCTGCATCGACCGCAGCCTGCTGCGCGACGACGAGATCGGCTGGCTGAATGCGTATCACGCCGAGGTGCGCGCCCGCCTCGCGCCGCTTGTCGCCGGCGACGCGCTCGCATGGCTGACGACGCGCACGCAGCCGCTCTGACCGCACAGCCCGAGCAGCGCGCGCCGCTGCTGGGCATCGACCTCGGCGGCACCAAGATCGAAGGCCTGCTGCTCGGCGCCGACGGCAGGGCGCTGTGGCGCGAACGCGTGCCGACCCCGCAGGGCGACTACCGCGCTACGCTGGACGCGATCGCCGCGCTCGTTGCACACGCCGAAGCGGCCGCCGGCAGCGCACCGCTGCGCGTCGGCATCGGCACGCCGGGCAGCGAAACCGCGGCTGGCCGGATACGCAATGCGAACTCGACCTGCCTGAACGGCCAGCCGCTGCGCAGCGACCTGCAAGCGACGCTCGGGCGGCCGGTGCGGATCGCGAACGACGCCAACTGCCTCGCGCTATCGGAAGCGACCGACGGCGCCGGTGCCGGTGCGGCGGTCGTCTTCGCCGTCATCCTCGGCACCGGCGTCGGCGGCGGACTCGCCGTCAACGGCGACGTCCTCGCCGGTGTCAACGGCCTTGCCGGGGAGTGGGGCCACAACCCGCTGCCGTGGGCCGATCCCGAGACCGACGCCGAGCCGGCAGCGTGCTACTGCGGCAAGCGCGGCTGCATCGAGACCTGGCTTTGCGGCCCGGCGCTCGCGCGCGATCACGCGAAGCACAGCGGCGAGCAACTCGACGCAGCACGGATCGCGGCGCGCGCGGCAAGCGGCGACGCAGCCGCCGAGGCGAGCCTTGCGCGCTACGCGGCACGGCTTGCGCGCGCGCTCGCGGCGGTCATCAACCTCGTCGACCCGGACCTGATCGTCCTCGGCGGCGGCCTGTCGCGGATCGAGCCGCTGTACGCGCAAGTGCCGCGCCTGTGGCCGCGCCACGTCTTCTCGGCCGGCGCCGACCAGCCGCTTCGCACGCGCCTCGTGCCGAGCCTGCACGGCGACGCATCGGGCGTGCGCGGCGCCGCCTGGCTGTGGCGCGCAGCGGCGCAGCGGGTGCGCTGAAGGCCGGCCTTCGCGCGCCGCCCGCGCCGCGCACCGCACGCCGGCCGTCGCCGCTGCCGGCGGATCGTCACCCGATTCGGGTCGTCCGTCGCATTCGCCTTCTCGGCGCGAGGCCTGCTGCCTAGAGTTCGCTTCAACGCCACCGCGCGGAACTCGAGGAGCCAGAAATGTTCGACCGCATCTTCTTCCCGACACTGACCTTCGCCGCCCTGATCGCCGCCACCGCCGCCTTCACGATCGATGCCATGAACTCGTCCGCGCCGCAAAGCGGGCAGGCCGTCGTTCAACTCGAGCGCGTCGTCGTCGTCGCCAGGCGCGACAGCGCGCCGCTCGAGATCGCGCAAGCCGAGTCCGGCAAGACCACGAACTGAGCGTACGGCCTACATCTGGCGGAACAGATGCAGGAAGCTGCGGCTCACCGGCAGCACCTCGGTGCGTCCGGTGAGGTGCAGGTCGGCCGTCTCGTTGACGCTGCGCGTGACCTGGCTGACGCGGTGCAGGTTGACGATCACCGAGCGGTGCACCTGCGCAAAGCGCTCCGGGTCGAGCTCGTCGGCGAGTTCGCGGATCGTCTTGCGGATCAGCGCCTCGCCGCCGTCCCACGCGACGAGGGTGTACTTCTCGTCGGATTTGAAGAATGCGATCTGCTCGACCGGAATCAATCGCACGCTCGTGCCGACCGAGGCCTTGATCCACTGCAGCCGTTGCGGCCGCGGCGCGGTGCGTCCGCGCAGCGCATCGGCGAGCTTCGAGAGCGCGTCGTCGAGCGCCGCGTCGCCATCCGGCAGCGTCGATGCGAGCCGCGACTGCAGGCGCTGCACGGTATCGGCGAGGCGCTGCGCCTCGATCGGCTTGACGACATAGTCGAGCGCGCCCTGCTCGAAGGCCCGCACCGCATACTGCTCGTAGGCGGTGACGAAAACGACCTGCGCCCGCCGCGCGATCGAGCGCGCCGCCTCGATGCCGTTGACGCCCGGCATGTGAACGTCCAGAAAGACGACCCGCGGCGCATGCAGCTCGAACAGCTCGACCGCCTCGCGCCCGTTGCGCGCCTCGGCGACCACCTGCAGCTCGGGCCACAGCCGCGCGAGGTGCTCGCGCAGATTGGTGCGCAGCAGCGGTTCGTCGTCGGCGATCAGCGCGGTGGCGGCGGGCGTCATGGGCGCGATTGTGCGCGGCGAAAGACGATCTCGGCGCGCACGCCGTGCGGCGCGACCGCGTGCAGTTCGAGGCGGGCGCCGGCGCCGAAGAAGGCATGCAGCCGCGAGCGCAGGTTCGCCAGCCCGACGCCGTCCGGCGCGTCGTCGGCGATGCCGACGCCGGTATCGGCGACCGACAGCGTGACCGTCTCGCCATCCTCGGCGACGCGGCCCGCAAGCACGATGCGCCCGCCCTCCTCGCTCGGGTCGATGCCGTGGCGGACCGCATTCTCGACCAGCGTCAGCAGCGCCATCGTCGGAAACCGCAGGCCGGCGAGTCCGGGCGCGACATCGATCTCGAACTGCAGCCGGTCGGGCATGCGCAGGCGCATCAGCTCGAGGTAGGCGCGAACGAGCTGCAGCTCGTTTTCCAACGTCGTCGCGGTGTCGTTCAGGCGCGGCATCGCGGCGCGCAGGTAGGCGATCAGATGGCGCAGCACCGGCGCGGCGCGATCCGACTTCGACTCGACCAGCGCCTGCACGTTGGCCAGCGTGTTGAACAGAAAATGCGGCTCGATCTGCGCGTGCAGCAAGGCCAGCCGCGCATCGGCTGCCTGGCGCTCGAACGTCTCGCGTTCGAGCGCCAGCTGCAGGCTGGCGGCCCGCGCCTGCTCTTCGCGCGCCCGCACCAGCGCGCCGAGGGTGACGATGATGCCCAGCGCGAGCGCCGTCATCGAGATCGAGAAGAAGCCCGAGATCAGCCCGCTGTGACCGAGCAGTTCGGCCAGGTCGCCGTCGACGCGAAACAGATAGGCGAGAAAGGTCGCCAGTGGCGCGACGACGGCGACCGCGACCACCTGCACCAGCCAGCGCGGCAGCCAGCGATGCGACCACAGCTCGGCCCCGGCGAAGGTGAGCAGCAGCATCATGCCGACGAACACCGTGCGCCCGAGAACGACGGGGAACGGCGTCACGAACCTCGGCGCGAGCAGCACCGCGCCCAGCACGCTCAGCACGAGGACGGTGACGATGCGCCGTGGCGTGATCGCCGCCGCCCAACGGGCCAACAGCGAGGACGAGGCAGTGGTCGCGCGCAGGTTCATGCCGCGCACGATAGCCCGGGCGACGGGCGCCGGCCAGCGTCCGCCGCGAATGGTCCGGACGAACGGCGGTTTGCGAGCCGCGAACGGCGGATCGGGCCGATGTTCAGTGGCTGGCGGCGTCGCTCGCGGCCGGCGCCGGCGCGGGAACGATCCGCAGCCCGCCCTCGACGAGCAGGCGCTTGAACTGCGGCGAATCGGCAATGATCGTGCCGGCTGCGGCGCGCAGCCGGTCGACCGCCTCGTCCGGCAGCACGAACGAGGTCGGCAGCGAATTCAGGTAGTCGAACTCGGCGGGGTCGGTCGCCTTCAGCGCGGCAAACGAGACATCGATCGCGTAGATCGTCGCCTGCGGCGGGCGCACAAAGTCGCACAGCGCCGCATTCCTGCCCTGCGCGCACTGCGCGAGATCGCGCACCTTGTGCAGCGAGCGCCAGCGCGCGGCCGTATCCTCGAGCGACTCGATGGTCTCGAACGAGAAGTGGTCGATCGGCACGCCGGTCGCCTTGAGCAGCACTTCGATCGTTCCGGGACCGCTCTCGGACTTGTCCCAGCCGGTCGGCGGCGACGATAGCGAGTTGACGATGACGACGACGATATTGCGCACGTGATCGAGCGGTGTCGGCTTGCCCGCCCCGTGCAGCGCCTCGAGCAGGCTCAGCGCATCGAGCACGCCGCGCATGCCGAGGTTGTCGGATACGCCGCCGTCGACGAGATGGATATAGGGGTGGGTCGCGCTGTCGGTGTAGGCCGCGGCGTCCTGCATCCGGCGCAGCGCGCGCGACGCCGGCCGCGGCGGTTCTTCGAGCTTGGCGAACGGCGCAAGCCAGGACGGCAGGCTTGCGTCGCAGGTGCCGCCATAGTTGTTGATCGTGACCGGCGACAAGACGACCGGCACCGCCGAAGACGCCGCCGCCGCGCGCGACAGCCTCATCGCGCCGAGGTCGGAGCACAGGAAGTCGAACATGCTCTGCTGGAAGCTCAGGCGGCCGCCGGTCGAGATGTCGGTTGCCGACACGATGATCAGCGGACCGTCGCCTCGATTCAGGTCGGCGAAGGTCGCGTCGTGGAACAGGATTTCGTCGTACAATTGTGCCGCAAGTTCCGAGCGGCCCCAGCCGGTCGAGACCAGATCGCCCCAGTACGCGGGGTTGAACGAGCGGGCGATGATCTCGCCCTGGACGTTGCGCTTGAGAAAGCGCTGCTCGTACTCGGCAAACAGCTTCTCGCCGTACAGGCCATAGGCGAGCGCGGTGAAGCTGCCGCCGGATACGCCGGTGATGATGTCGACGCTGTCGAGCAAACGCCGCTTGCTGCCGTCGGCAGCGACGAGCTGGGTCCGGTTCAGGTACTCGAGCACGCCATACGAGAACGCCGCGGCGCGCGTGCCGCCGCCGGAAAAGGCAAGAATGACCAGCGTGTCGCCGCGCGTGAAGTCGCGCTCGCGCGTGCGGAAGTCGTAGCCGCTTTCGGCCCTCGCCTCCTTGATGGGCGGATTGACCGGCCGCGTCGCACAGGCGCCGAGGCCGAGGGCCGCCGCGAGCAGCAGCGCGGCCGCGCCCAGCCGCCGGTGCAGCCGGGCCCTGGAGCCGGCGCCGACGCGCGGCGCAGTGTGGCGACCCTCCGGCATGGCCTCACTCGGAATCGGCATCGAACTCTCCCGGGCTCTCGATGACTGCAGGCTCGCACTTCGGCGCATGGCAACGCTCACTATCCAGTTCGGCGCGATCGTACACGCCGGGCCGCAGCGCCGAGAAGCCAGGCGCGGAATGCGCCGCGCGCTGTCGACGCCGCACGACCACCACGACCACGCTGCGTCGGGTGATCGATCCAAGCCAGCGCGGCAGCCGCCAGCGATTCGAGGCTCGAAGTTTCATGTCGCCGGAAGATGGCCCGGGCGCGCCGGACTGAGCCGGTCCGGCGGCCGGTCGGGGTGACGAAAGACGGTTTCCGGGAAACGAACGGGGCGCCCGGCGCCGCACACGGCTCGGGTCGGCGTATCGCGTTGCCTGCGGTGCGATCGATCGGCCAGAATCCGCGCATGTGCGTACCGAGCCGCGGTTCTCGGTCTGGAAGCAGACGATGACGGATCACGAGCAGCATGGGGCATTGCCCGAATTCAGCGGCGCCGAACTCGGCGTCATCGCTCATCTGTATCGCGGCGAGATTTACCGCTCGACGATCTGGCGAACGCGCCTGGATACGACGACCAACTGGTCGGTCGTGACGCTCGGCGTCGCGCTGTCGATCGTCTTCTCGTCACCCAGCGCATCGCCGCTGCCGCTGCTGCTGGTGGGCGTGCTGATCCTGCTGTTTCTGATGATCGAGGCGCGCCGCTATCGGTATTTCAACGTCTGGCGCGCGCGCTGCCGCTGGATGGAGAACAACTTCTACGCGCCGCTGCTCGATCCGCGCGAGGCCGCCGCCGGCCACTGGCGATCGGTGCTGGCGGCCGACTACCGCCGCCCGACCTATCACGTTTCGTTCGGGGTCGCGATCGGCCGGCGCATCCGGCGCAACTACCTCTGGATCATCACGATCCAGGCCGGCGCCTTCATCGGCAAGCTGCTCGTGCATCCGGCCGCACTGCAATCGGTCGACGAATTCTTCGACCGCGCCAACGTCGGCCCGATTCCGGGCGAGATCATCCTCGCCATGGGCGCGCTGTACGTCGTCACGCTGGCTGCGCTCGCAATCTGGAGCGATGTGCACGACCGCCGAAAGTGGGACCCGCAGTCGAGTACCGGCGGCATGGGCTGACCGCGTCGCGCGCGTCGAGGTGCGCCTAGTGCAGTGTTCCACACTGTTCAGCACATAGAGCCGCGTCTTTGCCCCCGTGGCGGCGTTGCAAATCCTCGCCATACCACTGGGTATGGCTGCGGTTTGCGCCTTGCCAC
>JACSRM010000436.1 GCA_014879745.1 Burkholderiaceae bacterium | reverse complement strand
TCCGTCGTCGGCAGCGTCAGATGTGTATAAGACGACAATATCTGGATGGCCGAGCACCATGGCAGCGAGAACTACTTCCCGGCCCAGATGACGATGCTGTCGGTGCTGGCGACCAAGACGAGGCGGGCGCGCATCGGCAGTTTCATCATCGTGATGCCGCTGTACCACCCGCTGCACGTCGCCGAGCAGGCCGTGATCGTCGATCAGCTCTCCGGCGGGCGCCTGGACCTCGGCCTGGGCATCGGCAACTTCCAGGAGGAGTTCGACAACTTCGGCGTCTCGCGCAAGGAGCGCGCCGCGCGCATGGAGGAGAGCCTGGCGATCATCTCCGGCGTCTGGACGCGGCGCGACTTCTCGTTCAGCGGCAACCACTATGCCGTGCGCAACTTCACGATGAACCCGCGACCAGTGCAAACCAAGCCGCCAATCTGGCTGGCCGGCAACGCGCCCGCAGCGCTCGACCGCGCGGCGCGCCTGGGTTACCACCTCGCCGGCTCGGGCACCGGCTTTGATCTGTACGAGCAGAAGCTGCGCGCGTACGGCCGCGACCCGAAGGATTTCAATCGCGCGATGCTGGTCTATGTCGTGCTCGCGTCGACGCGCGAGGAAGCATGGCAGCGCGCCGGCGAACCGATGATCCGCTGGCTCCAATACTACAAGTCGGAGTTCGATCGTCACCCTGACTTCGCCTGGTTTCGCGACAAGCCGGGTGGATATTTCGGCGTTGACCCGCTCCCCGACCCACGCGACGTCGACAGCTTGAAGCGCATGCACTTCCTCGGTTCGCCGTTCCTCGTCGGCACACCCGAGGACGTAATCGAGCCGTTGCGGCGTATCCAGGCGATGAACGTCACGCATCCGGTGCTGTGCCAGCATTTCGGCGGCATGGACCCGGCGTACAGCGAGGACACGATCCGCCTGTTCGGCCGCCACGTCATTCCGGCATTTCGCTGATCGAGGAGGGTGGATCGAAGGACCGAACGAACGCCAGCTGGTCGAGTGGCTCGCCGACATGAACGAGGACGATGCGCTGGCGTTGGCGCGGCGCATGCTGCTCGAAGAAAGCAAGGATCCGCTGCGCGTGCTCGAGCTTTGCCACATGGCGATGGACGAGGTGGGCAAAAGCTTCGAGGCGGGTGATTACTTCCTACCCGAACTGGTATTGGCCGGCGAGATGCTCGAGACGGTCGGCGCGATCGCCAAGCCGCTGCTGACCGACGCGGGCGCACCGGTGCAGCGCCCTGATCGGCGCCGTAGCCGGCGACCTGCACGACAGAACATCGTGCCGTTCATGCTCGACATCAACGACGACGAGGTGAAGGACATCGGCGTCGACGTGCCGGTTTCGCGCTTTGGCGACGAGGTGTGCGCCGCGGAACCCGACATCGTGGCGCTGTCGGGTTTTCTCACGCTCGCTTTCGATTCGATGAAGCAAACGGTCGCCACACTCGAGGCCGCCGGCCTGCACTCGCGCGTCAAGGTCGTGGTGAGTGGCGATCAAGTCGACGAAACCGTGCGTTCCTGGACCGGTGCCGACGCCTTCGGCGTCAACGCAGTCGCGGCGGTCAACCTTTGCAACGGCTGGATGGGAGTGCCGGCATGAAGGCGATGCGGACGATGGATGTCGCACCGCCCGTGGACCAGGGACCGATGCCGCCCGTCGTGCCGCCGCGCACGAAGCGCGTCGGCGGCGCGTCACGGACTGCATCGAATTGCGGCAGCCGGATCGCATGCCGACGGCGCTGTCCGTGATGTTCTGACCGGCCAAGTACGGCGGCTTCAGTTTCCGCGACGCCATGTACGACCCCGAGCGCCTCGTGCCGACGTTGATCGACATCACTCGTGAACTCGAACCCGACCTGTGTTGCCCGAGCCTGCTGACGATGGGCTTCGGCGCGCCGTTGGACGCCATCGGCTATCGGCAGATCGAATGGCCGGGGGGGCGTTGCCCCACGACCGGCCGTTCCAGTTCCTCGATCGCGAGTACATGCTCGTCGACGAGTACGACGATTTCCTGTTCGACCCGCCCGGCTTCCACTACAGCAAGTACCTGCGCGCGTGGCGACCGCCTTCGAGGGCAGCGAGGCGCTGGGTTCGTTCGCCGGAGCGAGCTACTTCGATGTTGTCTACAACACGGTGGTCTTCGTCGAGCCTCGATTGCAGTTGGCGATGATGCGGCTGATCGATACCGGCCGCAAGACCGCCAGGCACCTGGGGATAGCCGGCGAGATGATGGGGCGGATCGTCGGCATGGATTTTTCCTTCAGGTATCGGTGGGGTGTGCTGCGGGCCGTACGACAACTTCGGCGATTACTTCCGCGGCGCCACCGCGATGATGAAGGATCTGTAACTTCGGCCAGCCAAGGTGCTGCAGGCGCTCGACAAGATGATGGTGCTGACGCTGCGTCGGCTCTAGGTGCAAAAGCCTCTCATGAGCAGGCCGCCGGTGTTCATCCCGGTGCATCGGGTGCCCGACGCGTTGATGTCGCCCAAGCAGTTCGAGACCTTATGGTGGCCGTCGTTTCGCGAACTGATGCTCGGCATCATCGAGCTGGGCTTGATTCCGATGCCGCTGCGGGAGGCCGATTGCACGAAGCCGCTGGAAACGATCTGCGACGTCCCCGCAGGCAAGTGCCTGTACTGGTTCGAGCGGACCGACATGGTTCGCGCGCGCGAGGTGCGGCGGCGTCGCACTGCGCGGCGGCATGCACCCGTCGGTGATGTCGATGGGTACGCCGGCCGACGTCGAGGCGGCGGTCGCCCGGTTGGTCGCCGAGGTATTCGCCAAGGGCGGCTGGCTGATTCTCGACACCGCCTTTGGCATCCCCGACGAGGCGCCGATCGAGAGCGTGCGTGCGATGTACCACGCGGCGCGCAAGCACGGCGCCTGAGCGCGACGCTTCCAGTACACCGCCATCACCTGTGCCGCCGGGAGCTCGGCGGGCGCTGAAGGATCGGCGCCGTCGAGCGCCTCAGGGCGATGCCGGTGCAGCGTCGCGCATCGCGTCGGCCATCATCCGGCGCAACCAGACGCTCCCTGGATCGTTCGTGCGGAAGCCGTGCCAGGCGATGATCTCGCACAAGCGCGGCATGTTCATGGGCAGCTCCAGCACGCGCAAGGGAAGGTAGGTGGCGTAGTAGCACGCCAGGCGCCTTTGCACGGTGGCGATGCGGTGAGTCCCGATTACCATACGCGTCGTCGAGTTGAAGTCGGCAGCGACCACGTCAATCCGGCGATGGTGGCCGAGATTATCAAAGAACGAGTCGACCGTTGTCGGTGCGCGCAGGTTGCCGAAACGAACAGCGACGTGGCCGAGTGCCATGTACTGCTCGAGCGTGAGTTGCGCCCCGACCAAAGCGTTGCCGGACCAGACTACACCGACGAACTCGTCTTCGAACAGCACTTCCCAGGGATGCTCGCCGCGCAGGTATTGCGACGGTATGAAGAGGAAGTCGGCGCTGCCGCGCTCGAGCATTTCCCAGTGCGAATCGGCGTACGGCAGCAGATCGAGGCTGACGCCCGGCGCCTCTCGTTCGAGGCGCGGCAGCAGATTGGCCAGCAGCACGGTCGACACGTAGTCGGACATCAGCAACTTGAAGTGGCGCGTCGACGTTGCCGCTTCGAACTGCGGCCGCGTGCGCACCGTACTGTCGATCTTCAACAAGACCTCGCGCACCGGTGCAGCAAGGGCCTCGGCCAGCGCAGTCGGCACCATGTTGCGCCCGGTCTGTACCAGCAGTTCGTCGTCGAAGTACGAGCGAAGGCGGCCGAGCGCGCTGCTCATGGCCGACTGACTCAGGTGCAAACGTTCGCTCGCGCGGGTGATGCTGCGCTCGGCGAGCAGAAGGTCCAGCGCAACCAGGAGGTTGAGGTCGAGTCCCTTGAAATGCATCGATCGTCCTGCTGACACGCCCGTCGCCGCCGCATGCGTCGAACGGTGCGATCCTGGCAGCGGCATGTTCCGGATGGATGGTCTCGCGCGCCGTGGATGGTTCGTTTGATCGAAGTCAAGGTCGCGTCCTCATCCCGCGCGTGCATCGTCGCGATCGATACGAGCCATCCAAGAGTTCCGCTTGGGCGGCGCGCGCGTTCGTCCTACGCTATCTGCGTGATGAACGCATTGGAACGGCGAGGCTCGCCATGAACGTACGCGCCGCACCGGCGCTGTCGCTGATCGGCGTCGCCGGGCTGCCGCTGGTGCAGCCGGGCGACGATCTAGTCTCGCTCCTCGTCGCTTCGCTCGATCGCTCGGGCGGTTCGCTGCGCGCGGGCGACGTGGTCGTGTTCGCGCAGAAGATCGTCTCGAAGGCTGAGGGCCGCACGGTCGACCTGCGGCGCATAACGCCATCGGCGCGCGCGCGCGAACTCGCCCGCGAGACCGGCAAGGACGCGCGCTTGGTCGAGATCATCCTCGGCGAGTCGGTGCGCGTCGTGCGCAGCCGCAAGGACGTGCTCATCGTCGAGCACAGGCTCGGCTTCGTGATGGCCAATGCCGGTGTCGATCAGTCGAACGTCGGCGGCGATGACGATCTGGCCCTGCTGCTGCCCGCGGACCCCGACCGCAGTGCCGAGCGGCTGCGCGACGCGCTGCAAGCGCGTTGCGGTGGCACCATTGCCGTGATCGTCAACGACAGCTTCGGCCGCCCCTGGCGGCGAGGCAGTGTCGGCGTCGCACTCGGCTGCAGCGGACTGCCCGCGTTGCACGACCTGCGGGGTCGGCCGGATCTGTTCGGCCGCACATTGCGCATCACCGAGGTTGCCCTCGCCGACGAGATCGCCGCTGCTGCCTCGCTGCTGATGGGCCAGGCCGACGAGGCGGTGCCGGCGGTCGTTGTTCGCGGGCTTGCTTTGCAGGGACCGCCGCTGCCGGCTTGTTCACTACTGCGGCCACCGAGCGAGGATCTGTTTCGATGAGCGGCACGGTGCTCGCCCTTTCGGGCGGAGTCGGCGGAGCCAAGCTCGCGCTGGGGCTATCGCGCGTGCTCGCGCCCGGGACGCTGACGGTCGTCGCCAACACCGGCGACGACTTCCGACATCTCGGCCTCGCCGTGTCTCCGGATGTGGACACGCTGGTCTACACGCTCGCGGGCCTGGCCGACCCGCAGCGCGGCTGGGGCCGGCGCGACGAGAGCTGGCACTTCATGGATGCTCTGGAGTCGCTCGGAGGCGAGACGTGGTTTCGCATCGGCGACGCCGATCTCGCGATGCACGTCGAGCGAACTCATCGGCTCGCGGCCGGGCACACGCTCGGCCAAGTCACGCACGCGGTCGTATCGCGACTGGGCATAGCCGCACGCATCGTGCCGATGAGCGACGATGCGGTGGCGACCCGCCTGCGTACCGACGATGGCTGGCTCGACTTCCAGGACTACTTCGTGCGCCGTCGATGCGCCCCGGCGGTGCGCGCGGTGGCCTATGCTGGCGCGGACATTGCACGGCCGGCTGAGGCGCTGCGTGAGGGGCTGGCGGGTGCGTCGCTGCGCGCGGTCATCGTCTGCCCGTCGAACCCACTGCTCAGTGTCGAGCCGATGCTCGCGCTGCCCGGGGTGCGCGATGCCCTTGCCGCCTGCCCGGCACCGGTGGTGGCCGTCTCGCCGGTGATCGCCGGCCAGGCAGTGAAAGGACCGACCGTCAAGCTGATGCGGGACTTGGGCCTGCCCGCGAGCGCGGCCGGCGTTGCGCGCCGCTATGCCGGATTGATCGACGCCTTGCTGGTCGACGCGGCGGATGCGGAGGCAGTAGCGGAGGTCGGAATCGAGCCGGTGATCGCCCGCATCCTGATGGACGATCTCGAGCAACGCGAGGCGCTGGCCCGCACGGTCCTCGCGACGGCGGCGCAATTGGCGACGCTACCGGTTGCCGAGCGGCTCGCGACGCGCACAGCGGCAGGGCGCCATGGCGCAAGGCCATGATCGACTGCTGGGCCGTCGTTCCGGTGAAGCCGTTTCGGTTCGCCAAGCAGCGCATGGCTGGCGCCGCCAGCGCCCAAGTGCGATCCCACCTCGCACAGGCCATGCTGGCCGATGTGCTCGACGAGCTCGGCCGCTCGCAGCGTCTGGCCGGTGTGATCGTGGTGACGCGCGACCCGGCAGCCGCATGCATCGCGCGGCGTCACGGCGCCGAGGTTCGGCTGGACCCCGACGACCGTGCGCTGACCCCGGCGGTGGCTCATACAGCGCGCTGGCTGGCCGGCTCGGGCCGCGGCGGCATGTTCGTGGTGCACGGCGACGTCCCCGGTATCAGCGCGTGCGAGGTGGACGCGGTGCTCGCCGCGCATGGTGAGGCTGCCGGGTTGACGATCGTGCCGTCGCTCGACGGACGCGGCAGCAACGGCGTGCTGCTGACGCCGCCCGACCGCGTCGCTCTGTTCTTCGGTCGCGACAGTTGCGCGCGCAACCTGCTTGCGGCCTGCATCACCGGCCTCGTGCCGCGCGTGCGGCCTCTGCCCGGCATCGGGCTGGACCTCGACACGCCGGACGACCTGCGCCGCTTCGCCGCGGTGCCGTCGCCGACCCGGACCTGGCGACTGATCGAAGCCCTCAACCTCGTCGACCCGGTCACGCCGGCGTCGCCGCTACCGCTACCGCTGCCACCGCCGCGCGTCCTGAACCGATGACCATGTCGAACGATTTCCAATCGAACCGGATTGCCCACGTCCTGCAGCGTGCACTCGTCGGCGAGCGCCCGAACGCCTTCGATGCGCTGGCACTTGCCGAGTGCGACGATATTGCCGCGCTGATGACGGTAGCGGGATTCATCCGCGATCGCGCCTTCGGCGACGCGATCACCTGGTCGCGCAAGGTTTTCATCCCGCTCTCCCACCTGTGTCGCGACCGCTGCGGCTACTGTGCCTATGCGCATCCGCCGCAGGACGGCCAACCGGCCTACCTGTCGCCGGACGAGGTTCTGGCCATCGCCGAGGCGGGTCAGCGTGCCGGGTGCAAGGAAGCGCTGTTCACGCTCGGCGACCGACCGGAGACACGGTACCGCGCGGCGCGGGATACGCTGCGGCGGCTCGGCTATCGCTCCACACTCGACTACGTCGCGGCGATGGCCCGGCTCGTGGTCGAGCACACGGCGCTGCTGCCGCACCTCAACCCGGGCGTGATGAGCCGTGCGCAGATCGACGCGTTGCGCCCGCTCGCGCTGTCGATGGGACTGATGCTCGAAAGCAGCGCGGAGCGACTTGCCGCGTACGGCGGGCCGCACCACGGCTGCCCCGACAAACGACCGGCGTCGCGCTTGGCGACGATCGCCGCGGCCGGTGCGGCTTCAGTGCCGTTCACGTCCGGCATCCTGGTCGGTATCGGCGAAACGCGGCTCGAACGCATCGCCTCGCTGCTCGAACTGCGCGACCTCGACGATCGCTACGGGCACCTGCAGGAAGTGATCGTGCAGAACTTCCGTGCCAAGCCGGGCACGCGCATGGCGCATGCACCGTCACTGTCGTTCGGCGAGCACCTGTGGACGATCGCGGTCGCGCGCATCGTCTTCGGGCCGAACACGCACATTCAGGCACCGCCCAACCTGGCGGTCGGTCCGCTGCAGCAGCTCATCGATGCCGGGATCGACGACTGGGGTGGCGTATCGCCTGTCACTGCCGACCATGTGAATCCGGAGGCGCCGTGGCCGCAGGTCGAACAGTTGGCACAGGCGAGCGCGGCGGCCGGCAAGGTACTCGTCGAGCGGCTTGCCGCGCATCCGCGCTGGATCACCGACCCCGGGGGCTGGATCGATCCGGCGTTGCACACGCGTGTGCTGCGCGCCAGCGACGCCGACGGGCTTGCGCGCGTCGGCGACTGGGCACCGGGCCGACCCGGCGTGCCGCCGCGCGAGCCGGCACACCCGCTGGCTCGCCCGCGCACGCCAATGCGACTCGCGCTCGAGCGTGCGCTCGACGACGCCGTGCAGGGACGCGAACTTGGCGAAGATCAGATCGCTGCGCTGCTGCGCGCGCGCGGCGCCGACTTCTGGCGTGTGTGCGAAGCGGCCGACGCGTTGCGCCGGCAGGTCTGCGCAGAAGTGGTCGGCTACGTCGTCACGCGCAACATCACCTACACCAATCTGTGCGGCTACCGCTGCGGGTTCTGTGCGTTCTCGCGCGGCCGGACCGAGGCACCGGCACGCGACGCGCCGTACGAGCTGGACGCCGACGAGATCGCGCGGCGCAGTGCTGATGCCTGGGCGAGCGGTGCGACCGAGGTCTGCATCCAGGGCGGGATACGGCGCCGCTACGACGCCGGGCACTACCTCGACATCGTGCGCGCCGTCAAGCGCGCGGCGCCCGCCATCCACGTCCACGCGTTCTCGCCGCTCGAGATCCACCACGGGGCGGCGGCTTCGGGCATCGGCGTGCGCGAGTTCCTCGCCGCGCTGCGCGATGCCGGCCTGGGCAGCCTGCCTGGCACCGCGGCCGAAATCCTCGACGAAGAGGTGCGCCGCGTCATCTGCCCGGACAAGCTGAGCACCGACGAGTGGCTGGAGGTGGTCGGCACCGCGCACGACCTCGGTCTGCGCAGCACGGCGACGATGATGTTCGGTCACGTCGACCGTCCCGAGCACTGGGCGCGCCACCTGCTGCACCTGCGCCGCCTGCAAGTGCGAAGTGGCGGCTTCACCGAGTTCGTTCCTCTGCCATTCGTCGCGGATGCGACGCCGCTGTTTGCCTCCGGCGCCGCGCGTGCTGGCGCGACCTTGCGCGAGGCGGTGCTCGTGCACGCTGTCGCCCGCCTCGCGCTGCATCCGCTCGTGCCGAATATTCAGGGCTCCTGGGTCAAGCTCGGCGAGGAAGTGATGCGCCACGTGCTGCAGGCCGGCGCGAACGACTTCGGCGGCACGCTGATGGAGGAGAGCATCTCGCGCGCCGCCGGTGCGCTTCACGGCCAAGCGATGGACGTCGTGCGCATCGAACGCGTCGTGCGCGACCTGGGCCGCACCCCGCGTCAGCGCACCACACTCTATGGGGACGCCGCCGAGATGCGTCTCATGCATGCCAGCCCCGCGCTACATGGCGCCGCTGCCTGACCCGATCCGGCGCCCCGCAGCGCCACTTCCACCCTTTGGAGCCTGCCGTGCCCGAGATGCCGACCTTCGCCATGATGATGAACGACGTCGTCGCCGTCGGCCGCTGTGCCGAGTGCGCGGCCTGTGTCACCGTCTGCCCGTACAAGGTCATCGAATACGTCGACGGCCGCCCGCGCGTGGCCGACCCGCAGGTGCGTGCCTTCGACTACTGCTTCGTCAGCGCGACAAAGGGCTGCGACGTTTGCGCGGCGGTGTGCCCTCGCATCGAGCCCTACGAGCTGCAGTTGCGCGACGCGGCGTTCGCCGACGAGCGTCGCTGGGAGGGCGTGTTCGGCGTCTACCGGCACGTCTTCGTCGCCCGCTCGCGGCGCGCGGTGGCGCGCGCGCAGGACGGTGGCATCGTCACCGCGCTGCTCGCCTGGGCGCGCGAGACTGGACGCATCGACGGTGCCGCGCTGGCCGCGGTCGGTGAGGACGATCCGCCATGCTTTCCGTCACCACGGCTCGCGACGACCGTCGCCGAGATCGAGGCCAGCGCGGGCAGTTGGTACACCTATTGCCCGAACCCGCTCGCGCTTTCGCAGGCGAAGACCGACGGATTGCAGCGCGTAGCCTTCGTTGGCGTACCCTGCCAAGTGACGCCGGTGCGCAAGATGGGCAGCGTTGATCCCGGCTTCCTGCTGCGTGAAGGAAAGCATCACACGATGGTCGGGCACCAGCGCCGCTTTCTGCGCGGCCTGTCCGAGCGTGTCGCTATCAGCGTCGGTCTGTTCTGCACAGAGGTGTTCCGCCCGGAACTGATGACCGAGCGGGTGCAGGAGCGCATGGGCATCGCGCTGGCCGATGTCGAGAAGTTCAACGTCAAGGGCGAGGTGCTGATCCACACCCGCGACGGCAGTGTCGCCAGCGTTCCCCTTGCCGAGGCGATGGCGGAGTACCAGCGGCCGGCCTGTGCCCACTGCACAGACTTCTCGGCCGAACTCGCCGACATCTCATGCGGCGGGATCGGCACCGACCGTGCGACGCTGGTCGTGCTGCGCACCGCAGCAGCCGTCGAGTTGTGGCGCGACTTCGAGGCGAGCGGGCAGGTCGAGACCTGGCCGATCGCCGAGCACCGCAAGGCGTGGAACATGCTTCAGCGCATGGCGCGTCGCCAGCGCGAGCGAGTGCCGTCGCCCAACGCGCCGATCGAATACCGGCGCCGCGTGGTCGCCGATGAGGCCGTCGAGCGCCTGCACACAGCCGGCATATCCGCAGTGGAGATAGACAAGCGCCTCGATGCAGCCTACGCGGGCGAAGCGCGCCCTGGGGCCACGTTGCCGCGCCCCGGCCTGCCGATTCCAGGCGATCCAGGTGACCCGGCCCCCGGTGAAAAGCGCGCCTTGCCGCCGCCGCCGACGGCGGAGGAGGGCGGCGCAGCGCCCATGGAAGAGCTCGCCATCGAGCGTTGCGCCTGAACCTGACTGCGATTGAGCCCAGCGCCGCCATGCACGGGCCGCCAATGGATCGCAGTGCCTGGGGCCACCGCGCTGACCCATCCTTGCGCGATGCGAGTCCGAGGCCCTATCCGGGCTCTGGCGTGCGTTGGTCGCTGGGCCGGCTCGATCGAGCCGATGGCATTTCTTCGGAGCGATGAATCATGCGGCCCGTTCGCGGCGCAATGACGTGGATTGCACCGGTGACGGTGTTGGTCTGGCTGGCGGCCGAAGTTCCGCTGTGGCTCGCCACGCGGGATCGGCGACGCGGCGATGCAGGGTACCGTGGCGCTCTCCATCGTGCTGATGAGCATCGCACTGGTGCTCGACGTGTGTCCGCGCTTCATAGAGAGGCGGCCCAACGGCCTGGACTAGATGTGATCAGGTCGCGTGAAAGGATTGGCCGGACGCAGGTACACGGGTGCGTCCAGCGCCTGCACGCGCTCCCAGTAGACGTCGCAGCCCCGATCTTCGAGGCGCACGCCGTGGGTCGTCCCGCTGATCATCGCGCCCTGGAACTTGAGCTGGCTGATGCACGTTCGAGTTCGTCCGCCGCCGCCGGGTCCTGCATCGCCAAGTGCGCGCATCCGCCGAAACGCGTCGGATGGGTTGCCACGGCCTTGGCCAGTGCGCGTCGTTGGCCGCGCGCTGCGGCAGCCTTGTGCGTCTCCGGTTCGATCTGCAGACCCGGGCTGGACAGTGACAGCACGACGCAGCCGATGCCATGCGGGTCCATGGTCTGCAGCAGGCCGCTGCAGACATCGGAAAGTAAAGGCACGACCTTGTCGAAAAGTTCGGGCTGGATGCAAGGCTACATGCTTGCCTCTCAGCGGTGCGGCGCCGGCATCAGGTACTTCCACGGTGACACCTCCGCGACGCGATCGACCGGCACGTGGATCAGTGCCGGCCGGTCGAGATCGAGGGCGCGCCGCAGCAACTTTCCCAGTTCGTCGGGCGAACCTGCACGCCAGGCCGCGACGCCGAAACTCTCCGCGAGCTGGACGAAGTCGGGGTTGCGCAGTTGCGCACCGATGACACGGCCGTCGAATCGCTGCTCCTGGTCGCGCATCACGTTACCGAAAGCGCCGTTGTCGAACACGACGCTGACGACATTGATACCGTATTGCACTGCGGTCGCCAGCTCCTGCACGCCGAACATGAAGCCGCCGTCGCCGGCGATCGAGACCACGGCCTTGTCGGGCTGCGCGACCTTGACGCCGAGCGCCGTCGGGTAGCCGAAGCCCAGCGTGCCCTGGTAGCCGCAGGTGACGAAGTGGCGCGGCTCGTAGACCGGAAAGCCGAAGTACGAGCTGAAGCCTGCCTGGCAGATCTCCTCGACGAAGTAGCCGTCGCGCGGCAGCGCGGCGCGGATCGCTTGCAGGTACGCCAGGTGTGGCTGCACCTCCTGCGTCGCCTCGCGCGTGCGGCGCTGAGCGGCCTCGAATTCCTCGCGCCGCGATGCCGCGCGGTGGCCGCGACGCTCGAGCTCGGTGATGAGCGCGGTGGTGGCGTCGCGCGCGTCGGCGACCAGCCCCAGGCGGGGGCGCAGGCGCGCCATCTGCGCCGGGTCGATGTCGATCAGCACGATCTCGGGCGGACGCGCCGGTGCCGGCCAGCGGAACCACTGCAGTTCCATCCGCGAACCGATGCCGATCACGACGTCGGTGTCGGCCCAGTGCTGGTAGCCCGATGCGCAGTTGAATCCGAGGTGCGAGTCCTCGGCGACGATGCCGCGCCCGCCGCGCCACGGCACGGCTGGCGCCTGCAGCAACTCGGCCAGAGCGCGCACCTCGGCAGCCGCGTGCTGGGCGCCACTGCCCGTCATGATCATCGGGTTGCGTGCGTTCGCCAGCAAATCGGCGGCACGTGCGATGGCCTCGGCGTCGACAGCCGGTTTCGGATAGGTTGCAGGCGGGTCGATCGGCTGCACTGGCGCGCGCTGCGAGAACACCTCCCACGGCATCTCGAGCGCAACCGGCTGCGGCCGGCCGACGCGCAGCTGGGTAAACGCTTCGGCCACCAGGCGCGGCGCCTCGGCCGGGTGCGCGATGCGCGCAGCCCACTTCGTGATCGAGCGCAGCGTGCCGAGTTGGTCAGGCAGTTCGTGCAGGTGACCCAAGCCCCGGCCAATGTACTCGGAGGGCACTTGGCCCGTGACGCACAGCACCGGCGCGCTCGCGCCGAAGGCCGAGCACAGCGCGGCGGCCGTGTTGAGCACGCCGGGCCCCGGCACCACGGAATAGACGCCTTCGCGGCCCGACGCCTTCGCGTAGCCGAACGCCATGTAGGCGGCGGTCTGTTCGTGGCGCGCGCCGATCGTGCGGATGCGCCCACCCGCGCGCTGCAGCGCGTCGAACAGGCCGTAGGTCTGCACGCCTGGAATGCCGAATACATGTTCGACGCCGTGGCGCAGGAGTGCATCGACGATGGCTTCTCCGCCGCTGAGAGTCTGGGTCATGGGTCTCTCCATTCGTCATGGCATCCGCGGGTGCGTTGCCATCGACAGGGTAGGTGGTTGAAATGGTGGAGGCAGCGTCGTGGGAGGAAGGGAGCGACAGCGCACCAACCGGTCCGGTCCGCCGATGTACGCGAAGTCTGAAACGTCAGCATTGGCCGTGCCGCATTGACCGCCGAGCGCATGCATTGCGACGCTGGAGCCCGGGTTCGCTGAGGCGAAGCGGGCCATTGGGTTGTTCGAGCGCGAGCACACCAAGCGGTCTCTCCGACGTGATTCCTTCTGTCGATCCCCGTGCAGCGTAACGAGCGGATCCGGGACTCTGAAATCGCTTATCGCGATGCCCGGGATCGCAATTTTCGATTCGCCTCGTCGCGCTGCTCTGCCTACGATGGCGTGGCCCGGTACCACCTACATGCTGCTGCATCGCGGCGTCTTCGAGCCAAGCCCATGATCAACTTCATCATTGCCGCACGCCGCAAGCGCGAAGACACGCAGGAGCGCTACTTCTACGAGTGGGGAATCATCCACGTCGCGTTGATGATCAGCTCGCCGCATGTGATGCAGTTGTTTCGCCGTTACGTGCAGCACTACTCGGTCGGCGGCATCACGCCGGAGATGTTGCGCCACCCGTTGTCGCCGATGGAATGGGACAACATGGCCGAGCATATTCTCGACAACTTCGACGACTTCGTCGCGAGCACGCGCGTGAGCGACTACGTGACGCGCATGCAGCCGCACAAGTTCGGAGACTCCAACTTCGTGCTGGTGCTGTCGCGCCCGCAGGTGATGTTCGAGGAGCACGGCTTCGAGCGCGGGCAGGGCGGCGTCAAGCTGGTGCACTTCCTGAAACGCCGCGCCGGCGTGACGCCCGAACAATTCGAGAGCCAATGGTCGGGCCGCCATGCGCGCGCCGTCGAGACGCTCAACCGCGAGAGCTCACTGATCCGGCGCTATGTGCAGAACCGCAAGCTCGCCGTCCCCGCCGACAACTTCGGTGGCTCGCTGTTCGCCGCGGGCGATACCGAAGGCTACGCCGGCGTCGAGGAATACTGGTTCCGCAGTGTCGACGACATGGCTGAGCTGGCAAGCGATCCGACTTGGCGCGACGCACTGAACACGAGCGAATCAACGTTCGTCGATCCGGCCGGCAGCTTCTCGATGGTGACGACGGAGCGAATCATCTACGACTACACGCACCTCGAGCGCAGCAGTCCGCGCCCCGCCGTGCTCGATCCCGAGACACTCGAAGGGAAGATTTACGCGCAGGGGCTGTCGGGATGGAACATCCCGAAGCCGCTGTGACGGCAACCGTGCAAGCGAGGACGCAAGAGATGGACATTGCAATCGAACACGATGTGCTGGGCACCCACTTTGACTGGCAGCTCGACGGCGTGACGCCGCGCATGATCGACTGGTTCTGGTCGAACATGGAGAAGGGCTTCATTCTGTGGCATCCGGAGCAGCACGAGCCGCTCGAGTGGCCGGTGCCGCCCCGGCACGGCGACCCGCTGGGCGCGATCCATAACGCGCCGCAGACCTGGAGCGATGGGAGGCGGCAGAACCTCTACATCCGCTTCGAGCGACTGACCGACGTGCCGCCCGAAGTGCGCGACACTATCGTGCATCGCCACGTGATGATTGTTGCCGGCCTCGGACTGACCGAGGAGGAAATGCGCACTGGCGATCCCATGGGATACCGCGTGCACCAGTGGTCGCCGAGCGACTGCGGCGTCGTCGGGCGCAGCTCAGGCATCGGCAGGCGCAAGCAGGAGGACGAAGCCGCCGGTAAGGTGTGGGCCGCACACGCCGCGCAGGAGATCGGCAACTGGGAGCGCTTCCTGCCGACGCTATACCAGCTCTACAGCGTCGTCACCGACACGCGCCGCAATCCGTTTACTGACTTGAGCGTCGACGGCACGGGTCGCGAGGCGCGGTACGTGCACATCGGCTGACGTCAGGCGGCGCATTCTGCCGGATTCCCGCACAGGATCGAAAGCGGCCGGCAAAGCCAGCGTCGCGCGTGCTATTCGGCATGCGCGCAGCGTGCTGACCAGCGCGATCGAAAGCTCGATTTCCAACAATCCATTGGTCAAGCCGCCCGGTGCGCGACAGAGTGGGCGGTCGGGCCTGGGCCCGGCAACTCGGCCGCCGGAGATGCAACCGATGGGCGACAGGTCTTCGCTGGACGGTCGCGGGACGTTCACTGACGGTGCTCCCGCCGTCATGCACGAAGCGCTCGAGCTGCTCGTGAAGCGGCAGACGATCCGACGCTTTCGCTCCGAGAGCGTGCCGCCGGATGCAATCGAGCGTCTGATCGACTCTGCAGCCAGGGCGCCTTCGGCGCACAACTGCCAGCCGTGGCGCTTCTGCCTCGTTCGCGAGGCGTCCGGCAAGGTATCGCTGGCCGACGCGATGGGGCGGCGCCTGCACACCGACCGCGAGCGCGACGGTGCCGATGCGCTGGAGATCGACGCCGATGTGCGGCGTTCGCGAGATCGGATCGTCGAGGCTCCCTTAGTTATCGTGGTCTGCCTGACGATGGCGGAGATGGACCGATATCCGGATCCCGAACGCGCCCGGGCGGAGCATCGGATGGCGGTGCAGAGCACGGCGATGGCCGGCCAGAACCTTCTCCTGGCTGCCGAAGCACAAGGGCTGGGGGCATGCTGGATGTGCGCGCCGCTGTTCTGTCCCGACGAGGTGTGCTCGAAACTGGCGTTGCCGCACGGCTGGGAGCCGCAGGGCCTCGTTCTGGTCGGGTATCCGGCCCAGCAAGGCCGCAACCGGCCGCGCAAGCCACGTGAGGAAATCGTCGTCCTTCGGTAGCAGGGTACAGCGGGCGGAGCGATCACGGTCGCCTCGGGCCCGTGCGCGTCGTGCTGGCGATGCAGCGCGAGCTTCTTCACGGCCCGGTTCGACCGGCCGTCACCTGCCGCACGAATTCAGCCAGCGGCGCGCTGACGCTGATGTCGTCGGCGCCGAAGCTGAAGCCGCCCGAGAAGTGGTTGTGCTCGCGCACCATGTGTAGTTCCGGCGAGAAGCCGTAGCGTGACATGCCGCGCGAACAGATCGCCGGTCTGCATCTGCACCTGCATCTGCAGCAGATCGCGCTCGGCGAAGCTGATCCACAGCGGGAACGGCGCCACATCGACGTGATCGACGATGGACGCAGCTTCCCAGGCTGCAGGCTCGGGGCCGAAATGGGCCTCGTTACGCGGGTCCGAGGTGGCAACGCCGACCTGCGCGCGCCAAGCATTCAAGGCGCGCGTTGTAAGGTACCGGGCCGACCGGGATCACCCGGCGCATTGAGCCGGCGCTCCAGCGCTGCAGCCAGGGCCGCCGGCACAAGGTTCACCAGGGCGAAACGAGCACGGCGGTGAACGCGTCGGGTCAGAAGCTGCGCTGCTGACCCACGCGCTCCAGGAAACCGAACACCATAGCCTGTACCAAACCCATCGCACAGACACCGGCGATGCGGAACCATACCTCCGGGGGCCAAGCTGCCCGCGCTCCCGGTACCCGCCGGTCCATACGCCCGCGCGGCGCTCGGGAAACCCATGCCGCTGGCGACAGCCGTCACACCCACTCGCGCGGGCTGCGCACCCGCTGCGCGCGGTGCCGCTTGGGATGCGACAGTTCGGCCTGGATCATACAGCCGCGCAGGGTCTCGGTGCTCCACGCGTAGCCGTGTTCGCGCACGAGGTATTTCCGTTCGAGTTCGGGGCCGGAGTCGGTGTAGTGCTCGCGTGACAATGTAGTGCGCGTCTCGGGCACGCGCCGGTTGCTGGGCCGCCTCTGCTGGCGTGAGATCGACCCCCCTGCGCCTTGCTCGTGCAAACGTTTGCACAGGCGCTTGACCTTGCGCAGCGACAGCCTCAGTAGGGCCGAGGCCGCCAATTGATTGAGATCGCGTTGCAGCACCCGTTGCAGCACTTCCTTCTGACTGATCAGCCCGGTCTCCTGCCCCACTGACTTCTTCTCTGAGAATTAATGAGGACACCTCTACTTGCGGCGCAGGGGAAATCACTGTCTTGGGCTCACGGACGGGCTGTCGCACGGGGCCTCACGTGACCAGACTCCGGACGAAGGCGGCGACGCCGCTGCGCGCCGCCAAATGCTTGTTGGCGTCCTGCGAACCGCCGTACACGGCGTGAAGCGGGCTCTGCGGATGCGGCGCATTCGCCGCGGAGCGATGGCCAGGTGCGCCGCGGGAGGCCGATATTAGAATTGTTGGCATGCGCTATCAGCGCCTGGACCTCAACCTGATCAACGCGCTGCGCGCTTTGCTGACGGAGAAGAACGTCACCCGGGCCGGTGAATTGCTGTGCGTGAGCCAGTCGGCGATGAGCGGCATCCTGGCACGGCTGCGCGAGTATTTCGAGGATCCGCTGATCGTCCCGCTGGGCCGGCGCATGGAGTTGACGCCGCTCGGCGAAAGTCTGGTCGACAAGGTCAATGACCTGATACTGATGATCGACGCGACGCTGGGCACCCGGCCCGAGTTCGACCCCGCAACGACGCGCCGGCATTTCAATATCGTCGCCTCGGACTATGCCGTCACCGTACTGCTGCATGAGGTGCTGCGCGACTTGGCGCTATGTGCCGGTGGCATCACGATCGAGTTACGTCAGGCGCACCGGCTCTCGTACCAGGATTTGGAGACTGGCGAGGTCGACTTCCTGATCGCGCCAGAATGGGCGGACACGCCGGGCTTCTCGTCGGCGCTGCTGTTCGGCGACGACTACAGCGGCGTCGTTGCGCGCGACAACCCGGATGTCGGCGACACGTTGTCGCTAGAGCAGTACCTGGCGCTTGGCCATGTAGCTTGCCTTACCAACAGCGGCCAGCCGATGTTCGACCTTTGGTTCTCGCGCCGGCATGCCGCGGCGCGGCGCGTCGAGGTTGCGTTCCCGGGCTTCGTGATGCTGCCGCTTCTGGTACTGAGCACGCGCAGAATCGCGACGCTTCACACGCGACAGGCGATGCTCGCCTGCCAGGATGAATCGCTGCGCCGGGTCCGGCTGGATTTCGAGCTTCCTCCCTTCGCCGAGATGCTGGCCTGGCACAAGTACCGCGACCACGACCCCGGCAGCCTCTGGCTGCGCGAACGCATCATGGCGCACGCGCGGGCGCTTGCGGCGCCGGCTTGACCAATCGCGCGCTGATCCCCCTCGCCCCGAACATGAAAGTTCGGCGCGGGTGCTCGGTGTGAGGCGACGCGTCGCGGCGTAGAGGCTGCAAGCCAAATGAAGGCTCGAGTCCGTTGCCTGAACGGACCTGCGCCGAACTGGCTCGTGCCCCCGACCGTCGCGCCGCCAGACCCATCGCCGTAGTCCACGCGGCACCCCGAACGTTGAAGCGGGCCCGAAGCGGTTTCGAATCGAGCCGGCTTCTTGTTCACCGGCTTGCTTTCGGCCTGATCCGGCAAACCGGCGGTGCGCCGACCGCAGACGACTATCCCGCCTGCCGCAGTCGATCCCACATGGTCCTATGTTCCGACGCGTCGTCGGTGCGCCTACCACCACGGCGCAGATGGATTCCGCCCTGCGCCTCCTGCTGCAAGCTGGCAGCTTGCTCGGACACGGTGCTGCGGATGCCGCCGTCGTGGAGCTTGTAGGAGAAGCTGCGCGCGACCGCCATCAGTCGGCCAGACCCAAACGCGCGGCCGCCGCCTGGACGTCGACCTCGCAGGGCTTGCGCGCCGTCCATTTGCCGATGCATCGCACTGCAGGCTTCTGCGGCGCATAGAGCTCGTGCTTGTCGTCGGAGTCTGGGAGCGGTTGCACTCTGTGTGCTCGAACTCCACCCCATGCGTGATCTTGTCTGCCGACGGCTCAATGCGGATCTCTGTAGGACTCTAAGGGGTAATACCGATGGCACGAACTCGAAGGTTCATCCACAGTAGCGTCTACTGGACCACTATATGATACATCTGTACTGAAGGGTAGTACAGTAAATTCTGAAACACATAGACGGCAGGAGCCCACAAATGACGATCACCATCCGCGGTACCTCCTTTCAGGAGAACCTCAACAATGACATGGGACTCGAGTTCTACGACCTCAGTCATCCCTGGGGCCTAGGCCAGCCGTGCTGGCCCTACTTCGAGGACGTCAAGATCGAGCGGCTGCACAACATGGCCAAGTCGGGCGTGTTGACGCAGCGCATCACAACGGTGATGCATTCGGGTACGCACATCGATGCGCCGGCGCACGTCGTCGAGGGCACGCCGTTCATGGACGAGGTGCCGCTGCCGCACTTCTTCGGCACCGGTGTCGTCGTCTCGATCCCCAAGAAGAAGTGGGAGGTCATCACCGCCGAGGATCTCGAGCGTGCCTCGCCCCAGATCCGCGAAGGCGACATCGTCATCGTAAACACTGGCTGGCACAAGTATTACGACGACAGCCGCATGTACTACGCCTACTCGCCCGGCTTCTACAAGGAGGCCGGCGAGTGGTTCGCGAAGAAGAAGGTCAAGATGATCGGCACCGACACACAGGCGCTCGACCATCCGCTTGGAACGGCGATCGGCCCGCACGGCCCGGGATGGCCCCACGGTCTGCTGCCGCAGGTCAATCAGGAATACGAGCGGGAAACCGGGCGCAAGGTGATCGAGGACTTTCCCGAGTGGGAGCCTTGTCACCAGGCGATCCTCGCGCACGGCATCTGCGGCATCGAGAACGTCGGTGGAGAGATCGACAAGGTCACCGGCAAGCGCGTCACGTTCGCAGCCTTCCCGTGGCGTTGGGTGAAGGGTGACGGCTGCATCGTGCGACTGGTCGCCATCGTCGACAAGCGCGGTACATACCGATTCGAAAACGGCCAAGGCTGAGGCAAGCGTCATGAAAGTCACCCGCTTCGGCGAGGCGCCGCCGTACGAGGCGCCCAACCACCGAGACGTACGATCGCTGCGCCTGCAAGGTTTCGTGCCCGGCGGGCCCGAGGGCTTCTGGCTGGGGCTGTCGCACTTCCTGCCCGGCGGCGGCGCGGGCCCTGACGCGTCGCCACTCGAGAAGGTCTATGTCGTGCTGGCCGGCGCCATCACGATCAAGACGCCAGGCGTGGAAGTCGTGCTCGGTCCGCTCGACAGCTGCACGATTGCGTCCAACGAATCGCGCGAAGTCGTCAACCACGGCAACGAGGTCGCGACGATCCTCGTCGTGATGCCGTATCCGCCGAATGCGCGATGAGCGTGATACCGGTGTGCGCTCAAACGACAAGAACGTTCGCGCTGAGCCTGTCGAAACGCCGAGTGGCTCCTATGGTTTGACCGCAAACCGCATGAGAGCATTTCCATGAGCAACACCGAGAACTGGCTTGCCGATCCACTGTCGCTGTTCGACGTGCGCGGCAAGGTCGCCGTCGTTACCGGCGCGTCAGGCGCCTTCGGCAGCTTGGCCGCCAAGGTGCTGGCGGGAGCCGGTGCCCGTCTCGTGCTGGCGGCCGGTAACGACAAGGCAATGGCTGAGACGGCAGACGCGTGCTGCGCGCTCGGCGCCAAGGTCACGACGATCGCGAGCCGCCCGTCGACCGAGGCCGACTGCAACGCCATCATGGACGCCGCGCTCGCGGCCTACGACGCGCTCGACATTCTCGTCGTCGGCTCGGGTCTCAACGATCCGTGCCCGATCACGGAGCAGTCGCTCGAGCGTTTCGAGACCGTAATGGACGGCAACTTGACGAGCGCCTGGCTGCTGTGCCGCGCGTTCGGCCAGCGCGTCATCCCGCGCAGTACGAAGGCCAAGGTCGTGCTGATGAGCTCGGCGCGCGGCAAGCTCGGCCACCCGGCCGGCTACACCGCCTACTGCACGAGCAAGGCCGCCACCGACGGCCTGACGCGCGCGCTCGGCTGCGAGTGGGGCAGGCACGGCATCACGGTAAACGCCATCGCGCCAACCGTATTCCGCTCGCCGCTCACGGCGTGGATGTTCGAAGACAACGAAAAGGCCAACGCCGTGCGCGCCGGTTTCCTCGCGCGCGTGCCGATCGGGCGACTCGGGGAACCCGAGGATCTGGCGGGCCCGCTGCTCTTCCTTTGCTCGCGCGCGAGCGACTTCCACACAGGCCATACGGTCTATGCCGACGGCGGCTACACGGCGGGCTGACGCGATGGAGCGCATTGCGGTCATCGGCGCAGGCCTGATGGGGCACGGCATCGCGCAGGTTTTCGCGCTCGCCGGTCATACAGTGCGCGTGCACGACGTGTCGGCTGACGCGCTGGCGAGCCTGCGCGAGCGTATCGGCCGCAACCTCGTCGAACTCGGGCTCGACGCCACTTCTGCCCGGCGCGTGCACGGCTGCGCGGAGCTCGCCGACGCCGTGCGCGACGCCGATGTCGTCTTCGAGGCCGGCCCAGAGGATCTGGTGTGGAAGCGCGCGTTGTTCGCACGCCTCGAGACGCTGACGTCGGCGCAGACCACGCTGGCGAGCAACACGTCGGTGATTCCGATCACGCAGATCATGGACGGACTCGCGACCGGCACGCGCGCGCTCGGCACCCACTGGTGGAACCCGCCGTACCTGGTGCCGCTGGTCGAAGTGATCAAGACGACGCACACCGAGGCCGCCGTCGCACAGCGCATGTTCGACCTGCTCGCGCGCGTCGGCAAGACGCCAGCGATGGTCGAGAAGGATGTGCCTGGCTTCATCGGGAACCGGCTGCAGCACGCGTTGTGGCGCGAGGCGATCGCACTCGTCGCCGAAGGCGTGTGCGACGCCGCGACGGTCGACACCGTTGTCAAGGCGAGCTTCGGCCGCCGCCTGCCGGTGCTGGGGCCGCTCGAAAACGCTGACCTCGTCGGCACCGACCTGACGCTCGCGATCCACCGCACCGTGCTGCCGGCGATCGACGCGACGCGCGGGCCATCGCCCTACCTCGTACAACTCGTGGCGCAAGGGCGACTCGGCATGAAATGCGGCGAGGGCTTTCTCCGCTGGACTGCCGACGAGCAGGGCGCGCTACGCGCGCGTGTGCTGGCGCACTTGAAGGCAATGAACGCGGCCGACGCCGCCTGACGAAGGACGAAAGACCATGGCCAAGCGAGCCGACAAGGTGGTCATCACCTGCGCCGTGACCGGCGCGATCCACACGCCGACGATGAGCGAGCACCTGCCACTCACGCCAGCGCAGATCGCCGAGCAGGCAATCGATGCGGCGAACGCGGGTGCGGCGATCCTGCATCTGCACGCGCGCAACCCGGCCGACGGCCGGCCGAGCGCCGACCCCGACGTGTTCGCGCAGTTTCTCGCGCCGATCAAGGCGGCCACCGAGGCGGTGATCAACATCACGTCGGGCGGCTCGACGAAGATGACGCTCGAGGAACGTCTCGCGCCGCCGCTGCACTTCAAGCCCGAGATGGCGTCGCTCAACATGGGGTCGATGAACTTCTCGATCCATCCGGTAGCCCAGAAGATCAAGAACTGGAAGTACGACTGGGAGCAGGCCTATGTCGAGGGCACGGAAGACATCATCTTTCGCAACACCTTTCGCGACATCCGCCACATCCTGAAGAACCTCGGCGAAGGCTGCGGCACGCGCTTCGAGTTCGAGTGCTACGACGTAGGCCACCTCTACAACCTGGCGCACTTCGTCGACGCTGGGCTGGTCAAGCCGCCGTTCTTCATCCAGACGATCTTCGGCATCCTCGGCGGCATCGGCCCCGACCCGCAGTGCGTCACCTTCATGCGCGACACGGCCAATCGATTGTTCGGCGACAGCTACCGCTGGTCGGTGCTTGCCGCCGGCCGGCATCAGATGCCGCTCTTGACGCACGCCGCCGTGATGGGCGCCAACGTGCGCGTCGGCCTCGAAGACAGCGTCTACCTCGGCCGCGGTCAACTCGCGCCGAGCAACGCGGCCCAGGTGCAGAAGATCCGCCGCATCCTCGAGGAGCTCGGCCTCGAGGTCGCCACACCCGCCGAGGCGCGCGAGATGCTCGCGCTCAAGGGCGGCGACAACGTGGCTTTCTGAAGCGGGCGCAAGAGAAGTGCGGCAGCGGAAGGTCGACGTCGAGTCCGACCGGACCCTTCTGTTGGAGACGACGCAATGAAGAGTATCGATCTCGCTACCCGAACCACACGAGCGCTAGTGGTCGTGGCAGGGCTGTCGCTGGCTGGCGCCGCCTTCGGCGCCGACGAGATCGTCATCGGCGCGTCGCTGCCACTGTCGGGGCCGCTGGCCGGATTCGGGAGCTATCAGAAATGGGGCTATGAGACGGCGGTCGACGATCGGAACAAGGCCGGCGGCATCGTGATCGACGGCAAGCCGATGAAGGTCCGGCTCGTCATCCGCGACGACAAGACCGACCCCAACGTCGCAGCGAGCAACACCGAGACGCTGATCTCGCGCGACAAGGCCGTCGCGATGCTCGGCTCGTGCACGCCGGCGCTCGTCAACGCCGGCGCGCTCGTCGCCGAGCGGCGCAAGGTGCCGATCGTCGCCGGCTGCGACCCGCTGATGGCGTTCAAGTCGGTGCGCAAGTGGAACTACGCCTGGGTGCTGTTCTTCGACGAGACCGACCTCGCGACGGCGCCGTTCCGCATGATGGCCGACCTCGGCCTCGCGACGAACAAGAAGGTCGCCATCCTCGCCGACAACGGCCCCGACGGCCAGGTCGTCGGCGGTCGGTTCTGGCCGGCCACCGCCAAGTCGGGCGGCTACGAGGTGGTGCACAGCTCGTCGTTCCCGGTCGACGCGCAGCAGTTCACGTCGATGATCGGCCAAGCCAAGGCGGCGAGCGCCGACATCGCGCTCGTCGACGCGATCCCGCCGCAGGCGATCGCGATCCGCAAGCAGATGGCGTCGGCCGGCTACAACCCCAAGCTGCTCGTGATGGAGAAGGGCGCCGAGCCCGAGCAGTTCGCGCAGGCGCTGGGCAGGCTCGCCGACGGCGTGCTCGTCGGCGGCTACTGGGACCCGAGCTTCCCGTACCCCGGCGCGGCCGAGCTCGGCAAGCGTTTCGAAAGCGAGACCAAGCAGACGCAGAGCCAGCACATCGCCGACTCGCGCGCCGCAGCGCAGGTGCTGCTCGACGCCATCGCCGCGGCCGGCAGCACCGACCGCGAGACGATCAACGCCGCCATCGCGAAGACGGACAAGAGCTACGTCGTCGGCCCCGTCAAGTTCGACGCCGACCACACGTCGCGCATCCCGATCACGCTGATGCAGTGGCAGTCGGGCAAGGCCGTCGTCGTCTGGCCGAAGGATCGCGCGAACGGCAAGCTGCTGTTCCCGCTGCCGGCGGCGAACTGAAGCGTCGGACCCGAGCGCGATGCCGTTCGCCCTGCCCGACGCCGCCGTTGTTGCGAGCAGTCTGGCGTCGGGCCTGCTGCTGGGCGGCATGCTGGCGCTGACGGCGCTCGGCCTGTCTATCGCGCTGGGCGTGATGCGGCTGGTCAACCTGGCGCACGGCGAGCTGCTGGTGGGCGGCGCCTATCTTGGCTGGTTCGCGCTGCAGCAGTTCGGTATCGACCCGATCGCCGGGCTGCTGCTCGTGGGCCTGACGATGGCCGCGCTCGTGCTTCCGCTGCAGCGCCTGCTGATCGCGCCGCTGGCCGGCAAGGGCATGGAAGCGCCGATGATGACGATGTTCGGCGTCTCGATCATCCTGCAGAACGCCTACCTGCTGGCGTTTCGCGCAGACACGCGCGCCATCGAGGCGCCGTACGCGGCGCGGCCGCTGCATTTCGGGCCGGTGACGGTGGCCGAGATTTACGTCATCGGCTGCGCCGTGTCGGTGCTGCTCGTGCTGGCCGTGCACCTGCTGGTGTCGCGCACGTCGTTCGGCCGCGATCTGCGCGCCGCCTCGGCCGATCCGGTGGCGGCCGCCGCGATGGGCGTCGACGTCCAGCGCGTGCACGCGCTGACCTTCGCGCTCGGCGCCGCCTGCGCCGCGATGGGCGGCGTGCTGATCGGCACGGCGTTCGCGTTCACGCCGAGCGCCGGCGCGACGTGGCTGCTGATCAGCTTCGCCGTCGTCGTGCTCGGCGGCATCGGCAACATCTTCGGCACGCTCGTCGCGGGCCTCGTGCTCGGCGTGCTGCAGAGCCTGGGCGCGGTGCTGTTCGGCGACGGCTGGCGCGACTTCGTCGGGCTGGCGCTGTTCCTCGCGGTGCTTGCGTTGCGGCCACAGGGGATCGTCGCGGCGAAGGTGCACTGATGTCGGCCGTGATGGAAGGAGCTTCGGCGTCCTCTTCCGCTTCGGCGGCGCCGCGCGGCGCGCCGTGGTGGCGCGACGCCGGGTTCGCCGTCGTGGCGCTGCTGTCCGGCATCGCCGTACTCTTCGGCGTCGTCGGCGACGACTATGGGCTCGAGATCGGCTTCCGGCTGCTGCTGTTCGTCACGCTGGCCGAGGCCTGGAACCTGATGGCGGGCTACGGTGGTCTGGTGTCGCTTGGCACGGCGTCGTTCTTCGGTGTCGGTGCCTATGTACTGACCGGGCTGGTCAATCGCGCCGAGGCGCCGCTCGTGCTGGCGCTCGTCGTCGCGGGGCTGGCCGCCGCGCTGATGGCCGTGCTCGTGTCGCGCGCCGTGTTCCGCCTGCGCGGCCTCTACTTCACCGTCGGCACACTGGCGCTGGCCGAGGCGCTGCGCCTGTTCATGATCAACTACAACGGCTTCGGCGGCGCGACGGGTCTGTTCCTCACGCAGGACCCGCCGGGGCTGCGCGCGCTGTACGGCATCGCGCTCGCGCTGGTCGCCGTGGCGACGGTCGTGATGACACTGGCGACGCGCTCGCGCTTCTCGATCCTGCTGCGCGCGGTGCGCGACGACGAGGACGCCGCGGCGCAGATCGGCGTGCGCGCGTTCCGCGTCAAGCTGGCTGCCTTTGTCGTCGCCAGCTTCCTGACCGGCGTCGCCGGCGCGCTGCAGGGCCTCAAGCTCGGCGCGATCGAACCCTACGGCACGTTCGGCGTGCAGTGGACCGTCACGGTGCTGTCGATCGTCGTGATCGGTGGCCAGGGCCTGCGCGCCGGGCCGCTGGTCGGCGCGATTTTCGTCGTGGGCCTAGGCGAACTGCTCGCCGACTGGCCGGCGCTGCATCTGGCGATCACGGGGGTGATCCTGATCGTCGTCATCCGCTACGCGCCGCAGGGGTTGGTCGGACTCGGGCAGCGAGTGTGGGCGAGAGCCCGACGTGGCTGAACGACTGCTCGAAGCCGAGGGCCTCGTCAAGCGCTACGGCGGCGTGATTGCCACCGATCGCGTGTCGCTCGCTGTCGCGCGCGGCGAAGTGCTCGGCGTCATCGGGCCCAATGGCGCCGGCAAATCGACGCTCGTCGGACTGCTTGGCGGCGCGCTTACCGCCGACGAGGGCACGATCCGCTACGACGGTGCCGACATCGGCCGGCTGCCCGCGCCCGAGCGCGCGCGCCGCGGCATCGGCCGCACCTACCAGATCCCGCGCCCCTTCCTCGACATGACGGTGCGCGAAAACCTGCTCGCGGCGCGCTATTCGCTGCAGCCGCTGGCGCGGCGCGCCGACGCCGAGGCGGCCTGCGCGCGCGTGCTCGAGCGCTGCGGCCTTGCCGACGCCGCGGGGCTGTCGGCGCGCGCGCTGCCGCTGCTGCGCCGCAAGCGGCTGGAGGTGGCGCGTGCGCTCGCGCTCGATCCCCAGCTGCTGCTGCTCGACGAGGTCGGCGCCGGCCTGGTCGACGCCGAGGTGAGCGAGTTGATCGCGCTGATCCGCTCGCTGCGCAGCGAGGTGAAGAGCATCGTCATCATCGAGCACGTGCTGCGCATCGTGCGCGAATGCTGCGACCGCCTCGTCGTCATCCACTTCGGTCGCGTTTTCGCCGAAGGTGCGACGGTCGACGTGCTGGCGAGCGACGAGGTTGCCACCGTCTACCTAGGCACGGCGCATGGCGCAATGAAGGCCGTCGCGGCCGACGCCGCGAACAGTCCGGGCGGTGCGGGTGAAGCGGAAGGTACCGAGGGTACAGAAGGTCCCAGAGGTGCAGGCAGCGCAGATAGTGAAAGTGAAAGTGAAAGTGAAGGCGGCCCGACGGCCGAGGTCTGCCGGCTCGCCGCCGCGCTTGTCGCGCCTGTCTCGGTGCCCGTCGAGGCTACTATGGTGCCTCTGCTCGTTCTGCGCGGCGTACACGCCGGCTACGGCCAGGCCCGCATCCTCGAGGGCATCGACCTCGCCGTGGTGCGCCAGCGCGTCGTCGCGATCCTGGGCACCAACGGCGCGGGCAAGACGACGCTCGCCAGCGTGATCGCGGGCATGCTACGCCCGACCGCGGGCAATGTGCGGGTCGACGGTCGCGACGTCACCGGCAGCGCGCCGCACATCGTCGCCGACTTGGGCATCGCACAATGCATGGAGGGGCGGCGCATCTTTGCCTCGCTCAGTGTCGAGGAAAACCTGCTGGTGGCCGCGCGCAGTGCGGGTGCCGCCGAGCGCACCGAGCGGCTCAACGCGGTCTACGCAATGTTTCCCGATCTAGAAGCGCGCCGCGGCCATGCAGGCACGTCGATGTCAGGCGGCCAGCAGCAGATGCTCGCAATCGGCCGCGCGTTGATGAATCGCCCGCGCCTCGTCGTCTTCGACGAGATCAGCCTCGGCTTGGCCCCCATCGTGCTGGACCGGCTCTACGCGGCGCTCGCTGCATTGAAGCGCGCTGGGCTGACGATGCTGATCGTCGAGCAGGATGTCGAGCGCGCACTCGCGCTGGCCGACGACGTGCACGTGCTGGAGCACGGTCGCATCGCGCTCAGCGGTACGGCGCGCACCGTGCGCGACGACACGCGCCTGCGACACCTGTACATCGGCGCGGAGGATTGACGCCGCAGCGCCCCGGATGCTGCTCAACCAGGAGGCAACGGGTCGGGCCGCGCCGTACTTGCGATACGCGGTGCGAATCTTGGCGATCGCGATCAACGCTTCGGCCTTGTGGTGCCAGCGTAGATCCGAGCGGCCCCGAGCGCCTGCCCGGTGCTGTCTATCGGTAGACTCGCTCCGGTTCAGTGAACGAACTTCCCCCGGGCGATGCGCAGGAATCGAACGACAGCGACGAACTCGGACAATTGATCTGCGGCAAGGGACCGGTTTGCCGCCGGCCACCATACTCGGTCTCCGCAGCCACCGGGCACGCGCATGCATTTCCACGGCCTCGATATGAACCTGCTGGTCGCGCTCGACCGCTTGCTCGACGCGCGCAACACGACACGCGCGGCCGAGCGCATGTTCGTCGCGCAGTCGACGATGAGCGGCGCGCTGAACCGGCTGCGCGAATACTTCGACGACGAGTTGCTGGTGCAGGTGGGGCGGCGCATGGTGCCCACGCCGCTGGGCGAAGCGCTTGCCGAGCCGGTGCGTGACATCGTGCTGCGCGTCGAGACGGCGCTGCGCCGCCGGCCCGACTTCGATCCCGCCACGAGCGACCGGCGTTTCCGGCTGTTGATGTCGGACTACGTCGAGACGGTGCTGATGGCGCGCCTGCTGCCGCGGCTGCAGCAACTCGCGCCCGGCGCCGTGCTCGAGTTGCTGCCGTACAACGACGCGCCGTGGGAGTCGCTCGACCGCGGGGACATCGACATGCTCCTGATGCCGGCGCACTACCTGCACACGACGCATCCGTCGCAGCCGCTGTTCGACGACGACTACCGCTGCGTCATGTGGTCCGGCAACCCGGCGTCGGCGGCGCAGCCGACGCGCGACGAATATTTCGCCGCGGGCCACGTCGTGGTGCGCTTCGGCAACCAGCGCGTGCCCGCTTTCGACGAAGCGTTCATGGTCGGCAGCGGGCTGCGGCGCCGCGCCGAGCTGATCGTCAACGACTTCAACGCGCTGGCGCACACGATCGTCGGGACGACGCGCGTCGCCACCATGCAGACGCGGCTCGCGCGCTACTACGAGCGCCTGTTGCCGCTGCGCGTGCACCCACTGCCGGTCGAGACGCCGCACCTGATCGAAACCGCCGTCTGGCACCGCCTGCGCGACGCCGACCAGGGCATCGCCTGGCTGCGCGGGCTGATGGCCGAGGCGATGCAGCGCGATGACGATCCGGCGTAGCAGCGCGACGGGCGCGAGAGCCGGACGCGCACAGCGCTAGCGGCGCCGATACGTCGCCCGCCGCTTCTCGAGCCGCGCCGTCACCGCCTCGCGCACGTCGTCGCTGCCCGCCCACTGCCGCGACAGCTCGGTCGAGCGCGCGCGCAGCCAGCGCGCCGACGGCACGGCGTTCGCATTGCGGATGCCGCGCAGCGCCTTCAGCGCGCCGGCCAGCACGAGCGGCGGCTTGGCGAGCAGTTCCTCGGCCCAGGCGGTGGCCGCGTCGAGCGCATCGCCGGCGGGCGCGAGGCGGTTCACCAGCCCGACCTGGTGCGCGCGCGGCGCGTCAATCGCGGCGCCCGTCAGCATCTCGGCGGCCAGCGCATAGGGCAGGTTCTCCCAAAGCAGCTGGAAGCTGCCGAGGTCGACCTCGGGCAGGCGAAAGCTCGCGCCCGCGCCGGCCACGCGCAGGTCGGCGCGCAGCGCGAGGTCGACGCCGGCGCCGACGGCCAGGCCGTCGATCGCCGCGATACTGGGCTTGTCGATCGCGCCCGACCAGTACGGGTCGCGGTCGATGCCTTCGAGAAAGCGGCCGAGGCTGTCGTCGCCGCGCTGCATCGCCTTGAACCAGCTCGTATCGGCGCCGGCGCAGAACGCGCGGCCGCGGCCGGTGATGATGGCGAGCCACGCGTCGTCGTCGGCGTCGTAGCGACGCCAGGCGGCGGCGAGGTCGTCCTGCATCGCGGCGTCGATCGCGTTCAGCCGCTCGGGGCGGTCGAGCGTGATCGCCACGAGGTGGCCGCGCTTCGTGTATTCGACGCGAGGCATCGGGCTACACCTGGCGCTCGCGGCCGGCCCAGTGCAGCTCGCGCAGCACGCGCTTGAGCACCTTGCCGCGTGCGCTGCGCGGCAGGTCGGCGACGAAGTCGACCGCTTTCGGCGCCTTCACCGAGCCGAGCCGGCGTTTGCAGTGCGCGATCAACTCGACGGCGCTCGCCTCGTGCCCGGCACGCAGCACGACGACGGCGCGCACCGCCTCGCCCCAGTCGTCGTCGGGCACGCCGATCACGGCTGCCTCGTGCACCGCCGGGTGTTCGGCGAGCGCCTGCTCGATCTCGGCCGAATGGACGTTGAAGCCGCCGCTGACGATCATGTCCTTCTTGCGGTCGACGATGTGCAGGTAGCCGGCGTCGTCAAAGCGCCCGATGTCGCCGGTGTGCAGCCAGCCGTCGACGAGCGTGGCGCGCGTCGCGGCCTCGTTCTTGTAGTAGCCTGTCATCACTTGGTCGCCGCGCACGCAGATCTCGCCCGCCTCACCCGCGGGCAGGAGCGTGCCGTCGTCGGCCATCACGATGACGCGGCAGAACGGCAGCGCCGGGCGGCCGCAGGCCGCGAGGCGCGCGTCGGGCGCGATGGCGCCGTCGCTCGCGAGCAGTTCGTCGGGGCGCATGCACGTGATGCCCAGCGCCTCGGTCTGGCCGTAGCCTTGTGCGACGATCGGCCCGAACAGCGCGACGGCCTCGCGCAGCTTGGCCACCGCCATGGGCGCGGCCGAGAAGGCGAGATAGCGCAGGCTCGACAGGTCGCGCTGACGCACGTTGGGGTGGGCCATCAGCCGGTAGATCACTGTCGGCGGCAGGAACAGCTGCGTGACGCGGTGGCGCTCGATCGCCTCGAGCATCGCACCGGGGTCGGGGCGATCGAGCAGCACGAGCCGGCCGCCCTGCGCCAGCACCGGATAGGCGAGCCCGCCCGCGGCGTGCGTGATCGGCGCAGCCACCAGCATCACCGGCGCCGGGTCGGGCAGCCACAGCAGGCTGTAGGCAACAAAGGCGTTATAGGCGCGGTGCGGCTGCATCGCCATGCGGAAGTCGCCGCTCGTTCCCGAACCGGTCTGCAGCCAGGCCGTGGCGGCGGCGTCGACCTCGACCGGCGGCTCGCTCTCGGGCGCGTCGGCGAGCCACTGCGCGAGGCTCGCGAAATCGGTCAGGTCGGCGTCGAGGCAGACGCACGCACGCAGCCGCGGCAGGCGCTCGCGCAGCCTGCGCACCTGTTCGGCATATTCGGCCTGGAAGAACAGCAGGTCGACGTCGCCGAAATCCAGGATCTTCGCGTTGTCGTCGGCCGAGTTGCGAAAGTCCATCGGCACGTAGGCCCAGCCGGCGCGCATGATGCCGAAGCTGCACGCGAAGCCTGTCGCGTCGTTGCCGCACAGGATGGCGGCGTGGCGTGCGATGCCCATCGTGTCCGCGTCGCGCAGCAGCGCGTGCGCGACGCGCCAGGCGAGCGCGCGCACCTCGCGGTAGCGATGGCGCCGCTCGCCCTGCACGATGCACACGGCGTCGGGGTTCAGCCGCGCGCCGCGCTCGAGGAAGTCGCTGACGGCCATCGTGCTACGTCTTCTTCCTGCACGGGTTGGCGTAGTGGAACGGCGGCACGAAGACGCTCGGATAGGTCTCGTACACGTGCGTCGGCGGCCGGTCGGGCGGGAACTCGGCCGACACGCCGGGCATCGGCAGCCCAGTGCGGCCCCAGCCCTCTTCGTAGGGCGTGTAGAAGGTAGGGAACCAACGCATCACGCGGATCGTCCACACGCCGTCGTCGCGCTTCGCGTACTCCATCTCGTAGGGGCCCTCTGCCCAGTGACCCATCTCGCCGATCACGCCGACCTGGATCAGTGCGCGCCAGCGGCCCTTGGCTGTGCTGCCGTCAGGCGCCACGTTCACCACGCCCTGCAGTTGCAAGTGGTTGTGCAGCCGGCCGTGCATCAGGCCGTCGGCGCCGCCGGGCTGGCCGATCAGCGTGCCGATCAGGCGCGAGAACACCGTCGTCGCGCCGGCCGTGCCGAGGTAGACGCCGCGGCCCGAGATCTCGATCTCGCAGTCGGGCGAGAACAGCGCGACGACTTCGCTCCACAGCCCCTTGTCGACGTAGTAGCCGTAGATGCGCTGCAGCTTCTGGATCGCCTCGACGTCTTCGAGCTGCTGCACGCGCGCGCGCAGCGCCGCCACTTCGGCACGCAGCGCGGCGACGGCGTCGTCGGCCGCCGCACTCAACGCGCCGCTCCCGCCGCCGCGCGCAGCGCAGCGCGCTGGCGGCGCGTCGCGGCTTCGTCGACGGCCCCGCCCGACGCGTCGAGCACGACGCCGTAGACGTCGCGCGCGCGCCCCGCCGACACGAAGCCCGACTGCACGTCGGCGCGCACATTCTGCGCGTCGCGCGCCAGCGGGTCGCCCCAGCCGCCGCCGCCGCTGTTGCGCGTCTCGCAGGCCTCGCCCGGGAAGATGGGCTTGGTCTCGAAGGTGCGCAGCACGCGCCGCTGCTTGCCGTCGGGCGAGACGATCTCCATCTCGGCGCACGGGCCGCTGCCGCCGCCGGCCACGCCGGAGGGCGCGCTGCGCTGGCCGTCGCTGTTGCCCGTCATCAAGAGCGACATCGCGCCGGGCTGGGTGCGCGCGACGAAGCGCACGTAGCTGCCCGGCGAGCCGCGGAACTCGCCCGCGCCCTCCCAGTCCTGCAGCACCTCGTAGTGCGTCACGAGATAGGGCGACGACGACTCGAAGAACTCGATATTCGGCCGCACGAGGTTGGCGCACGCGCTCTGGAACCCGGCGCCGAGCCAGCCGTCGTGGTGCTTGACGGCGCCGCTGCCGCCGTCGCTGCCGAAGGTCTCGGTGAAGTAGTTGCGCGCGTGGCGCGTGCGCGGGTCGATCACGTTGGGCATCGTGCCGATGTTGATCGGGCACAGGTGCTTGGACCACGCCGCCATCGCGCGATCCGGCAGTGCCTTGCCGATGGCGAGCATGCAGGCCTCGACGATCTGAGTGCCAACCGAGATCTGCGACGCGCCGACGGTGGCCGGGTAGCGCGGGTTGACGACGCTGCCCTCGGGCATCACGAACTTCACCGGGTTCAACGCGCCGCCGTTCTTAGGCACACTGGCGTCGACGAGGTAGAACAGCCCGACCATCGCGCTGCAGATCGTGACACCCACCGGGCAGTTGACGAAGGTCGCCTGCTTGTCGCTGCCGCTGAAGTCGAAGGTGAGCGAGTCGCCGTCGACGACGGCCTTGACGCGCACGAAGATCTGGCGGTCGTCGTGGCCGTCCCAGTCGCAGGCCGACTCGGCCTCGTAGACGCCGTCGGGAATCTTCGCGATCTCGGCGCGCATCGCGCGCTCGCCGGCGGCGACGATCTCGGCCATGCATGCCTTGACGGTGGCCGCGCCGTACTTGCGGCACAGGTGCTGCAGCTGCTCCTCGGCGTGCGCCATGCAGCCGTTGATCAGCCGCGTGTCCATGTCGAGCTCGGTGGGCATGCGCACGTTGCGCAGCACCAGATCCCACAGATCCTGCTGCACCACGCCCCGCTTGATCAGCTTCATCGGCGGGATGTTCAGGCCCTCGGCGATGATGTCGTAGGCGCCGGCGCCGTAGCCGCCGGGCAGGAAGCCGCCGGTGTCGCTAACGTGGGTCTTGGCCTGGAAGAAGCCAAGCAGCTCGCCCTCGAAGAACAATGGGCGGATGAAGTTCCAGTCGGGCAGGTGGCCGCCCTTGACGATGTAGGGGTCGTTGGCGACGATGAAGTCGCCCGGCTGGTAGTCGCCGTGGAACTTCGATTCCAGGCCCTTGATCGCCTCCTCGGCCACCATGGCGTGGATCGGCGCGCTGCTCGCGGCGACGACGATCTTGCCGCGCGGGTCGAGGATGCTCTGGCCCAGGTCGCGCGCCAGCGCCGTGACGAAGGACTGCGTCGAGTACAGCACCTTCTCGCCGACCTGCTCGGCCAGGTACTGCAGCTTGTTCCAGACCACCGAGAAGGTGATCGGGTCGATGTCGGCGCGTGCTGCTTTTGTTTGGTTCGCTGCCATGGCTTCAGGCCTCCTGCGCAGTGGTGACGAAATGACCGTGGCGGTCGACCTGGGTGCGTGCGCCCGGCGGCAGCACGAAGGTGGTGAAGGTCTCCTCGACGATCGCCGGGCCCTCGACGACGGCGCCGGCGCCGAGCCGGTCGCCGTCATAGACAGGCGTGTCGACGAAGCCCTGGCCGCTGAACCAGGCCGGGCGCCGGCCCTTGCGCGCCGCGTCCAGGCCCGTCGCCGGCGGTACCGGCTGAAGGCTCGGCGCTTGCGTCGCGGTGCCGCCCGAGACGTGCAGCCGCACGATCTCGGTCGGATAAGCCGCATCGGAGTAGCCCACCGTCTGCTCGTGCACGCGGTGGAACGCCTGCAGCGCACCCTGCAGCGACGCGGCCGTCACCGGCCCGTCGGCGAGCGGCGCGGCGCGCTCGCGGAACTGGCCGTAGTAGCGCATCTCGATCGAGCGGCGGATCACCATCGCAGCCTCGGCCACGCCTTCGCGGCGCAGCGTGTCGCGCGCCTCGCGCTCCATCCCGGCGAGCAGCGCGTCGATGCGCTCGCAGTCGGCCTTGTCGGTCTCGGCGTGATAGCTGCGCTGGAAGTCGTGCCGCACATCGCAGAACTGCATGCCGTAGGCGCAGTAGGTCGGCGCGACCTTGGGCACGATCAGCTTGCGTATGCGCAGCTCCTGCATGATGCGCACCGCGTGCACCGCGGCCGCGCCGCCGGCCGCGACGAGGGCGAAGTCGCGCGGGTCGTAGCCGCGCTTGGCGAAGGCGACGTCGGTGCCGCTGGCCATGTTGGCGTTGATCACTTCGTAGATCGCCGCCGCCGCCTCGGGCACCGAGAGGCCGAGCGGCTCGGCGATGCGCTCGCGGATCACCTTCTCGGAAAGGTCCTTGCGCAGCTTCGTCGTGCCGCCGAGGAAGAAGCCCGGGTCGATGTATCCGAGCACGACATTGGCGTCGGTCACGGTCGGCTGCTCGCCGCCCTTGCCGTAGCACGCCGGACCCGGGTTGGCGCCGGCGCTCTTGGGGCCGACCTGCAGCCGCCCGGCCTGATCGACGTAGGCGATGCTGCCGCCGCCGGCGCCGATGGCCGTCACGTCGACGCAGGGCAGCGCGAACTTCTTGCCGTCGATGATCTTCTGCTTGACAGTGTCGACCGTGCCGTCGTGCACGACGCCGATGTCGAAGCTGGTGCCGCCCATGTCGACCGACAGCACGTTCGAGTAGCCGTGCTCGGCGCCGAGCGCGCGCCCGAGCGACGGGCCCGCCGCGGGGCCCGACAGCAGCAGCACGGCCGGGTTTTCGGCCACGATCTCGGGCGTGGCGATGCCGCCGTTGCTCTGTATGAAGAGCAGCTGGCCCTTGAAGCCGTTCTTCTCGAGCAGGCCGCCGATCCTGGCGACGAAGGCGCGCACCACCGGCGCGATGTAGGCGCAGAACATCGCCGTGCCCCAGCGCTCCGTCTCGCCGGCCACCGGCAGCACCGACGACGACAGCGTCACCTGCATCTGCGGCGCCTCCTCCGCCAGGATCTCTGCCACACGCCGCTCGTGCGCCGGATTGACGTGCGAGTGCAGCAGCATCACGGCCACCGTGCTCACGTCCTGCGCCGCGAGCTCGCGCGCAGCGCGGCGCACGTCGGCCTCGTCGACCGGCGTCAGCACTTCGCCGCGGAAGTCGACGCGCTCGTCGACTTCCGTCATCAGGTGGTACGGCGTCAGCGGCTGCGGCGGCTCGGTGCGGAAGTCGTACATGTCCTGCGGGCCTTCGCGCCACTCCACCTTCGAGACCTGCGGGAACGCCATGCGCAGCCGGTAGCCGCGTGTCGCGATCGTGCCCATGCGCGGCCCCGACAGCGTGGCGACGACGTTGGTCGCCATCGTCGTGCCGAGCACGACCGACTGCGTCTGGGCGAGCAGTTCGCCGAGCGACACGCCGCGCGCCTCGGCGAGCTTGCCGATGCAGTCGAGCGTGCCCAGAGTCGGGTCGTGCGGCGTGGTGTGCGCCTTGCGCATCAGCGCAGTGCCGTGTTCGTCGGTCAGGACGCCGTCGGTGAATGTCCCGCCGCTGTCCACTGAAATCCGGTATCCCATCGATCGTCTCCGATTGCCATGAATGATCGGGTCGCGGCCCGACGTTGCGGTTTGTACCGAGCGGCGATCGGATTGAAAAATGGTTTATCGAGAGTCGAGCTATCCGCAGCGCCGATGCATGCGCGAAACCCATGCGCGACACGCGCGCCGATCGCGCGAGGGTTCCGGGGCGACGCCTCAGGGCCCGCGTCGGGACTACGGAGTCGCGCTTTCGCGGTCCGGCACTCTCATGGAATTCCCTAACATGGGCGCCCGCGATGGCACGCATCCGCAGAATCGATTACCGCCCCACATCGGCGAGTCAATAAGATCGCCCTCCAGGCACTCGGGCCTCGGCGCGCCGCGCCGTGCAGCCCCGGCATTCCACGGTGGGCTGCGCTGCACGCGCCGGCGCCGGCACGGCGCGAGGGACATCCATGATTCATCCATCGATCACGCTCGCAGGCGCAGGTTCGCTGCAGGCCGACGCGCGCGAACCGCGCCTGATCCACGCCGTCATCTTGCTCGTGACGAGCGGTCTCACCGTTCTGGTGACCGCCATCCTCGGGCCGAGCCTACCGGCGATGCAGGCGCACTTCAAGGACGTGCCCGGCGCCGAATACCTGGTACCGTTGACGATGACAGCGCCGATGCTGATGATGGCGGGCCTGTCGGTGTTTGCCGGTGAGTTGGCCGACCGGTTCGGCCGCAAACGGCTGCTCGTCGGCTCGGCGGTGCTCTATGCCGTCGTCGGCACCGCGCCGATGTACCTCGAGTCGCTGCACACCATCATCGCGAGCCGCTTCGCGCTCGGCATCATGGAAGCCGTGTTGATGACCGTCAGCACGACGATGATCGGCGACTACTACCACGGCGCACGGCGGGAACGGATGATGTCGCTGCAGACCACGGTCGCGGCAACGTCGGCGTTCCTGCTGAACAACCTGGGCGGCCTGATCGCAGAGGCAGGTTGGCGCGCACCGTATGCGGTGTTCGCGATCAGCCTGCTGCTGGCGCCGCTGATGGCCGTCTTTCTCTGGGATCCGCGCGTACGCGCGGACATGACGCCGGCCCAACTCGCGAAGGACAGCGGGGCGTTTCGTCCCGGGCTGCTCGTCTTCATCTGTCTGCTCAGCGTGCTGCTGGGCATCGTCTTCCTGACGGTGCCGGTTCATTTCGGCTATCTGTACGGCTCGATCGGCGTCGAGTCTCCGTCCCGGATCGGCATCGCCTACGGCATCAACAGCTTGGGCGTGATCAGCGGCACGTTGCTGTTCGGCTGGGTGCTGGCGCTGCGACTGCGCGTGGCTTGGCAACTCACCGCAGGCGCGCTCGTCGCAGGCGCCGGGTTCTGGATGATGAAGGGTGCGGCCGACTACCCGACGCTCACCGCTGCCGGCTTCGTCAACGGCGTCGGGTGCGGGATCCTGCTGCCGACGATGGTCACCTGGAACATGCGCGTCCTGCCGCTGTCGCGGCGCGGCATGGGCGTCGGTGCGTTCCAGTCGTGCCAGTTCCTGGGGATGTTCCTGAACCCGATCCTGATCGTCTGGCTCGAGAAGTCGGTCAGCGGCGGACAACGCGCACAGGCCGTGGGCTTGGTCGGCGCCGTGCTCGGTGCTCTTGCCGCAGTCGCGCTGGTCAGCGGTCTTATGCGCAAGGGTGAGTAACGACGATCGCTGGCGGAGTGGATTGGTCCCGTGTAGCGCGCGGCGCAGATCGGGCGCGCGGCAATGACTTCGCCGAGGCGTGGTGCGCGTGCGGCGATTGCGCATACAGTCCGCACCGCACGGCGCCACTGACGCACCGAGAACAGACGATGACGACTGCATGGAAGTTCAAGCCCGCGCTGCCCGCCCGGCGCGGTGATCGCCTCTCGGGCAAGGTGGCGCTGGTCACCGGAACAGGCGCAGGCATCGGGCGGGGCATCGCGCTGCTGTTCGCGCAGCAGGGCGCACACGTCGTGGGCTGCGACATCGACGCGGCCAGTGCGCAGGCGACGGTCGACGCGGCGCGCGCGCAGGGCGATGCGATCGACAGCGTGCACCCGCTCGATCTCACGCAACCGGCGCAGGTGCGCCGACTCGTCGAGCACACCGTGCAGCGGTGCGGCGGCCTCGATGTGCTTGTCAACGCGGCGGCCTTCGGCGCCTTCCAATGGCTCGAGGCGATGGACTACGAGCGCGATTGGCGGCGTACGCTCACGGGCGAGGCAGACATCGTCTTCCTTGCCTGCCAGGCCGCGTGGCCGCATCTGAAGGTGCGCGGCGGTTCGGTGATCAACTTCGCTTCGGCGAACGCGCATATGGCGCTGCCGCTGTCGCCTGCGCTTGCGCATTGCGCGGGCAAGGGGGCGGTACTTGCGATGAGCCGGCAGCTTGCAATGGAGGGCGCCCCGCACGGCATCCGCGTCAACTCGATCAGCCCGGCGCTGGTGGTGACCGAGGCGACATCGCGCCCGCTCGCCGATATCCCGGGCTTCGAGGAACAGGTGCTATCCAAGTTCATGGTCAAGCGCCTTGGACAACCGCAAGACATCGCCTGGGCGGCGCTGTTTCTCGCCAGCGACGAATCGAGCTGGGTCACGGCGTCGGAGGTGAACATCGACGCCGGCGCCACCGCCTGGTAGCGGCGCCTGGCATCCCACACTGCGGCTTTGCCGAACCCGCTGCTGCGGGCGTCAGAGCGTGGCGCCGCCGTCGACGTGGTAGGTCTGGCCGGTGACGAACGCGGCGTCGTCGGAGCACAGGAACGACAGTGCGCCGACCTGGTCGCGCGGCTCACCAGCGCGCGGGATCAATTGCTGCTCCCGGACCTTGTCCCAGACAAATTGCGGTACGTCGGCCGCTGCGGCCGACGTGCGCGTCAGTCCGGGGGCGATCGCGTTGACCGTGATGCCCTTGTCGCCCAGCTCTTTCGCCAGCGACCGCGTCATGCCGATGTTGGCCATCTTCGTCGTGATATAGCCCGTGAATCCCAGCGGCGGCGCCCACGCGGAACTCGACGCCAGGTTGACGATGCGCCCCCAGCCGCGTTCGGCCATGCCGTGTGCGAAGGCCTGCGCGAGCAGGAACGAGGCTTCGGTGTTGATCGCCAGCATCCGGCGCAGGATCGCCGGCGTGAGCTTATCCCACGGCATCGGCGGCTGGTATGCGGCGTTGTTGACGAGGATGTCAACCCGGCCTTCGTGCGCGAGAACGTCGGCGCCGAGGTTTTCGATCTGCGTCGTGTCGGCCAGGTCGCAGAACGCCGCACGGCCGCGCGCGCCAGCACGCTCGACCAGCGCCAGGGTCTCGGCGCAGTCGAGCCGATCGACGAGGACGAGCCGGCAGCCGTCCTGCGCCAGGCGCTCGGCGAAGGCCTGGCCAAGGCCGCGCGCGGCACCGGTGACGAGCGCGACGCGATCGGGGGAACGTCGGGTCACAGTCTTCTCCGTGCAGCGGTGCGGGCCATCAGTGCGGGATGCCGAGCGAACGCTGCACGCCATCGAGTCCGGTGCGCTCGAAGCCGAGGTAGGACACGCAGATGTCGGCGATGCGTCCGCCGCGCAGGCGGTACATCACGATGCCGCGGTAGTCGAAGCGCTCGCCAGCCTGCACCGGACCGAAGACCGAATCGGCGTCGTCGCGCACGGCGACGAACTCGGTGTGCAGCTCGACCGCCATCGTCTCGCCGTCGGCGACGAAGCGCTGCAGGTGCAGCGTCTCTTGCATGCTGTTCCAGATCTTCGCGTAGTGGTCCTTCATCGCCTGCACGCCGCGGTAATGCAGGCCGCCGTTGCGAACGGCGACATCGGGTGTCAGATAGTCGTCGAAGGCGCTCGCGTCGCGTGCATTGAAGCGCCGCAGGTAGTCGCCGAAGCGCTCACGGTTCATGCCGGTTGCCTCTGCGAAGCGGCAGCGTGGCCAGGAAGGCGAGCTTGGACAGCCCGAGCATCTTGAGCCCCGCGCGCGCAGAAGGGCCGTCTAGCCGCGCCTCCATCGGCATCGTGCCGAAGCTCTTGCCCTTGATCACCAGCTCGCCGCCGTGGCGCTCGAGCGACTCGACGTGCATCAGCTCCTCGTCGGCCGGGCCCCTGAGCACCATCCCGTCCCTCTTCACCGCGGCCGCCGTCGCCGGCACGCCGAGGTCCTGGCGGCTGCCGCCGCTGACGCTGGTGAAGTCCATGCCGAGTTGCCCGAACATCTTGATGGCGGTCGCGCGGCCTGCGCCGTAGACGCCACCGCCCGGATGCTGGAACGGGCCCGCAAGGTACAGGCGCTCGACGCCGGGCACGGTGTACTGCCCGAGGTCGGGTGTCGGGCGGTGGCCGGCGCTCTGGTAGAAGTACGGCGCGACGCCGTGCAGGTCGCCGCGCATCATGCTGTTGGGGCTCGAGCGTTCGAGGTCGAGCGGGCTCACGATGGTGCGTGCGACGATGTTGTCGCTGGTGAGATTGGCGACGAACTTGCGGTAATGCGCGAGCGACAAGTCGCCCAGCTCTTCCTTGATGTCGTCCCAGCCGCGGCCGGCCCAGCGCTTGTCCTTCACGTCGTAAGGTGCGAAGGTGATGCCGTGGAACAAGCCCTTGCCCGGCGGCACGCGCGTCTTGTCGCTGATGCTCTCGTCGCCGCCGGCGCACAGTCGCCGCTCGGTGACCAGGCCGCGCTTGAGGTCGTCGAAGTCGGCCAGCATCTCGTCGAGCCGATCGGTCGCCATGAACTCGAGCATCGTCGCCTGGCCGACTTCCTCACCCGCGTAGTAGCGGGCGTTCTCGTTCAGGGCGTAATGGCTGACCATGATCGAGAACGGCGCCAGCGCCGCGCGCTCGGCGCGCTGCAGCACCGGCTCGGGCACGCCGTCGACGAACTTGCGCACCACATGCGGGTGGATCGCGCCGATCACGGCGTCGCGCGCCGCGACGCGCTCGCCGCAGGCCAGTTCGACACCGGCCGCACGGCCGTCCCTCACCAGTATGCGCGCCACCTCGGCGTTGCAGCGCAGCTCGCCGCCGTGCGACTCGAGGCAGCGCACGAGCGACTCGGTGAGCTTGCCGCTGCCGCCCACCGGCTGCGAGACGCCGTACGTATGGATGATGCCGGGCATCAGCAGCACGCCCATGCCGGTACCCAGTTCGTTGGGCATCTGCAGGTTCTCGGTGACCAGGCGCAGCAGGTGGATCTTGACCTTGTCGCTCTCGTAGAGCCGGTTCACGAGGTCGAGGCAGTCGCGGTTCATGTAGTCGAGCATCAACCGCCCTTCGTCGCTGCGGTCGAGCATCGCGACGAGTTCCCCGAGCGGCGGAGGTGGCGCGTAGAGCCCGGGCATGAAGACTTTCAGGATCTCCTGGCTCATCTTCACGAAGCCGCGGTAGGTTTCGGCATCCTTCGCCGAGACCTTGGCCAGGCCTTCGCAGGTCTTGTCGATGTCCTTGTAGGTGTAGAGCACCGATTGATCGGGGAAGATCGTCGCGTGCGGCACCGGGGAGTAGTGGTACTTCAACCCGTGCTTCGAGATCAACCCGAGCTCGTCCTGGCGCAGCATCGGGTTGCCCTGGATCATGATGTGCACGCTCGAGTGCTCGTCGTGCCAGTAGCCGGGCGCGTTGAGTTGCTGCGTGCTGACGCCACCGCCCGGATAGGCCTTGCGCTCGAGCACGAGCACCTTCTTGCCGGCCTTGGCCAGGTACGCCGCCGCGACCAGGCCGTTGTGGCCGGCACCCATCGTGACGATATCGTAGCTTGCTTGTGTCATTTGAAGGCCTCCGAGGCCGAAGGGTAACGAGCGCGTGCAACCCGGCGGAAATCGTTTATCGCGATGGCGCGCATCGCGCGTTGCAATGCCGACGCATGCCCGCGCCACGCTGCGCGGATCAGAACATTCGATGCTCGCAGTCGCGCAGCAGATTCTGGTCCGGGTGTTCGAGCAGGAAGGCCGAAACGAAGTCGCTGCCGGGTTCCAGAAATGGGTAGCCACGCATCGGTCCCCAGGGCGGCGGCGTGTAGTGCGGGGGTTGTTCGAGCACGGCCCTGATCCATGCGGCGTCGTTCGCGTACCACAGCTCGGTCAGCCGGCGCCAGCGCTTGCCGAACAGCGGCGGTAGCCGGGACACGAACGGCCGCTGTCCGGCAGACGATGGGATCGGCGGTCCGCTCGAGGGCGCGGCCCTGTGGCTGAAGAAGCGAATCAGCCCCGGTTGTCTGCATACCTCGGGCGCGTGGACGTTGAGGTACCAGCTCTCCGCGGCGGCTTCGTCGACACCGTCGGGCCAGGCAATGACTTGCATCCAGCGCAGGATCGTCGTGTCGTCGAACCTGAGGTCGGCCCCGAGAAAGTCGTCGCTCGGCTCGGCTGGAACGGTCAGCAGCACGACATCCATCTCGCCCGGCTGCGGCGACATGGACAGGAGTCCTGCGACACCGCGACGCTCGTCGCTGCCGCGCACCCAGTTCTCGTGCACGCGATAGTTGAAGCAGGCAAGCCCCTCGGCGCCCGGCGGCGGCGGCTGGCAGCGGTACATCACGTAGCGCGTCATCCATGGCGCCTGAGCCAGCACTTCGGGGCAGTGTTGGCGCCGGAACCAGCGCTCGAGCGCCGGTCGGTCGTTGTTCGACAATAGATCGTGCAGGACCACGAGTTTGCACATTCCGCCCGCGCTCATGCTGCCTCCGCGTCGCTCGCGGCCAGGGTGATCGGCGCACGAATCGAGATCCGGCGGTCCGCGCGCGACTCGATCGCCGCGCGATGATTTTCTGGTGAAGTTGCTGCCATGGTCGGTCCGCGGGCGCGGCAGGAAGTGAGAGCGATCGAAGTGCGCGATGCAGGATATCGACGCCGGCGAGCGGCGTGAAGTCCATTCGTGCGATGCCTTGCATCGCGAATTCCGATTGCGCTGTGCGGCGTTTCTGCGAGCGCCCAAGCGCATTCGGGTTGACCCTGAAATCGCACCACGCGATGCGTTGCATCGCGAAAACCGACGTGCATTGCGCGATCGATCAGCCTACATTGCGGCCCCAACAAACGGACGCCGGACATCGCAACCCACTGTTGTTCGTGCGTTTGGCCGACTCACATTCAATCATCGAGAGGACAACCATGCCCATGTTCATGCGAGCGCCGAACAGGGCGCGGTATCGCAGCGCGCCGCTGAGCGTCGGCGCCATCGCCGCCGCACTTGCGCTACCGGCAGCGGCATTCCAGATCGAGACAGGCGACCCCGACCTGAAGATCCTCTGGGACACAACGTTCAAGTACAGCGCTACGTTTCGCGTCGAGGGCTCTTCGGAGGCGATCGTTGGCAGCACGCTGCCGAACTACGACCCGGCGTCGCCAAGCTATTTTCCGAACACCGACGACGGGAGCCGCAACTTCAAGACCGGCCCGGTCTCGAACCGGCTCGACATCCTGAGCGAACTCGACATCCTGTACCGCAATATCGGCGCCCGCGTCTCGGGCGCCGGCTGGTACGACACGATCTACCGGCGCGACGGCAACGCCAACAACTCGCCGACAACGGCCAACCCGATCTCGGTCGATGCCAACCAGTTCACGCACGCGACCCAGGTGCTGATGGGCGCGGACGCCGAATTGCTCGACGCCTTCGTGTTCGCCAAGGGCACGCTCGGCGACGGCATGCGCGGAACGGTCCGCTTGGGCAAGCACACGCTGCTCTACGGCGAGAGCCTGATGTTCGGCGCCAACGGCATCGCCGCGGCGCAGGCGCCAATCGACGTCATCAAGGCGGCGACAGTGCCGAACGCGCAGTTCAAGGAATTCATGATGCCGGTGAATCAGGTCTCGGGCCAACTGCAGATCACGCCCGAGGTCATGGTCGGCGGCTACTACATGTTCGAGTGGAAGTCCGACCGCCTGCCGGCGTCCGGAAGCTACTTCTCGTTCATGGACGCGCTCGGCACCGGTGCCGAGCGGCTGATCGTCGGCTACTCGCCGCTCGGCAACGTGTCGTTCAACCATATCGAGAACATGCACGCGAAGAACAGCGGCCAGTTCGGGCTGCAGCTGCGCTTCCACGTCGCCGAGACCGACTACGGCCTGTACGCGGTGCAGTGGAACGACCACGGCCCGTCCGGTCCGTACCTGGTCCCGTTCGCGGCGCCGGTGCCGTTCTCGAAGGGGCTGCAGGTCGGCAACTACCAGTTCGTCTTCCACGAGGGGATCCGCGCCGTCGGCGCGAGCGCGAATACGACGTTCGACAAGGTCAACTTCGGCGCCGAGGTGTCTTACCGCTGGAACACGCCGGTCAGCAGCGACGCGCAGGTCAACCTGAGCGGCGGCAACAACAGCGACAACCCGCTGTACGCGGTCGGAAAGTCGGTGCATGCGCAGATCAACTGGATCGCGAGCCTCGGCCCGACCTTCCTCGCCAACGAGGCCGACTTCGTCGGCGAGCTGGCGTGGAACCGGTTGCTCTCGGTGAGCAGGAATCCGAACGCCGTCAACCCGCTCGCGACGCGCAACGCGACCAACATCCGTTTCGTCTTCGAGCCGAAGTACCGCCAGGTCTTCCCCGGCGTCGACCTGTCGGTGCCGGTCGGCGTCGGCTACGGCATCGACGGCAACTCGTCGGTGGTCGGCGCATTCCAGGGCGAAGGTATCGGCGACATCAGCGTCGGCCTCAACGGCTCGTACCTCGACGTCTGGCGTTTCGGGTTGAGCTACACGCATTACTTCGGAAGCTCGGCGCCGTTCATCGCGTTCGGCCACCAGATGTTCAAGCAGTATTGGGGCGACCGCGACTACGTGTCGCTCAATATCCGCCGCACGTTCTGAATCCAGGAGACCCACGCATGTTCAAACTCTCGACGATCGTCGCCGTCGCCGCGCTTGCCGCAGGCGGCCAGGCCGCCCTTGCCGCCGTCTCGGCGGAAGAGGCGGCGAAGCTGAAGACCGAACTGACGCCCTTCGGCGCCGAGAAGGCGGGCAACAAGGACGGCAGCATTCCGGCGTGGGACGGCGGCTACACGACGCCCATCGCCGGATTCCAGAACGGCGGCAAGCGCGCCGACCCGTTCGCCGCCGACAAGCCGCTCTACCAGGTGACGGCGAAGAACATGGACCAGCACGCCGACAAGCTGACCGAGGGCGCGAAGGCGATGCTGAAAAAGTATCCGGAGAGCTTTCGCATCGACGTCTACCCGACGCGGCGCACCGCGGCGGCGCCGCAGTGGGTCTACGACAACACGGCGAAGAACGCCGTGAAGGCCGAGCTGAAGGACATGATCCCGGTGAACGCCTACGGCGGCATCCCGTTCCCGATCCCCAAGAGCGGCGCCGAGGCGATCTGGAACCATACGCTGCGCTGGCGCGGCGAAGCCTGGCATGTCGCGATCAAGGCCATCCAGAGCACGTCGGACGGCAAGCACGTCGTCACTGGCATCGCGTCGGGCGACTTCCAGATGCCGTACTACTTCAAGGACGGCGACCCGGCGAAGTTCGACGCCACGTTCTGGATGATCAAGATGATGATGTCAGGTCCGCCGCTGCGCGCCGGCGAGGGCATCGTCGGTCGCGAGCACCTCAACGGCGACAAGACCCAGGTTTGGGTCTACGTCACCGGCCAGCGCCGCGTTCGCAAGGTGCCCAACGCCTGCTGCGACACGCCGACGCCGGCCAGCGCGGGCGTGTCGATGTTCGACCAGACCGACGTTTTCAACGGCCGTATCGACCGCTTCGACTGGAAGATCGTTGGCAAGAAGGAGATGCTGATCCCGTACAACGGCAACAAGCTGCTTGCGACGCCCGAGGCAGGCGCGGTGATGCCGCATCACCTGAATCCGGACGCGATGCGCTGGGAGCTGCACCGTGTATGGGTGATCGAGGCGACGGTCGCCGCCGGCAAGCGCCACCAGTCGCCCAAGCGCCGCTACTACCTCGACGAAGACACGTGGATCGCGGTGCTCGCCGACCACTGGGATGCGAACGGGCAGCTATGGCAGATGGGCTTCGCGAACCCGGTCGTGATGCCCGACCTTCCGGCGACGACCTCGCCGCAGATGTTCGGTTTCTACGACCTGATCTCGGGCGCCTGGTACTACGACAGCGCGCTCAACGACGCCGCCGAACAGTACAAGATCATGCCGCGCTATCCCGACACGACGTTCACCGCCGAGTCGCTCGGCGGCGAGGGCGTGCGCTGAAGCGCGGAACACCGAAGAGGCTGCCGACGTGAGCGTTGCGTTGTCGCGCCGCACGCTGTGCAGCGGGCTGGCGGCTGCTGCCGCCGCTGCCTGCGCGCCGCGCGCCGCACTGGCGGCGGCGCTCGCCGCGCCGCTCGAGCGTCCGGCGCTCAGGCTGCGCGATCCGCGGCGCGCGGCGATGCTGGGCCTCGCGCAGGCCGGGCCGCGCATCGTCGCCGTCGGCGAGCGCGGCACCGTGCTGCTCTCCGACGACGCCGGCTCGAGTTGGCGTCAGGCGGCATCAGTGCCGATCAGCGCGACGCTGACCGCGGTGCAGTTCGCGAGCGAGCGCGTCGGCTGGGCCGTCGGCCACTACGGCGTCGTGCTGCGCAGCGACGACGGCGGCGAGCACTGGACGCGTCAGCTGGAAGGAAGCGCCGCAGCGCAGCTGATGCTCGCCGACGCCAAGGCCACCGGCAACGCCAGGGCTGTCGCCGAGGCCGAGCGCGCGGTGCAGGAGGGCACCGACAAGCCGCTGCTCGCGCTGCAGTTCGCGAACGACAGCGATGGCATCGTCGCCGGCGCGTTCAACCTGCTGCTGCAGACGAAGGACGGCGGCAAGACCTGGGTGTCGATCGCGTCGCGGCTCGACAACCCGAAGTCGGCGCACCTGTATGCGCTGTACCGCAGCGGCGTCGAGTTGCTCGTCGCCGGCGAGCAGGGGCTGCTCGCGTACTCGGGCGACGGCGGCGGCAGCTTCGAGCGCGTCGAAACGCCGTACAAGGGCAGCTACTTCTGCGTCGCCCGCGAGGCCGGCGGCAGCTGGCTCGTCGCCGGTCTGCGCGGCACCGCCCTGCGCAGCCGCGATGGCGGCAGGAACTGGACGACGCTTGCCGTACCGGCGCCGGTGAGCCTGACCGCGCTCGCTCCCGCTGCCGGCGGCGAGACGTGGCTCGCCAACCAGGCCGGTCAGGTGCTGGCCGCGACGCCCAGCGCCGACAAGCTCGAGCTCGTCGTCCAGACCTCGGCGCAGCAACCGTCGGACCTGCTGCGCCTCGGGCCCGACGCGCTGCTGGTGGCCGGCTGGAACGGCATCACGCGCGCCGTCGACCTGCCGCACGCACGCTGAGCACCTCGAGGGCACGATGATCGCGAAGCCTGCAAGCGCGTTCGATGCCGGCACCGCCGACTTCGATCGGAAGTCGGGTTCGATCGTCGAGCGGGCGCTGTTCAACCACCGCGCGATTGTGCTGCTGCTGTGCGCGATCGTGACCGTGCTGCTCGGCCTGCAGGCGACCAAGCTCAGGCTCAACGCGAGCTTCGAGAAGACGATCCCGCAGCATCATCCGTACATCGCCAACTGGCTGGCGCGCCAAGGCGATCTGAAGGGGCTCGGCAACGCGATCCGCATCGCGGTCGCTAATCCGAACGGCGAGATCTACGACGCCGCGTACCTGGAGACGCTGCGCAAGCTTAACGACGAAGTCTTCCTGATCCCCGGCGTCGATCGCGCGGCGATGAAGTCGCTGTGGACGCCGAACATGCGCTGGACCGGCGTCACCGAGGAAGGGCTCGAAGGCGGACCGGTGATCCCCGACGGTTACGACGGCAGCGCGAAGAGCCTGCAGGACCTTCGGACCAACGTCCAGCGCTCGGGCGAGATCGGGCAGATCGTCGCCCTCGACGGCTGCTCGAGCGTGATTTTCGTGCCACTGCTCGCGAGGGACGCGCAGGGCCGTGCCCTCGATGTCGTTGCCCTCTCCGACCGCCTCGACGCGCTGCGCGCCGCGTACGAGGGCAAGGGTGTGACGGTCCACATCACCGGCTTCACGAAGATCGTCGGCGACCTGATCGCCGGGCTGCGCCAGATGCTCGTCTTCTTCGCCGCGGCGATCGCGATCGCCGCGACGATGGTCTTCGCCTACACACGCTGCATCCGCTCGACCCTGCTCGTAGTCGCCGCATCGCTCACCGCCGTCGTCTGGCAGCTCGGCCTGCTGCCAACGCTCGGCTACGCACTAGACCCGTACTCGATGCTCGTGCCGTTCCTGGTGTTCGCGATCGGCATGAGCCACGGCGCGCAGAAGATGAACGGCATCATGCAGGACATCGGCCGCGGCACGGACAAGCTCGTCGCCGCGCGCTTCACGTTCCGGCGCCTGTTCCTCGCCGGGTTGACGGCGCTGATGGCCGATGCGGTCGGCTTCGCGGTGCTGCTGGCGATCGATATCCGGGTGATCCAGGAACTGGCCATCGCGGCGAGCATCGGCGTTGCGGCGCTGGTCTTCACCAACCTGATCATGCTGCCGATCCTGCTCAGCTACACCGGCGTCAGCCCGCGCGCAGCAGCGCGCGCGCTGAAGGCGGAGCAGGCGTTCGCGCGTGCCGGCGGCGACGAACGCAGCGGGCTGTTCCACGCGCTCGCCCGCTTCACGCAGAGGCGCTGGGCGCTGCCGACGGTGCTCGTCAGCGTCGCGCTGGCCGTAGGCGGCTACGCGGTCAGCCGCCATCTCGCGATCGGCGACCTCGACCCCGGCGCGCCCGAACTGCGCGCTGACTCCCGCTACAACCGCGACGTCGGCTTCGTCAACGCGCACTACGGCGCGAGCAGCGACGTCTTCGCGGTGATGATCGAGACCCCCGACGGCGCCTGCGCCGACTACGACACGCTGATGCGCGTCGACGGGCTCGAATGGCAGCTGCTGCAGCTTCCCGGCGTCGAATCGACGCAGTCGCTGGCGCGCCTGAACCGTCTCGTTCTGACCGGGCTGAACGAAGGCCACCCGAAGTGGTTCGAGCTAATTCCGAACCAGAAGATGCTCAATATGGTCACCGGCAACGCGCCGCGCGAGCTGTACAACGACAACTGCAGCCTGCTGACGCTGATCGTGTTCCTGCAGGATCACAAGGCGGCGACGCTCTCCGCACTCGTCGACGAGGTGGAAGGCTTTGCAGCGGCGAACGACACCAAGGGTGTGAAGTTCCTGCTCGCCGCCGGCAGTTCGGGCGTCGAGGCGGCGACCAACATCGTCGTCCGCGCGGCCTGGTACCGCATGCTGCTGCTCGTCTACGGCGCGGTGATCGTGCTCGCGTTCATCACCTTCCGCTCGTGGCGCGCGGTCGTCGTCGCGGTGCTGCCGCTAATGCTGACCTCGGTCCTCGCCGAGGCGTTGATGGTCGCGCTCGGCATGGGCGTGAAGGTCGCGACGCTGCCCGTCATCGCGCTCGGCGTCGGCATCGGCGTCGACTACGCGCTCTACATCCTGTCGGTGATGCTCGTCGAATTGCGCAAGGGCGGATCGATCGGCGAGTCGTACTGCGTCGCGCTTCATTTCACCGGGCGCGTCGTGCTTCTGACCGGACTGACGCTGTCGGTCGGTGTCGCCACCTGGGTGTTCTCTCCGATCAAGTTCCAGGCCGACATGGGCGTGCTGCTCGCCTTCATGTTCCTGTGGAACATGCTCGGCGCGTTGCTGCTGCTGCCTGCGCTCGCGCACTTCCTGCTCGCCCGGTCCCGGCGTACTGGCGCACCCGTTATGGCGGCCGCCTGAACCCCTGCGGCCGCGGGGCCACCGCCAGTCGTCGATCACTCACCCTCCAGACAAGGACCCAGATGCGGCCAGCGGTCCGCGGAGGCAGCAGCAACGCCGGCGCAGGCGCTTGCCGCAGCGCCCGCGGCACGACGCCTCTTCCATCGAACCACTTGATTAGGGAGAACCTTCAGCAAACTCATGCTATGAGTCAGTGCGACAGGAAGATGGGCGTACCCAACATTGAGGTGCGGCATGGCAACGAACCGAGTGCAGCTTCAACGCGGACTTTCGATCACCGAGCTCTTCGACCGCTACGGCACCGAGGACAAGTGCCGACAGGCGCTTGAAGCCGCGCTGGCCGCGAGGTTTCGCGTGTCCATCCTGCGGCGGTAGGGCGCACAGAGTGTTCGATCGCGCCGGAATGCGCTACTGGCAATGCGCGGGTTGTCCGCACCAGAAGACCAGCCTGATCAACGGCACCATCTTTGAGGGTACCAAGCTGGCGCTGCGGGTGTGGACTTGAGCGTCGCTGACGAGGAAGCGCGCATTGTTGACGTTGTTCTCGCGAGCATCGTGCTCGGCCACTCGGGCGAAGTTCTCGGCGCCGTCCCAGCCCACAGCTTCGCCGACACGAGTCGAATGATTCATATCAAGGCTCGCTCGTCGCCTCTGACAAGACCACTCAGATCAGCGAGCCGCGATTCGCCATCCCGCCGTCGATCGTGACGATCGTCCCCGTCGTGTACGACGACCGATCCGAGGTGAGCAGCACGACGGTGGCGGCGATCTCGTCGACGCTCGCCGCGCGCCCGAGCGGGAAGCCCCTGCCGAGTTCGGCCCAGCGCTCGGCGTGGCCGAGTCGGGTCTGCGCCTCCTTGCGCATCAGGCCGACGAGGCGCTCGGTCGCGACCGGGCCCGGATTGACGCCGACGACGCGCACGCCGAAGTCGCCGCTCGTGCCACCGAGCGCGCGCGTGAACGCCATCAGAGACGCGTTGCACGCGGCGCCGGCGATGTAGCCGGCGTCGACCCGTTCGCCGCCGTTGCCGAGGATATTGACGATGACGCCGCTGCGCCGCGCCTTCATGCGCGCGAAGAAGTGCCGGCACATGTCGATGTAGCCGAAGACTTTCAGGTCGAAGGCGGCGCGCCAGCGCTCGTCGTCGATCTCCTCGAGCGTCCCGCGCGGTGTCGATCCGGCGTTGTTGACGAGGATGTCCACGTCGCCGCAGCGCAGCGCGAGTTGCGCGGCGCAGCCACGCTGCGACAGGTCGACCGCATGCACCTGCACCCGCACGTCGGCGCGCTCGAGGATGCGCTGGCGCGCGGCTTGCAGGTCGTCTTGCGAGCGCGCGGCGAGATGCAGGTGGCAGCCCTCGTCGGCGAGCAGGCTCGCGATCGAGAAGCCGATGCCCTTCGATGCCCCGGTGATCAGCGCGCTGCGTCCGCGCAGATGCATGTCCATCGCCACCTCCTATTCAGCCTTCGATCTCGATGTGCCTCGTCTTGCCCGCCTCGCGCGGCAGTGTGCCGGGCGCGAGCCATGCGAACACGGGCCGGATGCGCAGCCGGTCGCGCAAGCGCGCGAGCAGTTCGCTCTCCAGCGCCGCCAGCGTGTCGCCGGCCACCGGATGCACGCCTTCGTGGCCTGACACCGCAAAGCGGCTGCCCGGCGCGAAGTCGATCAGCACTGTCAGCACCTTGGCGGCTTCATCAAAGTCCACCGACGTCCACCGACCACGGATCGGTAATTCCCAGCGCCGCCTCAAACACCTTGGCTGTCATCCCGACTCCTCTCTTCCATGCTCAACATGACCCAAGAGTACCCACTCGGAATTCAAGAGAGGCTTTTCGATGACGGACGCCGACGCAGTGAGTGAGCACGATGCTTGGTGATGCAGGCTTCGAGAACATCAGCTTCGAACGCCACGACAGCGACGTATGCATCGGCCGCGATATTGACGATGCCGTCGAATTCGCCATGGCGCTTGGGCCCGCCGGAGAAATCATCCGCCTTGCGGGCGAGGAAGGCGCCCGACGCGCGCCTCAGGTGATGGTGGCGCTGCGCGAGGTTCTTGCGCCCTTCGTCCGGACCGACGGCGTCTGGGCACCTTCGAGCACATGGTTCATTGCCGCGTCGAATCCAGCTTCTTCAGGGTGACGTGTTGGACCGCGGCTCGCGAAGGCCGAAACAGGTGAGCCGGTGGCCAGCGGAAAGCGGGCTCGCAGGGCTCGCGAGCCAGTACTGGTGAGGAGTCGCCATCACCCTGCGCCACACTGGCGGCACCAGACTGGCAAACATCAGCAGCACGTACCCGGCCGGCAATCGCGGCGAATCGGGCGAGGGGCCGATGCGATAGAAGGGCCTTCGGCTGTCGCGATGATGCTGGTCGTGCAGGCTGAGGCTCAATGTCACCCATGCCTGGAACCGACAATCGTCTTCCCAGCCGCGACCATAGGCAATGCGGCCGGGGATGCTGTCGTCGCCAAGTCCCCAGTGCTGGATGTATGTGATGAGCTGGACGCCGAATGCCACGCCCAGCATCGCGGCGAGGTAGAGGCACATGCCCGGCACACCGGCGATGGCGGTGAAGCCGATCCAGGTCAGCGCGGTGCACGACAGTGCGACTCTGGTGTGCATCACAGTCAGCGACTGCGCGCCCGGACGCCAAGTCTGCGCTCCTGGACCGAGCAGTTCCACGGTGATGCGAATCATGCGCCTGCCCGCGAACCTCCAGACCGACTCGCCTTTCAGCGGGTACTCCGCCAAGTGCGTGTCGCCGGGCCGTGCATGGTGCGCAAGATGCTCGCTGCCGAGTGCCGGATAGCCACAGAAGCCGGCGAGCATGTTGCCGATCGACGCATGCCGCTTGTCCCGCCGGTGAATCAGCTCGTGCGCGACGCAGGTTGCGAAGAGCAGAGTCATCCAAAGACTCAGGCCGAGGCCAAGCACGGCCGAGCCCTTGCCAGTTTGTGACTGGGCTGCCAAGACCAGTCCGGGCAGCACGCACGCCGGAAGCACGCAGGCGAATGCCAGCGGCAAGCCATGCAGCAGCGTGGCTATCCGTTCACGCCACTCCGGCGCATCGGTCGATGGCATCGCGCCAAAGACCACACGCGCAAGCGGGAAGACGAGTATCACGACGCCGAACGTGAGCCAGGGTTCTTGAACGAGCGCACCCAGAACAAACAGCGTCGGCATCAGCAAGATCGTCAGGTAGCCGGCCGCAAGCATCCACTGTTTGTCCATGGCGGAATCCTTTCAGACGACGCGTCTGTGATCAGATCATTCCGTACTCGGCCGCGAGTTGCGCGGCCGTCTTGCGGTTGGGGACGCCGAGCTTCGCATTCATGCGCTGGAAGCGCGAGTTGATGGCATTGGGCGACATGTCCAGCTTGGTGGCAATGAACTTGGTCGAGTGACCCAGGCGCTCATGCATCAACAAGAGCAGGTCTTCCCCCGTCAGTCGCGCGCTTTCAAGCAGTTCATTCTTGATTCTGGCGATCCACCACTCGTGCATTTCCATGGCCAGGCTTCGCGCCAGCACCTTGAGTGCAAGGTAGCCTTCGTCATTGAAGAACGCCGGCGCCGACGAGCCGAGGCAGAGCACGCCGGTGCGAGTCAACGCACCACTTGACGGCGCCGGCACGATCAGCGCCGACCTGAAGCCGAACTGCGCCGCCAGTTCCACGACATCGCGTTGCTTCGCCGTAGCGAGCCGGATGTCTTCGCCGCGCGCGGGTTCGGTGTGTTTCAGCGAATACTGCAGCCAGGGATCGTCGGTGTACCAGGCGCGCCGCTCGTACTCGAGACAGTAAACCGGATCGCAGGCCAGCAGGAAGCGAAACGATTCGTGCGACGGGTCGTCTCGCACGAAGCTGACGAATGCTGCGGCGTCGATGCCCATCTGCTCGCAGGCTGCAGCCAGAACTCCCACGGCTTGCGCTTCATCGGCGGCCTGCGCGAGCAAGCGAATCGTCCCCAATACGTTGTCGGAATAGGCGGGCTCGCGTGCGAGCTCAGCCAGCGGCTTGCGCATCTGCATGGTCGGCGAAGAGTTGGTCCGCGCCGCGTGCCAACCTCGAATACAGCAGCGGATACTCGAATCGAGCCGAGTCGGCATCGCACCACCGATGGAACGACCCGGGTGTGTCGAACACGGCGGCCTGGACGATTCGCGCTGCCTTGGGCCGTTGCAGCACGCGCTCGACGAAAAGGCCGCAAGCAGTCCGCTGCATCGTGACGACGAGGACGCCGTCGGTGCTGCGCAAGGTCAGCGCATCGGGTCTATCGGCCTGAGCCCAGGCTGCGAAAGTCGTCGGCATGATTCGTCAACGGCTCGCCACACCGATGGCAAATAGCGGAGCCGATCTCAGAGGGGGTCGGCACGTCCGCCCACGTCAACACGCATTCTTCGGCGCAGCGGTTGCACTCGGTGATCAGCAGATAAAAGCGTTGCCTGCATGCATCGCATCGGATCACGTGCATGTCGTCCTGCGTCAGAACTTCGAAGTCGTCAACTTCGATCGCGCCGCAACGCGGACAGGCAAAGCTGAGGCACGCAACTTCCGGGAGTTCATCAAGGTTCATAGGCACCTCGCCTTCACCGAGAACGCACGCAGAACAGGATGTCGGCGACGCACATATAACGCGGTCGAATCGACCTGTCCACAACGCAAGTGCATCACTACGTTACAGACGCGCTTGTCGTGGCCGTATAGCCGTGAGGGCTCGAGCACGATGCTGCCGCGTACCACCAAGCAACACACGGTTACCGTGCGCTTCCCCATCTCGGCATCGGCCGTCGTACGCTTGGTCGAAGCTCGGACGCTTTGCACCGGCTGAACTGCACCGCGGAGGCCATTGATCATGTGGTTGTTGTACGCCCGAGCCCCTGTGCCTGATGCTCCGGATTGGCCGGGACGCCGATTTCTAGCAATGCTCGATGCGGTCGCCTGGCCAGCGCTGCTCGCGGCAATGGTCAGCAGTTCAGCGATGCAAATCGGCGTCTTGGGGTCGCTGGCGCTGACCCTATGCGGGTTGTTCGCCATTCGCCGAGGCGATCGTGCGCTGTGGCACAACGAGCGATACCAGTTCACCGCGTGGCGTTGCGGCCTGCCTCTGGCAGCGCTGCTTGCAGTGGGTGCTGCACTGAAGCTCATGGCATAGCGCGCGACGCATCAGTGCGCAGCTGGCGGCAGGGCGTTGCTCCACCGGTCCACGTCCGATCGCCGCCAGCCAACTGCTCGGTTCGTCAGCTTCACCGGCAGTGGAAAATGCCGCGTTGCCATCAGCCTGTAGATCGTCGATCGGCTGAGCCCCGTTTGCCTGACGACGGCGGGCAGGCGCAGCAGGTCGGCGGCGCTGACCGGATGCTCGACTCGGAAACTGGCGTTGGGATGCGGCATGAGCAAAGCACTCCAAGGAATGCTGAAACTCTAGCCCTGCCACGGCTTCGTCGCGCGATGATTTCAGACTGAAAATCGTCGCGCCGCGAGGATTGGGCCTTTAGGCATGTCCCGCTCGCTGTTGAACCGTGAGCGGTGACGGCTCCTTGATTGGACATGCTACGCGGCCTTGCGCACGGTGCCGTTGTCGGTGTCGCAGCGGCGCGCATCCAAGGCCTCCAGCAAAGTGCGCATCTGGCTGCACCCGCGCAGCTTGCGCATGCGATGGGCTGCGTCGCTGAGCGCGCTGGCGACCCAGCGCAGCACCATCTGACCGTCACCCCAGCGCTTGACGTTGCGGCAGTAGCGCGCCACCGAGCTGTTGAGGTTTTCGATCGGATTGGTCGTGCACAAGGTGCGGTACAGCGAGCCGGTGATGCCCAGCGCCTGCACCGTCAGCGTCTCGTCCAGGCCTTCGCGCACGCTGGCCGCGGCCCCTGGGTGCTTGGCCTGCAGCGACGAGGCCAGGCGAGCCAGTTGCTTTCGCGCCAGATCGGTATCCGAGGCCGACCAGGCGTCCTTCAAGCTTGACGCTGGCGTGCGCGTCCTCGGGCAAGTGCCCCAAGACGTTGCGCCGCTTGTGTTCCTGGCAGCGCTGGATCAGCGCGCGCTGGCCGAAGGTCTGGACGATGGCCTTGCGCAGCGCCTTGCCGCCGTCGATGACCCACAGCCGCATGCGATCGGCATCGAGCCCGCGCTCGACCAGGTCCGACAGCAGCGAGGCGACCACACGCGTGGCCTCGCTGGAGCCCTCGCGCAGCCCCAGCACGTGCTTGTCGCCCTTCGCATCGATGCCCAGGGCCAGCAGGATCACGCGGTCGCGATAGTGCATGCCGTCGATCATCACCACCGGCAGATCGAGATCGCCGATCGGGCGCGCGAGCCACTGTGTCAGTTGCTCCTGGCTCATCTGTACGAAACGGCGCGACACCGCGCTCTTGGACGCCGCGCGGGGCCGGTGCGCCGCCGGCACCGGCTCCTGCGTCCTGGCATAGCGCCGCGTCGACACGCCCGCGGCGATGGCGGCCATCGTGGCCGCGTCCAGCGGGTCGCCGCAGGCGGCCCACAGGAAGCTTGGCAGCGACAGTTCGCCTTCGCTCATCGCGCGGGCTCGCGGTCGGCGCACCGCAATGCGCTGACCCCCCAGTACGACCTGACTGGCGGTGCTGCCGCCACGCACGGCCCGCCGTGCAGCGTCGGGCACTCCCTTGGGCCCGCACAGCGCGATGCGATCGGCTTCCATCATCGCGCCCAGCACCTTCTGGCCCGTGTCGATGTACAGGCCCAGGAAGGCGTGGCGTACATCGCGCAAAACGCCCTGCACGGGAAGCGAGATCTGAACCTGCACAGCAGGCATCACCCGCACTGCGGGCTTCGTGTGAGACTTCATCTTGGTGGCTCCTTCGGTTGCTTGCGAGGCAACCCGCATGTTCACTCATGCGGGTCGCAGGAGCCGCCACCTCAACTCACGCGTTCAACAAACTTCGGGACATCGCCCTGATCCTGGACCTGTACAGCCGCAAGATCGTCGGCTGGGAAGTGCACGCCACGGACGACAGCGCGCACGCGGCACACTTGGTGCGCCGCACGGCGCTGGCCGAAAGCATCGCCACGACGCTGAGCAAGTCCGTGCTGCACGGCGACAACGGCGCCACGCTGAAGGCCACCACGGCGCTGGGGATGCAGTACTGGCTGGGCGTCAAGCCATCGTATTCGCTCCCCGGCGCGCGGCAACGCTTATGCGGAGTCGTTGTTCCGCACGGCCAAGTACCGCCCTGAGTTCCCTGCCAAGGGCTTCGCCGACCTGGACGCCGCTCGCGCCTGGGGAGCTCAATTCGTGCGTTGGTACAACGATGAGCACCGACACAGCGGCATCCGCTACGTCACCCCTGGGCAGCGTCATTGCGGCGCAGATCAGGCCATCCTGGCGGCTCGACACGAGCTCTACGTCCAGGCCCGTGAGCGCCACCCCGCGCGCTGGTCCGGCACCACGCGCGATTGGACGCCTATCGGCGCAGTCACCCTCAACCCAGAACGCGACTCGGTCGTCGCGGCTCACACGAAGACAGACGATAAACAGCCGTTGGCTGCATGAATGAGGCGACAACCAAGTTGACGCGCGCCGAGACCTGCCGCCGGCTGGACGCGTGTGTTCGCGACTGGTTCGGTGAGGACTTGAAGTGACTCGGGGAGAAGATGAAAGCGTCGTCGGCGGTGCACCTTTAGGCGCTGACTTCCGGCCCCTTTGAGGGGCTCACAAAACAAGCCACCGGCTTTGCCGGTGGTACCTGACTTCAGCTTGCTGCAGTGGCGGGCACCGCCTTTGCCGCCTTCTCGGGCGTTTCGCCACGTTCGGCGCTGGCCAGCTGTTCGACCAGCCGGCGAAACCGTACCACTGCGGCATCCAGTGCCAACGGGAGCATTGGTGCATCGGGGTCGGCGTCGATCGCTGCGCTTTGTGCGGTGATCATTGCGCGGTCTTCTTCGAAGGCCGTCAGCAGCGACCTGAACAACGCTTCGGTCGTGGAACGATCGCCGTCCGCGGTGCGACGCGACTGCTGGAAGAAGTAGTGGGTGGAGCGGTCAGTCTCCGGGGTGACGGTCTGGCAACTGTGGAGACGCACGGCGCGGCGCATGTCGTCTGGTGCATCTGCGATGGGGCGCCCTCCCGAGTGCATGAGCAAGGTGCCGGGTAGCACGAAGTCGTAGATGAACCAGCGGTCGACGTTGCCGTCGAAATCACGCAAGGCACGGTAGTACGGCGGTGCCGGCACATTGTGAATGCGCCGAGTCAGACGCACGCCACGCGGCAAGGTCTCGATGATCGGGCGCGCCTGCGCGATTGCCGTGGATCCGCCGAGCGTCTTCTCATGCACGTAGCTTAGGTGCGAGAAATCGAGAAGGTTGTCGCATACCAGCGGCTGCGGTGTGTCGTAATGAAGATAGCCCGGGATGTACTCCCACTCGGGGTCGTCGCACGAGAAGTTGTCGGGCAGCAGTGCGGGATCGGCCTTGCCGGGTTCGCCCATCCACACGAACACCCACTTGTTCTTCACCGAGATGGGGTAGGTCTGCACCCGCGCCTTCGGCGGGACAGTGTCGGCTCCCGGAATCTCGATGCAGCGGCCCTCGGCGTCGAACAGCAGACCATGGTAGCCGCAGCGCACGCAGTCGTTCTCCTTGCGGCCTTTGGACAGTGGTGCGAGACGGTGGCAGCAACGGTCGCGCAACGCAACTATTCGTTCGTCGTGCGTGCGATACAACAAGATCGCCTCATTGAGGACGGTGCGAGTGAACAAGCCATCTGCGGGAACTTCATGGTCCCAGGCGATGACGTACCAGCAGTTGCGGACGAACATGGCGAATCCAGACTCAAGAAATCGATTCCCTGAGGATAGGGTCTGTCTACTCCGATGTCTGTCCTCCCGATCGAGGACTCATGCGGCGTGGCCCAGCTCAGATGTGCGCAGCGGCGACGTTCATCCGACCACCGCGCCCGGGCCAGCCTGCGCCTGCATCGGAATCGGCGCACCAATGATCGGTCCCCCAGGCAGGCAAGCCGGCAAACGCAAGTCAGTTCGCTTGCCAGACTAGCGGGAAGCGGTCATCGTCGTGTGGCGGCATGCCCGGCGCCACGCACACATCAGCCTGTGTCACGGTCGGGTCGGTGCCCTCCGTCGGCGCCCACACCGCGTCGTCGCCCAACCAGCGGGTGGATAGCGCCACACGCCGTTGCGCGGCCGAGGCATTGCCACGCGCCCCGTGCAGCACCCAGGCAGAAAACACCACAGCGTCGCCCGCGCGCATGTCCCAGCCGGTGATGTCGAATGCGCTGCGGTTGGCTTCGATATCGGGCACGCGCTCGGCATCACCTCTGGTCTGCCAAGTGGCGCTGGCACTCTTTTCGGCGCTGCCAAACACCTCGGGGTGGTAAACACGCCCATCGGCATGGGAACCGCGAACGAACTCCATCGCGCTGCCCTCCAAAGTGGCATCCGTCATGGCTACCCAGGCCGAGGCGATCTGGCGCCCCCGAAAGGGCCAGTAGGGCGCGTCCTGGTGCCAGGGCGTGGGCGCCAGCGTGCGCGGCTCTTTGATCAAAAGGTGGTCGAAGTACAGGCGCGCGGTCCGGCTGCCCATTAGTTGTCCCACCAGCCCGGCAACGCCTGACTCGAACGCAAACGCGCGTACATCGACATGGGTGCGCCACAGGTAGCGGTCTGTGAACAGGCGCCCGCCCGTGCCTGAGGACTCGGGTTGGTCGTTGACCCAGCGGCTGGGCGCATCAAGTTGCGCTTGGGCGAATCGGTTCATGCGCTCGACCCAGTCGGGCGAAATCGCTTGGCGCAGGATGACGACGCCATCACGCTCGTAGCTGGCGCGCAAGGCGTCGTCGATGATGGGCGGGGCGAAGGAGATTGTGGTGGAGTGCATGGCCTATCTCCCAGGATTTAGGATGCCGGTCTCGGGCTTCTGCGCCTCTGTGACTTTCCGACACTGACAAAGAATAGGCGCGAAAGCGTCGCTTGTCTGTCCTCCCTACCGAGGACTCATGTGGCGTCGCCCAACTCAGCTATGCGCATACGCGCCCTTCATCACCAATGCAAACAACTCGTTGCGGTGATGTATGCCCAGTCGATCGAATGCGCGATCACGATAGGTCTTGATCGTGGTTGGCGCGAGCTTCAAGTCGGCGGCGATACCCTCGTGTGTCCATCCACGCAACAGGCGCTCGCACACCTCGCGTTCGCGCCGAGGCAGCGCGCCAAGGACCCTCTCGGCGGCGCTGGAAGGCGCCAGCGCCAAATGACGAGACACGCAGGCGAGCAGCAGCGGACCGATCTGCTGGAGGAGGTCGCGTTCGTCATCATCTATGAACGGCTGGTCGACGTGCCGGTACAGGTTGAGGCTGAGCATGCCGCCGGCTTCGTCAACCCGCAGCAGCGACAGCCGCTCGGACATTCCGTGGGGCGCGTAGATGCGCTGACGATGGGCGCGCTCCATCTCGCTGGCTCGCAGGTAGGTCATCACTGCCGAGCCGTTACGCACGCGGTCGCGCACTTGCTCAAAAATGCGATCGCTGCGGTACAGGCCACCGCGGTAGGCGCCGAAGGCGTCCGCGACGCAGTCGTTTGCATGCAGGTGGCCGCCGACAAGTAGCTGCGGCGGGGCATCGTCGAATATGCGGAACGCAGTCCACCAGCCTAGCGGCAGCAGCCGGTCAAGCTGCTCGATGCCGCGTTGGCCGAAGCACGGGCTGCCAATATTGCCGATCAGCCCCGCGATCGCCAGCGTCGCGTCGATGGACATGACGCCTGCCGGAACGGTCGACTGGAGCAGTCGGATTTCCATGGTGCTGCGGGCAAGCCTGTGGTTTCGGGTTGCTATCTGTCCTCTACAGGGAGGACACGCGCCATCAAATGCCTAGCATAGACTAGCGCGGCAAGATCGGCACGCCGGAGTTTCCCGGTCGTGATTTGTGGAATCCTCCAGGAGACAACGCAAATGGCATTCATCAAAGTGCTTGCCCATACTCATGCCAGCGTTCGCAAAACGGCGGCGTCGCTGACCTGTGTGATTGCTCTTTGTACGGTATCGGCTGCCGCGCAGGCCGATATCAATGTCGGCGTCATCCTGTCCACCACGGGACCCGCTGCCTCGCTGGGCATCCCTGAGGAGCAAACAGTCCGGATGTGGCCTGCCGAGATGGCGGGCGAAAAGGTCAACTTCATCATTCTCAATGATGGAAGCGACACGACCGGCGCCGTAAAGAACGCGAGCAAGCTCATCACCGAGAACAACGTCGATGTAATCATTGGGCCCTCGGTAACTCCCACCTCGATGGCGGCGCTGGAGGTGGCCGGCAGCGCCAAAGTACCGATGGTTTCGCTGGCTGGCGGCGGCTCCATTGTCCTGCCGCAGACGGGAGTGCGTACTTGGGCGTTCAAGCTGTCGCCGACTGAAGCCATCTCGATCAACCGTGTGCTCGACCACTTCCTCGCGCAAAAGGGCAAGACGATGGCAACCATCGGCTTTGCCACAAGCTACGGCGATGGCTTCCTGAAGTCGTTCGAGGCCATCGCAAAGCAGCGTGGTGTGACGGTTACGGCCACCGAAAGTTACAACCCAACCGACCAGAGCGTGACCGCGCAGGTGCTGAAGGCAATGGCGTCCAATCCAGACGGCGTATACATCTTCGCCTCTGGCACCCCAGGCGCGCTGCCGCAGATCGAGTTGGCCAGGCGAGGCTACAAGGGTCTCGTTTATCAGACGCAGGGTGTGGCCAACAACGACTACTTGCGCGTGGGAGGCAAGTCACTTGACGGCAGCTTCATGACCGTCGCACCAGCCTTGGTGGCCGAGCAACTGCCGGCCAGCAACCCGATCCGCAAGCCTGCGCTCGACTACGCGCAACGCTACCAGGCCAAGTACGGCGCCGGCACACTCTCCCTGTTCGGAGCGACGGCATGGGACGCGATGCTGATCGTCGAGGGTGCAGCACGCGAGGCAAAGAAAAAGGCGAAGCCGGGGACGCCCGAGTTTCGCTCGGCGCTGCGCGATGCCCTGGAGAACCTGCACGACTTCGTAGGCGCGGAAGGTGTCTACAACATGAGCCCCACAGATCACAACGGCGTTGACGCGCGCAGCCAGGTACTGGTGAAGATCGTGGACGGCAAGTGGGAACTGCAGCCCGAAGTGAAGTGACGGGCGGCGGATACGGCGAAGCACTGCAGTTCGACCAGTGGGCCCTGCGCGACGTTCTCCTGCACGAACGGTCGGAACTGAGAGTCGTTGCAGAAATCCACGCCCAAGAATGCTTCAAGTCAGGCACGAAGGCAAAGCGATTGCGTGCCGTCGATCCCGCAGGAGGTGTTTGGACCGGCACACGCTGGAGTTCCAAACAGTACGGCGAATTGCCCTAGACGCGATCGAGCAACCGACTCCGAATCCTGCATCGAAAGAGGCGAGCAATGAATCCGATGAATGAAGAAGAGAAGCAACTGGTGGCGTGGCTGGCCGACATGAACGAGGACGACGCGCTGCGGCTGGCCAAGCGGATGCTGCTCGAGGACGGCAGGGATCCGGTGCGCGTCCTGGAGTTGTGTCGCGCCTCGATGGACATCGTCGGCAAGCGCTTCGAGGAGGGTGAGTACTTTCTGCCAGAGCTTGTGCTGGCAGGCGAAATGCTCGAAACGATAGGAGCCATCGCCAAGCCGCTCATCAAGTCTTCGCCTGGCGAGGCCAAGAAGTCGCTGGGCAAAGTGCTCATCGGCACAGTGCATGGCGACCTTCACGACATCGGCAAGAACATTGTCAGCTTCATGCTCGACATCAACGGCTTTGAAGTGAAGGACGTCGGCATCGACGTTCCTTCTCAGACCTTCATCGAATCGATTAACGAGTTCAAGCCTGACGTGGTGGGTTTGTCTGGCTTCCTGACGCTGGCGTTCGATTCGATGAAGGAAACGATTGAAGCTTTCGAAGGTGCCGGAATGCGCAATCGGTTCAAAGTGATGATCGGTGGTGGCCAGATCGACGAGACGGTGCGTGCCTACACGGGTGCTGACGCGTTCGGTGTCAATGCCGTCGAAGCTGTCAAGCTTTGCAAACAATGGTCCGTGGTCACTCCGTGAAGTCACTCGGACGCCCTTGGCCAGAACGGCAAATTGCGAAAGCTGACGAGGCATCGTCGATGGTGTGATGCCGCATGCGTGCTGACAGCTTGCCGGTGGAACTGCGCGCAGGCTTCTGGCGTGCCAAACGCGGCAGCGTGCGGCATTGCGAAGTGAAGATGTCGACGATCTCGTCATGTGACCTGAATCGACCGATGCAATGGTTGCTTTGGAACGCCAGACAGGAGTGCGTATGTCAACCGTTAACGCTAGTTCCACGCCGCCACCAATCGAGGCAGAGGCCGCTTATGACGCGCGCTGGCAACGCCTCATGGATTGCGTAAGGTTGCAGCAACCGGATCGCATGCCGGTGGCGATGTATGCCACCTTCTGGCTCTCGAAGTACGGCGGCGTTTCGAAGCGCGAGTTGATGTACGACTATGAGCAGACCGCACAGATCGCCGAGCGCGCGGTACTGGAGTTCGAACCCGATGGAGTGTCGCCGATGTTCGCGGGAAGCGCTCTCGGCAGAGTCCTCGAAGCCGTCGACTACAAGCAACTTCAATGGCCAGGACACGGTGTTGGCGATCACCAGCCCTACCAGTATCTGGACCGTGAGTACGTCAGCGCGGAAGAACTGCAAGATCTGCTACGCGACCCCACGGGGTTCTACCTGAGAAGCTATCTGCCACGCATTTTCGGCGCCTTCGACGGCTTTGAGGAGTTCCCGGAACTCCCGGGAGCTTTCTACTTTCGGGCCATCACCGCGTTGCGGCCGCTGGCGCGCCCGAAAGTTCGGGATGCGTTGCGCCGGGTGCTCGATGCTGCCGACGAAGTGGATCGGTACATGACACGTGCCGGTCAGTGGAATCAGCGCGCAAACAGCCTGGGATTTCCGATACTCGGCGGCAGCAACACAGGGGCGCCGTACGACGTGATCGCGGACTACTTCCGCGGTGCCACGGGGATGATGAAGGATTTGTTTCGGCACAAGGACCAGCTGCATGACGTGCTCGACATGATGCGTCGCAACCTCGTTCGTATGTCGATCGCGAACGCCAAAGCTTCCGGCAACCCCGTCGTCTTCATTCCAATTCACTGGGCGCCTGATGCGTTCATGTCGCCCAAGCAGTTCGAGACATTTTGGTGGCCGTCATTTCGCCAGATGCTGCTTGACTTGATCGATGCTGACTTGATCCCCATGCCTCTTTGGGAGTCTGACTGCACGAAACGATTGGACGTCATCAAGGATATTCCGGCCGGCAAGTGCATTTACTGGTTCGAACGCACCGACATCGTCAAAGCATTCGAGGTGCTCGGCGACCGCGTGGCGCTGCGAGGCAACCTTTCTCCGTCAATGATGACGACCGGCACGCCTCAGGAAGTCGATGCCGCGGTCAAGCACCTGGTCGATAACGTGTGGAACAAGGGCGGCAGTCTGATCCTCGACACGGCCTTCGGAATTCCCGACGAGACGCCTGTGGAGAACGTGCGCACGATGTTCGACGCCGCGCGCAGATACGCTGGCTGAAGGACATGCCTGTCGCCCGCGGCTTCGACATCCTTCGCCAAGCCTCGGCGGCGCCACTGAACGGGCGGCCGTCACCGGCGCGCATGCGGCTGCGCGCCGAAGCGCTGGCGCTGGTGCGTACCGACGCTCTGGTCGACGCGGCCTACAGCTACCGCATCGTGCCGCTGGACGCACCTGCTGCGCCGATGCTGCAGCTAGGTGGCGAACTGCTGGAGGCGCCGTGGCTGTTGCCTACCTCGGGCCGCCTGACCGCGCTGGCCTGTGGCGTGTGCACCCTCGGGCCGGCGCTCGAACGGCGTGTCAGCGAACTCTTTGCGCAGCGTCGCGTCTCGCTGGCGATGGCGCTCGACGAACTCGGCAACGAATTGCTGTTCGTAATCTCGCGCCGCGCGCAGGACCGCATGCAGGCAGACGCCGCTCGCCGCAGCCTGAGCGTGGCCGGCGAACTGCGTGCAGGCGACCCTGGCTTGGCGCTCGATGCGCAGGGTGCGGTGCTGCGTCTGGCTTGGGCCGAGACGGTTGGTGTCCGCGTGCACCAAGGTTCGCTGATGCATCCGCTGAAGTCGACCTCGATGGTGCTGGGTGTCGGCGAGAACCTGCCCACCACCACCTGGTCGCGCTGCGACAGTTGCCAGTCCGGCGCCAAATGCGGCGTGCGTGCCAGAGCGCGGGCCGTGGCGGCCAAAGCCGCAGTGTCAACCACTGGCGCGCTACGAGCTCTGGCAGATGCGGCTTGATGCCCCGATGTCAAGCAACCGGCCGCTTGCGCACACGCTGCACTTCGCCCAACTCGAGCGTGAGTTGACCGCGGTCGCGGGTGAGTCGGTCTACCACAGCGCGCGTCGCCAGGGAGTGCGCATCGTCGGCGCCTGCGGAGGGCGCGGCACATGCGGCAGTTGCATGGTCAAGGTCGTGCACGGCGCGGCCGAGTATCAGGGGCAAGACCTGGACGCCGACGCGGCCGACGTCGTCGAGCACGCCGATCCTGCGGACTGCGCCGACATGCCAGGCTCGGGTCAAGAGGGCGCGACAGACACGCGCCACCCGCGCCTGCGCCGTAAGTGGCTGCGCGCCTGCCAGACGCATGTGCGCGGCGACTGCCAGATCGAGATCGCCGCGCGTTCGCTGGCGCCGGTAGTGCGCGCCGAGTTCGGAGCGGACGACGGCGAGACGCTGCCGCTCGACCCGGCGCTACGCGACGTACAGATCACGCTGCCCGAGCCGAGCCTGATCGATCCGCTGAGCGACGTAGACCGCCTTGCGCGCGGCCTCGCTGCGCAAGGCCTGCCGGACTTCAACCGGGTCGACCTCGGCTGCGCGCGTACGTTGTCACGAAAGCTGCGCGAACAGCGCTGGAGCGTGAGCCTGCGCCTGCGCGGCGATGAATTGATCGACGTTGCACCTGTTGAGCAGCCGCTGCTCGGCTTGGCGGTCGACCTGGGCACCACCAACGTGGCCGGCTTCCTGATCGACCTGCGCAGCGGCAAGCGCCTGGCCAGCCTCGGCCTGGAGAACCCGCAGTCGACTTGGGGTGCCGACCTGATCAGCCGCATCAACCATGCGATCCGCGACGATGCGGCGGCAGAAGAATTGCGCCAGGCCGCGCTCACCGCCATCGATGCGCTGGCACACGACTTGGCGCGTGCAGTCGGTGCACAAGGCTCGCAGATCGTGGACGCCGTGATCTGCGGCAACACCGCGATGCACCACTTGCTGCTCGGACTTCCGGTACGTCAGCTCGGGCGCGCGCCCTTCGTCGCCGCGCAGTGCGCCGCGCAAGATGTACGCGCGCGCGATCTCGGCCTGCATCTGAGCCCGGGGGCCTCGGTGCATCTGGTCGGCAACGTCGGCGGCTTCGTCGGAGGCGACCACGTGGCTGCGCTGCTGGCCACCGAAGACCAGTGGGAGACAGTGGACAGCGCCTTGGTGATGGACATCGGCACCAATACCGAGATCTCGCTGATTCACGGCGGGTGCATCCTTTCGGCGTCGTGCCCGTCGGGGCCAGCGCTCGAAGGCGGGCATATTGGCTGCGGAATGCGCGCTGCCGAAGGCGCCATCGAGCGTGTGACGCTGCGCGACGGACGCCTCGCCGTGTGCACTATCGGCAACAAGCCGGCCGTAGGCCTGTGCGGGTCGGGCGTACTCGATGCCGTGGCAGCAATGCTGAAGGCTGGTATCACGGACACGCGCGGACGCATTGCCGCCGACCACCCCGACGTACGTCAAGTTAACGGGCAGCGCGCCGTGCAGCTGGCCCCTGGTGTCTTCTTCACTCAAGCCGATATACGCGCGGTGCAACTGGCCAAGGCAGCGATTCGGACTGGGACTCGCATGCTGCTGCGCGAGGCCGAACTTGCCGAGCCGTTGATCGAGCGCTTCGTCATCGCGGGCGCCTTTGGTGCATATATCGACATCGGCAGCGGTGTGGCGACCGGCCTCTTTCCAGATCTGCCGCGTGAGCGCTTCGTTCAGGTCGGCAATGCTGCCGGTCTGGGCGTGCGCCGCATGCTGGCATCGGGCACGGCCCGCGCCCGTGCGACCCGGCTGGCGCGCGAATGCCGGTATATCGAGTTGAGCACGCGCAGCGATTTCCAGAAGACTTTCGTGAGGTCGATCGGATTCGACGCCCAGCGTGCAATTCACCCATGAGGAGACGATCCTGAGCAATACCAACGACTTCGCCATCCGCATCATCGGCGAGCGCATCAACCCGGGCTTCAAAAGCACCAAGGCCTTGTTCGACAACTCGCACCTGCCCGGCATCCAGGCGCTGGCGGTCAAACAGGCCGAGACTGGTGCCAGTTATCTGAACGTGAACATCGGCGCGCGCGAGGTCCGATCACGCCTTCCTGACCGAGGCGATCCAGACCATCTAGGCGGTGGTTGCGCTGCCGCTGTCGTTCGACGTGCCCAGCCTGCAAGTCCATGAGCTATGCCTGCAGACCTACGACCCCGCGCGTGCCGGAGGGGCGCTGCCGATCATCAACTCGATCACCGAGCACCGCTGGGACGCGATGAACCTGTATCGCCAGCGCCCGTTCAAGGTCATCGTGATGGCCTCCGAACGCGTCACGGACGGCCTGGCGAAGAACATCGAGTCAGCCGCCGACATTGCCGGCACCGCGCGCCGCGCCGCGCTGCGCCTGCGTAACGAACATGGCATGGCGCCCGACGACATCTTCATCGACCTCTCGGTGTCGGCCCTGATCAACGACAGAGTGATCGCCACTGTTCCGAGGGTTAACCACTATTAAGTTGTGATATCAAGCGGTTGACATATCAACCACAAGAGCCTAATCTGTGGCTGCGGCGATGCGGCGTCGCCAAGAACCGAAGGCGAGGAGCGAGGCGCAAATGAACGACATGACGAACGAAGAGAGGCAACTGGTCGAGAGCATCGCGGACATGAACGAGGACGACGCGCTCGCCCTTGCAAAGAAGATGCTGCTCGTGGACGGCATGGATCCCGTGCGCGTGCTCGAGCTGTGCCGCGCGTCGATGGACATCGTTGGTCAGCGCTTCGAGAGCGGCGACTACTTCCTGCCGGAGCTCGTGCTCGCCGGCGAGATGCTCGAGACGATCGGCGGCATCGCCAAGCCACTGATCAAGTCAGCCCCGGGTGAGGCGAAGAAGTGTCTCGGGAAGGTGTTGATCGGCACCGTGCATGGCGACCTGCACGATATTGGCAAGAACATCGTCAGCTTCATGCTCGACATCAACGGCTTCGAGGTCAAGGACATCGGGATCGACGTTCCGGTTGCGAAATTTATCGACGAGATCAAGGCGTTCGAGCCCGACGTCGTCGGCCTTTCGGGGTTCCTGACGCTTGCGTTCGACTCGATGAAGGAGACGATCGAGGCGTTCGACACCGTCGGCATACGAGGCGGTTTCAAGGTCATGATCGGTGGCGGGCAGATCGACGAGACCGTGCGCGCATACACCGGCGCCGACGCGTTCGGCGTCAATGCGGTCGAGGCGGTGAAGCTGTGCAAGAGCTGGTCTGAGTCGTCAGTCGTATGAACGCGCCGACCATCATCCCATCCGCCGTCGAAGGAACCTACGGCGAGCGCTGGCAGCGCATCCTCGACTGCGTTGCGCTCAAGCAGCCGGCCCGGATGCCAGTCGTGCTGTACGCAATGTTCTGGCTCGCAAGGTACGGCGGCCTTAGCTACCGCGATCTCATGCACGATTACGAGAAGAACCTTGAAGTGTGCCAGCGCGTGCTGCTCGACTTCGACCCCGACGTCACCGGGCCTCTCGTGCTGATCACGGCCATGGGCCGCTCGCTCGAGGCGCTGGACTTCAAGCAGGTGCAGTGGCCCGGACACGGCGTCGCCGACGACAAGCCGTACCAGTACCTCGACCGCGAGTACATGCTGGCCGAAGAGTACGACGCGTTCGCCTTCGACCCCACCGGCTACTACATCAGGAACTACCTGCCGCGCGTCGCCGGCGTATTCGAAGGCTTCGACCAGCTGCCTTCGTTCCCCGGCCTGCACTACTTCCGCCTGATCAGCGGCATCCGTTCGTTCGCGAAGCCCGAAGTGCGCGCGTCGTTCGAGCGCATCGTCAAGGCGGCCGAGGAAGCCGAGCGCTTTGTCCAGTCGCACGCCGCGTTCGTTCGCCACGCCACCGTTCACGGTTATCCGCTGATCAACGGCAGCACTTCGGCAGCGCCTTACGACGTGATCGCGGACTACTTCCGCGGCGCGACCGGCATGATGAAGGACATGTACCGCCACAAGGACAAGCTGCACGAACTGCTCGACAAGGCCACCAAGTTTCTCCTGTCGCAGACGATCGCATCCGCCAAGGCCGTGAACCATCCTATCGTCTTCATCCCGATCCACTGGGCGCCCGATGCCTTCATGTCGGAAAAGCAGTTCCGCGAGTTCTGGTGGCCATCGTTCCGCCAGATGATGATCGGCATGATCGACGCCGGCCTGATCCCGATGCCGTTGTGGGAGTCCGATTGCACGAAGCGGCTGGAAATCATCAAGGACGTGCCGCCAGGCAAGTGCATCTACTGGTTCGAACGGACGGACATGGTCCGTGCATTCGAGGTACTGGGGGATACGGTCGCGCTGCGCGGCAACCTGTCGCCCTCGATGATGACCACGGGCACGCCGACCGACGTCGATGGCGCGGTCAGACACCTCGTCGACAAGGTCTGGAACCGCGGCGGCAACCTGATCCTCGACACCGCGTTCGGCATCCCTGACGAGACGCCGGTCGAGAACGTACGTGCGATGTTCGCCGCCGCACGCAAGTACGCGGGTTGAACGAGGTGCCGGTCGTCCGCGGTTTGAACGTGCTGCGCGATGCCGCAGAGGCCCCGTCGCTGCTTGGCACATCGGCCTCGCCGGTTCGCGACCGCGTGCGCACCGAGGCCCTTCGCATCGCGCGCGATGAGGCGCTCGTCGAAGCTGCGTACAGCTACCGGATCGTGCCGTTCGATGCGCCACTAGCTGCAACCATGCACGCTGGTGGCGAGACGCTGCATGCGCCGAGATTACTGTCGCCGTCGGGTCGCCTGACCGCTCTCGCATGCGCTGTGTGTACGCTGGGACCGCGGATCGAGGAGCGCGTGCGTTTGCTTTTCGCCGAACGCCGCGCCTCGCTGGCGATGGTGCTCGACGAACTCGCAAACGCATGGCTGTTCGAGGTATCGCGCCGTGTCCAAGATCGCATGCACGCCGACGTCATACGCCAAGGGCTGTCGATGGCGGGCGAGTTGCGTCCCGGTGACCCTGGCCTCGCACTGGAGGCTCAGCCTGCCGTGCTGCGACTGGTCGGCGCCGAAGCGCTCGGCGTTCGAGTCAACGAGCGCATGCTGATGCAGCCGCACAAGTCGACGTCGATGGTGCTCGGCGTCGGCATGGACTTGCCGCCGACCGAGTGGTCGCGCTGCGACGAATGCCGGAATCGAGCGACGTGCCGTGCGGCGGCTCGCGTCGAGGCACAGAAGGCCACCGGATCGCGGACGCCGACCGGTGTATGAAGTTTCCATCATGTCCGAGATCGGGGCACGCAACACCACCGTGACGCTGCGCTTTCCGCAACTGGGCCGGTCGATCCGGTCGAAGCCGGACGATGACGTCTTCCAAAGTGCACGCCGGCACGGCGTGCGCATTGTCGGCGCCTGCGGGGGTCGCGGCACGTGCGGTAGCTGCATCGTGCAGGTCGTTGACGGCGTCGTCGAGCATAACGAATCCGAGTCGGACACCGGCAGCCATGACGACCGGACCGCGACAAAGCGTTGGATCCGCGCCTGCCAAGCCCGGCCACGCAGCGACCTCGTAATCGAGATCGCGCCGCGCTCGCTTGCGCCTGTGGCGCGTGCGGAGCCCGACACCGGCGCCGACGACGAGCGGCTCGACGTCGACCCGGCTGTAACGAGCCGGGACGTCGTGGTTCACCCGCCTTCGCTCGCCGATCCGGCCAGCGACGCGGATCGCGTGCGGCGGGCGCTTGCGCATCCGCAGGCCGTGTTCGATCTGGCTGTGCTGCGCCGACTGCCCCGCATGCTGCGCGAAGCCTCCGGCGCCGTGCGTGTGCGCATGCACTCCGACGAAATCATCGACGTCGCGGGGCGCGGGCGCCACGCGCTCGGCCTGGCGATCGATCTTGGGACGACCAATGCGGCCGGCTTCCTGCTGGACCTCGAGGTCGGCGTGCGCATCGCGGGACTGGGAATCGAGAACCCGCAGACCGCGTGGGGCGCCGACGTGATCAGCCGCCTGAACCACGCCATCCTCGGCGAAACGCAAGCCGCCGAGTTGCGCGACGCGGCGCTCGTGGCGATCAACGCGCTGGCACACGACCTCACGCACGCCGTCGGCGCGTCGACCGCAGACATTGTCAACGTCGTGATTGCGGGCAATACAGCGATGCACCACTTGGCGCTTGGGCTGCCGGTGCGCCAGCTCGGGCGCGCGCCATTCGTTGCGGCGACACGCGACGGTGTGGATGCCAAGGCACGCGAACTCGGCATCGTTGTCGCACCTGGAGCGTGGGTGCACGTCGTGCCAAACGTTGGTGGCTTTATCGGCGGCGACCACGTCGCCGCGTTGCTGGCCACCGAACCGCTGTGGCGAGCGTGCCACACGAGTGTCGTGATGGACATCGGCACCAATACAGAAATCTCGCTGATCCACGAAGGACAGATCCGCAGCGCATCGAGCCCGTCGGGGCCCGCGCTGGAGGGCGGCAACATCGGCTGCGGAATGCGCGCGGCGGACGGCGCAATCGAGCGCGTGAGCCTCGACGGCGATGGGCGTCTGGTCGTTCGCACGATCAACGACGAGCCACCGGTAGGACTGTGCGGTTCGGGCGTGATCGATGCGCTTGCCGCGCTGTACCGCGCGCGTGTCGTCGACGAGCGCGGCCGGCTGGTCAAGTATCACGAGGCGATCGTTTCCCACGAGGGGCAGCGCGCCGCGCAACTGGCGCCCGGCGTCGTCTTCACGCAGGCCGACGTGCGCGCCGTTCAGCTCGCGAAGGCGGCGATCCGCACCGCGCTCGAACTGCTGCTCGACGACGCACAGATCGACGCTGGCGCGATCGACGCCTTCATGATTGCGGGTTCGTTCGGCGCCTATATCAACGTCGGCAGCGCGATCGCTATCGGCCTGCTGCCGGACATCCCGATCGCGCGCTATCGTCAAGTCGGCAATGCGGCCGGCCTCGGCGTGCGCATGGCGCTCGCGTCGGGCGCGGCCCGCCGTCGTGCCGCCGACTTGGCGCGGAACTGCCGTTCGTTCGAGCTCAGCACGCGAAGCGATTTCCAGAAACGCTTCGTTCGAAATATCGGCCTGCCTGCCGTTCCACCCCTAGCGATGGAGACCACCGTTTCATGACCGTACCCTTCGACATCCAGATCATCGGAGAACGCATCAACCCCGGCTTCAAGAGCACACGGGCGCTGTTCGACAACTCCGACATCGTTGGCATCCAGGCCCTCGCAGCCAAGCAGGCCGAAGCGGGCGCCGCGTGCCTGAACGTCAACGTCGGCGCGCGAGCCATGACCGACCACGCATTCCTGACTGAAGTGATCCGCGGCATCCAGGAGGTCGTCGCGCTGCCGCTGTCGTTCGACATGCCGAGTCTGGAGGCGCACGAACTGTGTCTCGAGGTCTACGATTCGGCAAAGGCTGGCGGCGCCAAGCCGATCCTGAATTCGATCACCGAGCACCGCTGGGAAGCGATGCGGCTGCACAGCACAACGCCGTTTCGCGTCATCGTGATGGCCTCGGAGAGCGTCGTGGATGGTGTCGCGAAGAACAACAAGACCGCCGAGGAGATTGCCTCGACCGCCAGGCGTGCCGCGCTGCGGCTGCGCGACGAGTACGGCATGGCGCTCGACGATGTCTTCATCGACCTGTCGGTTTCGGCGGTCATCGCCGATACCGAAGGTCTCAACCGGGCAACGCTCGACGCGGTCGGCCTGATCGGCGCCGATCGCGAGCTGCGTGGACTGCACATCATGGGCGGGCTGTCCAACATCGGCCAGCAACTGCCGGCCAAGGCGGCCGACGGCTCGGACCTGAAGCACCAGCTCGAGAACGCCTTCCTCACGCTCGCCGTGCCGCTGGGATTCGACACCGTGCTCGGCACGCCATGGCGCGGCTACACGCCACTGCCCGACGACAACTATGTGCTCGGAGCGTACCGCCACTTCCTTGGGCAAACCGGCACCAACGCGTTGCGTGCGGTGCGCAAGTTCTACAAGGCCTGACCGTCATGCGCCCGAACACCGATGCCCGCTCCACGATCGTCGTCGACGGCTGGTTCGACGGCGAGCGTCGTCATGCGGGTCCGACCACGCTGAAGGTTGTCGATGGCCGGCTCGTCGGCGTGACGCCTGGCGATCATGGCCGCGAACTCGCCGGGTCCGGCTGGCCTCTGGAGCGTGGCGCGTTCCTGCTGCCCGGTCTGGTCGATGCGCACGTGCACTTGTTTCTCGATGGCGCACCGACCGACGCGAAGCACCGCGCCGACCACTTGAAGCGCCCGCTCGACGAGCTTATGGACGCCGCTCGTGCGAGCGCGCGCCAGACCCTGCAGTGCGGCGTCACGCGCGTTCGCGACGCCGGCGACCGGCACGGCATCAACCACCGCGTGCGCGAAGAGGCGCGCCGTTGCGGTAGCCAGCTCGCGCACGTGCGCTCGGCTGGCCTCGGCGTGAAGCGGGCGAAGCGCTATGGGGCCTTCATGGCCGCCGACGTCGGCGACGAGGCGAGCATCGTGCGCTCCGTCGGCGAGCTCACCGTGGAGAACGACGAGATCAAGCTGATCCTCACCGGGATCATCGACTTCGACGCCGGCGCCGTCACCGACGAGCCACAGTTCACGCTCGACGAGGCCCGGCTCGTCGTCACCACCGCCCACGCGCACGGCCGTCGGGTGATGGCGCACTGCAGCGGCGCGAAGGGCCTGGCGGTGGCTGTCGGCGCCGGCGTCGATTCGATCGAGCACGGCTTCTTCATGGACCGCGAGACGCTTTCGAAGATGCGCGACGCCGGCTTGGCGTGGACGCCGACCTTCTGCCCGGTGCACTTCCAGTGGGCACACCCGGAAGCGGTGGGCTGGTCGCAGAACACGGTCGGCAACCTCCGGCGCATCCTTGATCGCCACGCCGAGATGCTGCGCGTCGCGCACCAGCTCGGCGTGCGGCTGCTGGTCGGCACCGATGCGGGCAGCATGGGCGTCGAGCATGGCCATGCCGTTGTCGACGAGATCGGGCACTTCATAGCCGCCGGTCTGCCGGTGGACGCGGCGTTGCATGCCGCGACGGCCGCACCTCGTTCGCACTTCGGCGACGCGCACCCTCGGCTCGAGCTCGGTGCGCCATTCGAGGCCCTGCTGCTCGACGCCGATCCGGCGCGCGACCTCGGCGCACTGCGCCGGCCGCGCCGCGTCTGGCGCGCGCCGGCAGAGCACCGCTTCCCGGGCGACGCCCCGGGTCGTCCGCCTGCCGAAGGGGTGAGTCAGCCCGGGAGCGACGCGCCGTCAACTCGACAGGTGGCGGCATGACGGCGGCCCGACTCGACGGCACCGCGATGGCGCGCGAATTGCGCGCCGGCTTCGCATCGCGCGTGGAGCGCCTTGCAGCGGCGGGCGTCCGGCCGGGGCTTGCGGTGATCCTGGTCGGCGACGACCCCGCCTCGCAGGTCTACGTGCGCAACAAGGTGCAGGCGTGCGAGGCGATCGGCATACGGTCGGACCGGTTCGTCTTTGCGGCGGACGCTGCGCCGGCGGAGGTTCTCGACCGCATCGGAGCGCTGAACGCCGATCCGCAAGTCCACGGCATCCTCGTGCAACTGCCGCTGCCGAAGCATTTCGACGAGCAGCAGGTGCTCGAAGTGATCGGCGCGGAGAAGGACGTCGACGGCTTTCACCGCGACAACGTCGGCGCGCTGTCGCAAGGCCGGCCGCGTTTCGTGCCCTGCACGCCGCGCGGCGTCCTCGCGATGCTCGACGCGGCCGGCGTCGAGTTACGCGGCAAGGAAGCGGTCGTCGTCGGCCGCTCCAATATCGTCGGCAAGCCGATGGCGCAATTGCTGACGGCACGCGACGCGACGGTGACGGTGTGCCACTCGCGCACCGCCGACCTGGCGACGCACACCCGGCGCGCCGACGTGCTCGTCGTCGCTGCCGGACGGCCGAGGATGGTCACCGCGGACATGATCAAGCCGGGCGCGGTCGTGGTCGACGTGGGCATTCATCGCGGCGCCGAAGGCCGCTTGTGCGGCGACGTCGACTACGACGGGTGCCGCACGGTGGCCTCGCTGATCTCACCGGTGCCCGGCGGCGTCGGTCCGATGACGATCACGATGTTGCTCGGCAACACGCTCGACGCGGCCGAGCGCCGCGCGGCGCTCGGCTGACGCCGATGCAGGCCGCCCGGTACTGGGCCGTGCGACACGCGCGCGGGCTGCGGCGCGTCTACGAGGGCTTTTCGCGGCTGGCGCCGGCCCTGGCGCCGATCGTCAGGCTGCTGGGCAGGCGGCGCGCCGAGGCGCTGCTGTACCCCGTCGAGCGCACCGCAAAGCGGTTTGTCTTCGACTGCCGAGAGTGCGGGCAGTGCGTGCTGTCGGCCACCGGCATGGCGTGCCCGATGAACTGCCCGAAGCGCATGCGCAACGGCCCCTGCGGCGGCGTGCGGGACGACGGTCATTGCGAAGTCGAGCCTGGGATGCGGTGCGTCTGGGTCGAGGCGACCGCTGGAACGAAGCGGATCTCGGGCGACGTGGTAGCGCGGCCGACGCCGCTGTTACCCGCGATCGACGTGCGGCTAAGCGGGCGCTCGACGTGGCTTCAGGTCGTCCAAGGGCAGCCCGACCCCGCGTTCCAACCACCGGTGGGCGAGCGCTCGACGCCCGAGGCGAAGCTCTCGGCGCTCGAGCGCGCCTGCGTGAAGGGCACGTTCGTCGTCACGGTCGAGATCGCGCCACCCGACTCGGCCGATCCGGCGCCGTTGCTGGAGCGCGCAGGTGTGTTCGCCGGGCTCGTCGACGCCATGAACGTCACCGACGGCGCCGGCGGCAACTGCCACATGTCCAGCGCCGCGGCCTCGGCGGTGCTCGCCGCGCACGGCATCGACGCGGTCTACCAGATCGCGTGCCGCGACCGCAACCGCATCGCGATCCAGGGCGACATCC
>JACSRM010000257.1 GCA_014879745.1 Burkholderiaceae bacterium | reverse complement strand
CGCGACAACGAGAAGCTCACCGAGCGCGTGATGGACAGCAACGATATCGAGCGCGAGCGCGGCATCACGATCCTGTCGAAGAACTGCGCCGTCGAGTGGAAAGGCACCCACATCAATATCGTCGACACGCCGGGCCACGCCGATTTCGGCGGCGAGGTCGAGCGCGTGCTGTCGATGGTCGACAGCGTCCTGCTGCTTGTCGATGCGGTCGAAGGGCCGATGCCGCAGACGCGCTTCGTGACGCGCAAGGCGCTCGCCCTCGGCCTGAAGCCGATCGTCGTCGTCAACAAGGTCGACCGGCCCGGCGCGCGCCCCGACTACGTGATCAACGCGACCTTCGACCTCTTCGACAAGCTCGGCGCGAACGAGGCGCAGCTCGACTTCCCCGTCGTCTTCGCCTCCGGCCTGAACGGCTGGGCGAGCCTCGAGCAGGGCGCGATCGGCACCGATCTGGCGCCGCTGTTCGACGCGATTCTTCGGTACGTTCCGGCGCACGAAGGCCGCGCCGACGACCCGCTGCAACTGCAGATCTGCTCGCTCGACTATTCGACCTACGTCGGGCGCATCGGCATCGGACGCGTCAACCAGGGCACCTTGAAGCCGATGCAGGATGTCGCGATGTACAGCGGCCCCGATTCGGAGCCGGTCAAGGCGCGCGTCAACCAGGTGCTGACCTTCGAGGGGCTCGAGCGGCGCCAGACCGACGCCGCCGGGCCGGGCGATATCGTGCTCGTCAACGGTATCGAAGCGATCGGCATCGGCGTCACGCTGACCAGCCTCGACGATCCGGTGCCGCTGCCTATGCTCGCCGTCGACGAGCCGACGCTGACGATGAACTTCTGCGTCAACACCTCGCCGCTCGCCGGCCGCGAGGGCAAGTTCGTCACCAGCCGCCAGATCCGCGACCGCCTCGAGCGCGAGCTGCAGTCGAACGTCGCGCTGCGCGTGAAGGATACCGACGAGGACGGCATCTTCGAGGTTTCGGGTCGCGGTGAGCTGCATCTGACGATCCTGCTCGAGAATATGCGGCGCGAGGGCTTCGAGCTGGCCGTCAGCAAGCCGCGCGTCGTCTTCCACGAGGTCGATGGCGTGCGCCAGGAGCCGATCGAACTCGTCACCGCCGACGTCGAGGAGCAGCACCAGGGCGGCGTGATGCAGGCGCTCGGCCTGCGCAAGGCCGAACTCGTCCACATGGAGCCCGACGGGCGCGGGCGCGTGCGTCTCGACTACCGCATCCCGGCGCGCGGGCTGATCGGCTTCCAGAACGAGTTCCTGAACCTGACGCGCGGCACCGGCCTCATCAGCAACATCTTCGACGGCTACGAGCCGTTCAAGGGCGAAATTGCCGGGCGCAAGAACGGCGTGCTGATCAGCCAGGACGACGGCGAGGCGGTGACGTATTCGCTCGGCAAGCTCGACGACCGCGGCCGCATGTTCGTCAGCGCCGGCGACCCGCTCTACGAGGGCATGATCATCGGCATCCACTCGCGCGACAACGACCTCGTCGTGAACGCGGTGCGCGGCAAGCAGCTGACAAACTTCCGCGTCTCGGGCAAGGAAGACGCGATCAAGATCACGCCGCCGATCCAGCTGACACTCGAATATGCGGTCGAGTTCATCGAGGACGACGAGTTGGTCGAGATCACGCCGAAGTCGATTCGCCTTCGCAAGCGGTACCTGAAGGAGTTCGAACGAAAACGGGCGAGCCGGGAAGCTGCGTAGATGCTGCGCGCAGGTACCGCTTTCGCGGCCGACGACGGCACCCCCTGCCCCCCGCCGAGCGGGGGTTCCAGTTTGAATCACGCCCGGGCCGCTGCGCGGCCCTCGAAGACTTTATGACGCATCGTTGTGCCGTTGCGCTGATGATCGTGGTGACGCTGCTGTGGAGCACGGCGGGCGTCGTCACGCGCCAGCTCGACGCGGCGCGCAGCTTCGAGGTGACGTTCTGGCGCAGCACGTTCAACGCGCTCGCCCTTGCGATCGCGTTCAGCGCGATGCGCGGCCCGGCGTTCTGGCGTCAGCTCGTTCGCTCGCCGTGGCCGGTGTGGGTGTCGGGCCTGTGCTGGTCGGTGATGTATACGGCGTTCATGGTCGCGATCACGCTGACCTCGGTCGCCAACGTGCTCGTCACGATGGCGACCGGCCCGCTGCTCACCGCCTTGATGTCGCGCTTCGTCCTCGGTCACCGGCTCGCCGCCCGCACCTGGGGCGCGATCGGCGTCGCGGCGGTCGGCATCGCCTGGATGTTCGGCAACGAGGCCGGGGCGTCGAGTGCGGGCCAGTTGATCGGCATCGCGGTCGCGTTTTGCGTGCCGGTCGCTGCCGCGATCAACTGGACACTGCTGCAGCACGTCCATCACGGGAAGACCGAAGAGGGCGGCGACATGATGAGCGCGGTGCTGATCGGGGCGCTGATCTCGATGCTCGGCGTGCTGCCGTGGGCGACGCCGTTCCAGGCCTCGGCTCACGACCTGACGCTGCTCGCGCTGCTCGGCGTCTTCCAGCTCGCCGTGCCCTGCCTGCTCGTCGTTCGCGTCACGCGCGTGCTGCCGGGGCCGGAAGTGTCGCTGCTCGGGCTGCTCGAAGTGATACTCGGCGTCACCTGGGCCTGGCTCTTCGCCGGCGAAGCGCCGAGCGCCACGACCCTCGTCGGCGGCGCGCTCGTCATCGGTGCGCTCGTCGCGAACGAGGCGCTCGCGATGCGCGCCGCGGTCGACGAGCCGGCGGTAAGCCCGATCGCCTGACGCGGCTTGTTCAGTCTCGCGTGCCGGCGTCGCGGCGCGCGGGCCGCCGGCCGGCCTTACGCGCTGTGCAGGTTCGCCCCGGGCCGCCGATCGGCCATCGGCACCGCGACGTCACCTGCGCCACGGCGCATGCCGTTGGCGAGCTCTTCGAGTTCGTTCGCCAGCTTGTCGGCCAGGCCGAGTGCGCAGGCAATCAGCCACGAACCGGTGCTGCGATCGAGATTGCTTTCCTGTTCTAGGAAGTGGTCTGCCGCCCGGGTCGCCGCATGCAGCTGGTGGGCGCGTACGCGCAGGCGCTGAAATCCGAGTGACAGCGCCGGATCGGCTGCGCTCGCGCGGATATTCCTCGCCATGCCGTCGAGGTCGTCCGCGAGTTCATCGGCGAGCGTGACGGCGCAGGAAATCAGCCACGAGCCGGTATCCCGATCGGCATCGCTCTCCTGCGCGATGAAGTGATCGGCCGCGCGCGTCGCGGCGAGCAACTGGTGCGCGCGCCCGCCGAGCTGGCGCATCATCGGATAGGTCTCGCCGCTCGTCGTCTTCGCGCTGACCGCCGTGCCGGGAGCGAGCGGGACTTCCTCGTCGGCCATGTCCTGGAATGCGGCCTTCGCCGCGCGGTGTTCGCTTGCCATGATTCGCCTCGTCGCACAGGTTGTCCGGCCACCCGCCGCCGGCGCGGCGGGCGCAGCAGTCATTCTGCCCCCGAACGAAGGCGAAGCAAGCGGCCGCGGCGCCGCATAGCGCGCAGAAAGTCCCGCTTCGGGCGCGCAGGACGGCGCTGCGAGGGGCGGCGCCCGGCGCTTCGCGCGCGGCGGGCGACAATGGCGGCCGTGGTGCAAACCGATCCTCCGACACGCTCCGCCTGCAATCCCTGGCGCCTGTCCGTCGCGCCGATGATGGACTGGACCGACTCGCATTGCCGCGTCTTTCACCGGCTGCTGACGCGGCGCACGCGGCTCTATACCGAGATGGTCACGACCGGCGCGCTGCTGCACGGCGACGTCGCGCGCCATCTCGATTTCGACACGATCGAGCATCCGCTCGCGCTGCAGCTTGGCGGCAGCGAACCGGCCGACCTCGCCGCGTGCGTGCGCCTTGCGCGGCGCTGGGGCTACGACGAGGTGAACCTGAACTGCGGCTGCCCGAGCGAGCGCGTCCAGCGCGGCGCATTCGGTGCCTGCCTGATGGCCGAGCCCGCGCTTGTCGCCGATTGCGTTCGGGCCATGCTGGACGCATCCGACGGCCTGCCGGTCACCGTCAAGCACCGCATCGGCATCGACCGCGTCGAGGACTACGGCTTCGTGCGCGACTTCGTCGGTACGCTGGCCGAAGCCGGTTGCCGCGTCTTCATCGTCCACGCCCGCAACGCCTGGCTGCAGGGCATCAGCCCGAAGGAGAACCGCGAACTGCCGCCGCTGCGCTACGAACTCGTGCACCGCCTGAAGCGCGAATTCGCGGCGCTCACGATCGTGATCAACGGTGGCGTCGGCGACGACGACGCGATCGCCGATCAGCTTCGCCATGTCGATGGCGTGATGCTCGGCCGCCGCGCTTATCACGAGCCGTGGGCGATGGCGGCGTGGGACGAGCGCTTTTTCGGCGAGACGGGCCCGGCTGCATCGCGCGAGCAGGTCGAGGCGGCCTGGGTCGCGTACCTCGAGCGCCTGCACGCGGCCGGCAAACCGTGGCCGCGCGCGATGCGCCACGCGCTCGGCCTGTGGAACGGCACCCCCGGTGCGCGCCGCTGGCGCCAGGTCTGGTCCGACCACCGGCTCAAGCTAGAGCCGCCGCGCAAGGTGGCGGCGATGGCGCGCGAGGCGCGAACGCGCAGGGTGATGCCGGCCGCGGTCGATTGATGGCCGGCGGCGTTCGAGGTCGAAGGAGAGGGTCGCCGCGCCGCATCCGACGTGGATTCTCTGCCGCGCAGGCAGGGTCGTCCCGCTCGAGGCCGTCGTCGTCGGGTTCGGTTAGGGTAGAGACTTCAAGCGCCGCGCGATCCTGATCTTCGCGGCGCCGGACTTTCCTGCGGGCGATGCGGGCCCGCCCAAGGAGGAAGCGCGCAATGACGAAGACCGTTCCCTGGTGGACTCTCGTTCCAACGGTGTTGTTCACGGCATTGGCCATGTGGGTGACCCGCCCCGTGGTTCAGAGCCCGTCTGGGCAACTTGTGACGATCGAGTTTCCGGGCGGCGGGAGAATCGAAGTTCGTTCGAAGCGAGAGGCGCTGGATCACGACGAGCTTATGACGACGCTGTTCAGCAAGGACGACAGCAAACGCGGCGTCCTGGGCTGGTTGCGCGACAAGCAGCATCTGTACTCTCTCGAGAACCCGGAACTCGCCCAAGCTCTCAGTACGACCCTTTGCGACCCGATTCCGCTCGAGCCCTTGGAGAGCAGACTGGCGAAGGCCGAGGAATGTGCCTCGAAGCCCTCGGCAGCAGCACTGCGTCGTCTTTCCCAGGAGCGTGCCGTGCCTTTTCACTATGTTGGCGTTCGCGTGAAGGCGGGTGTTCAAGCAGCAAAGCCGCATCGGCCTGGCGCTGGGCGAGTGAACGTCTGCAGAACGGGGAAGTTCGTTGCGCAGCGACTCCAAATTGTCGACCCCGTGACAAGCCGAGTGATCGAAGTCCAGCCAGGAGGCACCTACGAGTGCACGGTCGCTGACCATCCTGATATTCAGCTGGACCCGGAAGATGCAAAGCGCCTGTTCGGACGCCCACCGGCTCAGTTCGAGTCCGTCATCGCAGTCGTCATCTGACTACGCCGCCAGCGCATGCGCGCCTCGCGTCACGGCGGCGGCGCCGCGTCGCGCCCCGTCGCGAGCACGACGCCGGCGATCGCGAGTGCGAAGGCGATCGCGTGTGAACTGCCGAACGGCTCGCCGAGGACGAGGACGCCGATCGCGGCGGCGCTGATCGGCAGCATCACGCTATAGACGCCGGCCGACGCGGCCGGCACGTGCTTGAGGCCGGTCATCCACAGCCAGACCGTCACCATGCTCGCGGCCAGCGCATAAAAGAGCAACAGACCCCACATCGAAGGCGAAACCGTGGCGAAGTCGAACGAGAGCGCCGCCCATGCGCCGAGCGGCGTCACGAGCGCGAGCCCCCACAGGTTGACGATCGCGCTGATGCGCTTGGCCGAGACGCTCGCCGTGAGCCGTTTGCCGATGACGACATAGCTTGCCTCGCACAGCACCGCGCCGAGCAGCAGTGCATTGCCGAGCCAGCGCGATGCTGCGGCTTGCGCCGCGTCTGTGGCCTCCGGATGGCGGGTGAAGGCCAGCAGCGCGATGCCGGCGATCGCGCAGGCGATGCCGAAGGCGACACGCCGGGCGATGCGCTCGCCGAGGAAGAGCCGCGACAGCAGCGCGACCGCGGCGGGGATCGCCGCCATGATCACGCCGGCGGCAACGGCCGACGTGAGCGCGATGCCGAACAGCATGCAGATCGAGAACAGGAAGTTGCCGAGGAAGCTCTCCCAGAACAGCAGACGGCGGTCGTGGCGGTCGAGCGGCGCATCGGACGGCCCGCGCCGCAGCCAGCCGAGCATCGCGACGGCGGCGATGCCGAAACGCAACCAGGCGAGCAGGAAGACCGGAAAGACCGCGACGAGCAGCTTCGAGAGGCCGACGTAGCTGCCGACGAGCGTCATGCTCGCCGCGAGGCTGGCGTAGGCCCACCAGGGTGCGTGCGCTGCGCGCTGCGCAGGGCCCGCGTCGCGCGCCGGCGTCATCGCGGATGCGCGCTTACTCGCCGTCGATCCGGATCCACGTCGTCTTCAGCTCGGTGACCTTGTCGAACGCGTGCAGCGACTTGTCGCGGCCGTTGCCGCTTTGCTTGACGCCGCCGAACGGCACGGTGATGTCGTCCTCGTCGTACTGGTTGACGTGCACCGTGCCCGCCTTCAGCGCGCGCGCGACGCGGTGCGCGCGATTGATATCGTGGCTCCAGACGCTCGCCTGCAGGCCGTAGCTCGAATCGTTGGCCATTGCGATCGCCTCGTTCTCGGTCTCGAATGGGATCACGCTCATGACCGGGCCGAAGATTTCCTCGCGCGCGATCTTCATGCGGTTGGTCACGCCTTCGAAGACCGTCGGCTCGACGAAGAAGCCGCCCGTCTCGACACGCACCCGGCGGCCGCCGGTGCGCAGCGTCGCACCTTCGCCGTGACCCGCGTCGATATAGCCGAGCACGGTGCGCAGCTGCGTTTCGTCGACGATCGCACCCGTTTCGGCGGTGCCGGAGAGCGGATCGCCCGGCGCGTACTTCGGCGCCTCGGCGGCGACGACGGCGAGGAACGCATCGGCAACGCTTTCGTGCACGAAGACGCGCGACGGCGCGTTGCAGCTTTCGCCCTGGTTGAAGAACATGCTGCCGGCAACGGTCCGCGCGGCGCGGTCGATATCGCGGAAGTCGGGGAAGACGATGAAGGCCGATTTGCCGCCGAGTTCGTTGTAGACGCGCTTCAGGTTGCTGCGGCCGGCATATTCGAGCATCCTGCGGCCGACGCGCGTGCTGCCGGTGAAGCCGATCGCATCGACATCCATGTGCAGCGCGAGCGCCTCGCCCGCCTCGTCGCCGTAGCCGGGGACGACATTGAAGACGCCCTCGGGCAGGCCCGCGGCGATGGCGATCTCGGCCAGGCGCAGCGCCGTCAGCGGCGATTTCTCGCTCGGCTTCAGGACGACGCTGTTGCCGGCGGCGAGCGCGGGCCCGAGCTTCCACGCCGCCATGATCATCGGGTAGTTCCACGGCACGATGGCGCCGATCACGCCCATCGCTTCGCGCGTGATGAGGGCGAGCGCGGTGTGCGGCGCCGGCGCGACCTCGTCGTAGATCTTGTCCACCGCCTCGGCGTACCAGGCGATGCAGCGCGCGGTCGATGCGACGTCGACGGCGAGGCTTTGCTGGATCGGTTTGCCCATATCGAGCGTCTCGAGCAGGGCGAGTTCGTCCTGTGCGGCGACGATGCCTTCGGCAAACCGCAGTAGCGTCTTCTTGCGTGCGGCGGGCGATCGGCGCGACCAGCGGCCATCGTCGAATGCGCGCCGTGCCGATGCAACCGCGGCATCGACGTCGGCCGCGCCGCAGCGCGCGACCTGCGTGAGGCTGCGGCCATCGATCGGCGAGCGGCAGTCGAAGCTCGCGCCGTCCATCGCGGCGACGCGCGCGCCGGCGATGAAGGCGCGTCCGTCGATGCGCAGCGCGCGCGCCGCGGCATGCCAATCGGGTGCGGGTGAGTTCATGGCGAATCCTTCTCGAGCAGCATGGCGTCCGGCGGGCGCATCCGCCAGCTTATGCCAATCCGCATTGCATCGGCGCGCCGCCTGCCGGCGTGCGCGAAGCCGTTCCCCTCAGAAACCGACAACGACCGCGGCGCCGAGGACGTTGTTGTTCTTGCGGTAGGTGCCGTTGCTGACGTTCTCGAAGACGTTGAGATTCGACCAGTCGTAGCGGTATTCGGCCTTGAGGCTCGCGAATTCGTTGAAGACGTACTTCAGGCCGAGCGACAGCGCGTAGCGGTTCGCGCCCTTGTCGCAGCCGCTCACATAGGCCGTGCCGCAGTCCAGATTGGCGTCCGGGCCGATGCCGTTGACGTTGTCGGCGCCGTAGCCGAGCAGGCCGCCGCCGTTCTTCGAGTTGTCGATATAGTCGAAGCGCGCGATACCCTGCAGGCGCGGCGTGAAGCTGTAGGCGGCGAGCGCCGACAGGCCCCACCAGGATGCATCCTGCAACTCGCCGGTCACCGGGTTGGCGGTGACCGCGGCGTTCTTCTGCATGCCGTAGCTCAGCTGGCCCTGCACTGTCCAGTCGCCGCGGATGAAGTAGCCGTCGACCTCGATCAGGCCGACGTTGGAGTTGTTGAACGTGCCGTCGGGCTGCTCGCCGTTGACGAAATTCGGCGCCGAGCCGTACAGGCCGGCGACGCCGAAGCCCTCGAATTCGCCCTTCGAGTAGTCGACCCGGAACGTCCCCACCGAGCCCTTGCGGCTCGAATTGTTCGCATTCTGGTTCAACTGCGCGAGCATCGCCTTCGTCTGCCACTTGCCGCGCACGACGTCGAAGCCGGCGCCGATAAAACCGGTGGGCAGCGTGAAGTCGAACAGAAGGTTGTGCGTGATGAGCGGCGTCTTCGTCGGCTCCAGATATTCGTAGCCCGACCAGTCGGGGATCTGGCCCGCGATGAAGCGCGTCTGCAGATCGGTCAGCGGGATCGAGACGCTCGCCTCCTGCACGACCGAGGCGCCGTCGATCACCGAGCCGACGCCGCGCTGCGGCGCGAGCGAGAGCTTCCAGATCGTCCCGCCCTCCATCTCCTTCTCGAACGAGATGATCGCCATCCCGATGTAGGAGTTGTAGTAGTTGTAGCCGTAATCGGCGACCGAATCGAGGAACTGGAAGCCGGCCAGATCCTGCGCCTGGTTGTAGATGTAGGCGGCCTGCATCTGGCCGCTGATCGTCAGGCCCTTCAGGCCGCTGGCTTCCCGGTTGTCCTCGATCGCCTCGGTCTTGACGGTGACGCGATTGAGCTCGGCCTGCTGGGCGGGCGTCATGCCCCACTGGCCGCTGTCGCCTTTCTCCTCCATCGCCTTTTGCTTGGCCTCGAGTTCCTGGACGCGCGCCTTGAGTTCGCGCAGTTCCTTCAGCAGTTCCTCGTTCGACTGCGCAAAGGCCTGGGGCGCAATGCCGGCGGCGAGCGCAAGCGCGATTGCGGTGGGTTGCCAGAGCTTCATGGGGATCTCCTCGTGTGGTCCGGTTTGCCGGGGTGTTCTGGTGGGTTATCGGCTCGACAGCGTCGCAAGCGCAGGTCATTCGTCGCCGCGCGCCGCGGCGGCGACGTCGCTCGCCCGCCTGCGCTCGGCGCGGGCGAGCATCAGGCTCGCGGCGATGATGGCCATCGAGACGACGGCCACCGTCACCGCCGCAATCGCGTTGACGCTCGGGTTCAGGCCGAGCCGGGCGCGCGAGAAGATCACGAGCGGCATGGTCGTCGAGCCCGGGCCCGACAGGAAGGCCGAGAGCACGACGTCGTCGAGCGAGAGCGTGAAGGTCAGCAGCCAGGCCGACACCAGGGTCTGCGCGATCATCGGCAGCGTCACGAGCGCGAAGACCTGGCCCGGACGCGCGCCGAGATCCATCGCCGCCTCCTCGAGCTGAGGATTGAGGTCCTGCAGCCGGGACTGCACCATCACCGTCGCGTAGGCCATGCCGACGAGCAGGTGGCCGAGCCAGATCGTCAGCACGCCGCGCTCGGGAAAGCCGACCGCGCGCTGCACGGTAACGAGCATCAGCAGCAGCGACAGGCCGATGATCACTTCGGGCATCACGAGCGGGGCGTTGACCATGCCGGAAAACAAGGTGCGCCCGCCGAAGCGGCGGTATCTGACGAGCGCGAAGGCGGCCATCGTGCCGAGCACGACCGAGCCGCAGGCGGTGAGGACGGCGATCCGCAGTGACAGCCACAAGCCGTCGATCAGTTCGCGGTCGTTCAGCAGTGCGATGTACCACTTGAAGCTGAAGCCGCTCCAGGTATTGGGCAGCGGCGACGCGTTGAACGAATAGACGACGAGCGCGACGATCGGCACGAACAGGAACAGGTAGCCCGCGGCGAGCCAGCCGCGCGCGAAGACGCGGTTGAAGCGCGCATCGAAAAGCGTCGCGCGCCGGCTCATCATCCCCCCCAGCGGCGCCTGGTGAGCGGCCCGGCGGCGCTCATCGCCGCAACTCCTGCGCCTGCGCCTGGTAGCGGTTGAAGACCGCGAGCGGCACGATGATGAGGAGGATCATCACGACCGCGACGGTCGATGCCATCGGCCAGTCGTTGTTGCTGAAGAACTCGTCCCACAGCACGCGCCCGATCATCAGTGTCTGCGGCCCGCCGAGCAGTTCGGGGATCACGAACTCGCCGACGCAGGGGATGAAGACGAGCATCGAGCCGGCGATGATGCCGGCCTTCGACAGCGGCACCGTGACGCGCCAGAACGCGACCCACGGCGTCGCACCGAGGTCGGCCGCGGCCTCGAGCAGCCGCAGGTCCATCTTCGCGAGGTTGCCGTACAGCGGCAGGATCATGAACGGCAGGTACGAATAGACCATCCCGAGGACGAGCGAGAACGGCGTATTCATGTACTTGTCGAGCGCCGGGATCAACCCGGCGGCAAGCAGCACGTGATCGATGCGCAGCGCGGTCAGCAGGTTGGCGACGAGGCCGTTCTCGCTCAGCAGGCCCTTCCAGGCATAGACACGCAGCAGGAACGAGGTCCAGAACGGCAGCATCACGAGCATCAGCAGCGCCGGCTGGATCGTCGCTTTCGCGCGCGCCATGAAGTAGGCGAACGGATAGCCGATCGCCAGGCACAGCAGCGTCGTGATGGCGGCGTACTTGAGGCTCGAAAGATAGGTCAGGAAATAAAGATCGTCCTGCGTGATGTAGATGTAGTTGCCGAGCTTGAGCGACAGCGCGAGCACCGAGTCCTTGAAGGTCAGCACGTCCTTGAAGTGCACGCCGTCGATCTCGGAGACGCTGATCTTCAGGACGATCAGGAACGGCAGCATGAAGAAGACGAGCAGCCACAGATAGGGCACGCCGATCACCGCGATGCGGCCGCTGAAGCAGCGCGCGAGCCGCGGATGGCGCGCCGCCCACGACGCGCCGCGCGCGCCGGGCGCCGCGTCGGGCAGGTTCGCGTCGCCGGTCATTGCGTCAGCACGACCTGCGCCGTCGGCGGCCAGCTCGCCCATGCGGTATCGCCCCAGGTCAGCGCGCTCTCGCGGTGGCGGGCGACATTGCTTTCGCTGATCTTGAGCACCGCACCGCTTTGCAGCTCGAGGTGGTAGACGGTGAAGCTGCCGAAGTAGGACAGCTCCTTGATACGCCCCTTCACCTTGTTGTGGGGCTCGTGCGCGCCGGCCGGCTCGGCCGCCTGCAGGCTGATCTTCTCGGGCCGCACCGCGACGCCGACGGCCATGCCGAGGGTGCCGGTGATGCCGTGGCCGACATAGTGCGTGCAGTCGGTGCAACGCACGACGGCGTGATCGGGCTCGTCGACCTCGACGCTGCCTTCCATCAGGTTCACGTTGCCGATGAAGTCGGCGACGAAGCGCGTCGCCGGCGTCTCGTAGACATCGCCCGGCGCGCCGATCTGCAGCACCTTGCCCTCGCTCATCACGGCGATGCGGGTGGCCATCGTCATCGCTTCTTCCTGGTCGTGGGTGACCATGACGCAGGTGACGCCGACCTCTTCGATGATATTGACGAGCTCGAGCTGCGTCTGCTCGCGCAGCTTCTTGTCGAGCGCGCCCAGCGGCTCGTCGAGCAGCAGCATCTGCGGCCGCTTGGCGAGCGAGCGGGCGAGCGCGACGCGCTGCTGCTGGCCGCCCGAGAGCTGGTGCGGCTTGCGCTTCGCGTAGCGCTCGAGCTGGACGAGCTTCAACATCGCGCCGACCCGTTCGCCGATCTCCGCCGCAGGCATGCCGTCGCGCTTCAGGCCGAAGGCGATGTTGTCCCACACCGTCAGGTGCGGGAACAGCGCGTAGGACTGGAACATCATGTTGAACGGCCGCTCGTACGGTGCGAGGCCGCCGATGTCGCGGCCTTCGAGCAGCACCCGCCCCGAGGTCGGCGTCTCGAAGCCGGCCAGGATGCGCAGCAGCGTCGTCTTGCCACAGCCCGACGAGCCCAGCAGCGCGAAGATCTCGCCCTGCGCGATATCGATGCTGACGTGGTTGACCGCGATCGCGCCGCCGCCGAAATCCTTCACGACGTCGTCGATCCGCAGGAACGCGGGTTTGTCGCCCGCAGGGCTCGCGTCGCGCGCTGCGCTGCTCATGGGTTCGCTGTCCTGTGATGATCCGGGCCGCGGCGCGGCGCGTTGCACGCGGCGCCGCTTCGCGTCAGAGTCCGGTCTTGAAGCTCGTATACAGGCGCGTCATCGCGCGCCGGGTATCGTTGTTGAGCGCGCCGGGCGCGATCATCTTCTTCATCTCGGCGTCGGAGAGGAAGACGGTCGGGTTGTTCGCCACCTCGGGCTTCACGAATTTCTTCGAATCCTTGTTCGGATTGGCGTAGAAGACCTTGTTCGTCAGGCTGGCGGCGACCTCCGGACGCAGGATGTAGTTGATCCACTTGTACGCGTTCTCGGGGTGCGGCGCGTCGGCCGGAATCACCATCACGTCGAAGAACAGCAGGCCGCCGTTCTTGGGCAGCAGCGCTTCGATGTTCTGCCCCGTCTTGCCGTCGATCGCGCGCTGCCGGGCGATATTGATGTCGCCCGACCAGCCGAGGGCGACGCAGATCGAGCCGCTCGCGAGGTCGTTGATATAGCCCGACGAACTGAACAGCGTCACGTACGGCCGGATGCTCTTGAGCAGCGGCGCGACGCCGGTGTAGTCGGCCGGGTTGTTGCTCGACGGGTCCTTGCCGAGGTAATGCAGCGCGGCGGGGATGACCTCGGTCGGCGAATCGAGGAAGCTCACGCCGCAGGACTTGAGCTTGGAGATGTATTCGGGCTTGAAGATCAGGTCCCATGCGTTCTCCGGCATCGGCAGGCCACCGAGCGCGGCCTTGACCTTGTCGACGTTGATGCCGACCGTCGTGTAGCCCCACATCCAGTCGACCATGTACTGGTTGCCGGGATCGAGCTTGGCGATCGTCTTCTGCACCTCGGGGTCCATGTGCACGAGGTTCGGGATCTTCGACTTGTCGAGCTTGCGCAGCAGCCCGCCGTCGGCCTGGATCTTGGCCCAGAACGACGACGGCACGACGATGTCGTAGCCGGTCTTGCCGGCGACGAGCTTGGCGTGCACGATCTCGTTGTTGTCGAAGTTGTCGTAGCGGACCTTGATGCCGGTTTCCTTCTCGAAATTCGCGATCGTGTCGTCGGCGATGTAGTCCGACCAGTTGTAGATGTTGAGCACCTTCTCCTCTTCCTGCGCCGTCGCGGCCGGCGCGAAGCTCATGGCGGCTGTGCCTACCGCAAGGGCCAGGCCCAGGCTCTGCAGTGTCGATGTCGATTTCATGCGGGGCTCCAGCGCAAGAGAAGGGGATCGGATTCGTGAAGTGGTGCGAGTCTATCGAGCGCCGGCGAGGGGCCGCGTGCTCGCAAACCCGCGGCGATGCCGCGTCACGGGGCGGGTCGGCGTCACAACCAGCGCCGCGCCTTGACGTCGGCCAATGTCAGGTCGAGGCAGCGCCGGATCAGCGCCGCCATCTCGTCGATCTGCGCATGCGTCATCACGAGCGGCGGCGCGATGATCATGCGGTCACCGACGGCGCGCATGATGAGCCCGTTGCCGAAGCAGTGGCCGCGACAGAGCATGCCGACTTCATGCACCGCATCGAAGGTCTTGCCGCTTGCCTTGTCGGCGACGAGCTGCAGCGCGCCCATCAGGCCGATGCTTTGCGCCTCGCCGACGAGCGGGTGCTCGGCAAGCATCTCGAAGTGGCGGGCGAGGTAGGGGCCGAGGTCGTCGCGCACCTTGTCGACCAGATGCTCGCGCTGGATCAGGCGCAGGTTGGCGATCCCCACCGCGCACGCCACCGGATGGCCGCTGTAGGTGTAGCCGTGGTTGAACTCGCCGCCCCGTTCGATCAGCACCCTGGCGATGCGGTCGCCGACCATCACGCCGCCGAGCGGAATGTAGCCGGACGTGACGCCCTTGGCGAAGGTCATCAGGTCGGGCCGGAAGCCGAAGGTCTCGCAGCCCCACCAGTTGCCGGTGCGCCCGAAGCCGCAGATCACCTCGTCCGAGACGAGCAGGATGCCGTACTTGTCGCAGATGCGCTGGATCTCGGGCCAGTAGGTGGCGGGCGGGATGATCACGCCGCCCGCACCCTGCACCGGCTCGCCGATGAAGGCGGCCACCTTGTCGGCGCCGATCTCGAGGATCTTCTTCTCGAGCCAGCCGGCTGCCTCGAGGCCGAAGGCGTCGCGCGTCATGCCGCCGCCGAGTTCGAACCAGAACGGCTGCCCGATATGCACGATGCCGGGTATCGGCAGCCCGCCCTGCGCGTGCATGCCGCTCATCCCGCCGAGCGACGCGCCGGCCATCGTCGAGCCGTGATAGGCGTTGTGCCGGCTGATGATGACGCTGCGTTCGGGCTGGCCCTGGAGGTCCCAGTAGCGGCGCACCATGCGTACGACCGTATCGTTGCCTTCGGAGCCCGAGCCGGAGAAGAAGACGTGCCCGAACTGCGGCGGCGTCACTTCGGCGAGCAGCTCGGCGAGCTCGATCGCCGGCGGCGTCGCGGTCTGGAAGAAGCTGTTGTAGAACGGCAGCTCCTTCAGCTGGCGTGTCGCGGCGTCGATCAGTTCCTGGCGCCCGTAGCCGACATTGACGCACCACAACCCAGACATCGCGTCGAGGATCTTGTGGCCGTCGCTGTCCCAGAGGTAGATATTCTCGGCCCGCGTGATGACGCGCGATCCCTTGCTGGCGAGCGACTTGAAGTCGGTGAAGGGATGCAGGAAGTGCGCGGCGTCGGCGGCCTGCCATTGCTGCGTGCTGCGTTGGTTCGCAGGCGGCTTGGCGGCGGTATTCATGCGGTGCTCTCCGGTTCGATCGATGATGGCGCTGCTGCGGGGGCAGCTCAGACGTGCAGCAGCAGATGCTCGCGCTCCCAGGGCGAGATGACCTTCATGAATTCCTCGTACTCGATTTCCTTGACCTCGGTGTAGACGTTGACGAACGAGGTGCCGAGCACCTCGGCGAGCGGCTCGCACTGACGAAGCAGGTCGAGCGCTTCGCCCAGGCTGCGCGGCAACTGGAAGTTCGCGAGGTGGGCATCGCCCTTGCACTCGGGCGATGGCTCGATGCGGTTCTCGAGGCCGAGCAGGCCGCAGGCGAGCGTTGCCGCAATCGCTACATAGGGGTTGGCATCGGCGCCGATGACGCGGTTCTCGATGCGCCGCGCCGCCGCAGCGGCGACCGGCGAGCGGATGCCGACGGTGCGGTTGTCGGTGCCCCACTGGATATTGATCGGTGCGGCGTTCGTGCGTACCAGGCGGCGATAGGAATTGACGTACGGCGCGAATAGCGCCACCGCCGCCGGGATGTATTTCTGCAGGCCGCCGATATACCAGTAGAAGGCCTGCGATGGCGAGCCGTCCGCATTGCTGAACAGGTTGTTGCCGGTCGCCATGTCGACGATGCTCTGGTGGACGTGCATCGCGCTGCCCGGCTCGCCGGCGATCGGCTTGGCCATGAAGGTGGCGAACATGTCGTGGCGCATCGCCGCCTCGCGCAGCGTGCGCTTGAAGAAGAACACCTCGTCGGCGAGGCCGAGCGGATGGGCATGGAAGAAATTGATCTCCATCTGCCCGGCGCCGACTTCGTGAATCAGGGTGTCGACGTTGAGTTCCATCTGCTCGCAATAGGCGTAGACGTCCTCGAACAGCGGATCGAATTCGTTGACGGCGTCGATCGAATACGCCTGGCGCGACGTCTCGGAGCGGCCGCTGCGGCCGATCGGTGGCTTCAGCGGAATGTCGGGGTCGGAGTTGCGGGCGACGAGATAGAACTCGATCTCGGGCGCGACGACCGGGTCCAGGCCCTTGGCCGCATAGAGGTCGCAGACGCGGCGCAGCACCGAGCGCGGCGCGAACGGCACCATCCTGCCTTCGGCGTCGAAGCAATCGTGGATCACCTGCGCCGTCGGGTCGGCCGCCCACGGCACGATGCGCACCGTGCTCGGGTCCGGCCGCAGATGCATATCGCGATCGTTCGGGCTGATGACGTCGTAGTACGGTCCCTCCTCGGGAAACTCGCCCGTCACGCCCATCGCGACCACCGCCTCGGGCAGGCGCATGCCGCGGTCCTCGGTGAACTTCTCGCGCGGCAGGATCTTGCCGCGCGCGACGCCGGTGAGGTCGGGCACGAGGCACTCGATCTCGGTCACGCGTCTTTCGTCCAGCCACTGCTCGAGTTCGGCGAATGTGAGTTTGCTCTTGTCCACGATGATCTGACTCTGGATTGACCTGCCTGCCGCCACAGCGGCGGCGCCGGGGAGCCGCGACGGCGCGCGGCGGCACGTGAAGCCTAGCAGTCCGGAACGCGCTCCGGCACGCGGCGCTGGTCCCGGAATCGCCGGCAGGCGTCGCCGAAGGCGCGCAGCAGCTTCATCGATACCGGGTTCTCGGCCGCCTTCCACTCCGGGTGCCATTGCAGGCAGAGGTTGAAGCCTGCCGCGGATGGAATCGAGAAGGCCTCGACCAGGCCATCGGGCGCAAGCGCCTCGGCGCGCGCGCCGGGGGCGAGGCGGTCGGCGCCTTGATCGTGCACCGAATTGACGCGCACCGCCCCCGCGCCGAGGATGCCTTCGAGCACGCCGCCGGGGACGATCCGCACCTCGTGTGCCGGCGCGTATTCCGCTTCGGCCGAGGTGCCGCTCGGTGCGCTGCGATGGCTGTCCTTGTCGGGCAGATCGTGGATCGCCTGCAACAGCGTGCCGCCGAGCGCGACATTGGTTTCCTGAAAGCCGCGGCAGATCGCGAACAGCGGCACGCCGCGTTCGAGCGCGCGCCGCGCGAGTGGCAGGGTCCAGGTATCGCGCACCGGGTCCAGCGGCAGCGAAGGGTCGTGCACCTCCTGCCCGAAGAGCCGTGGATTCACGTTCGACACCGAGCCGGTGAGCAGCACGCCGTCGGCGTGCGACAGCAACTCGTCGACCTCGCCGGCGCCGGCCGAAGCAACCACCAGCGGCAGACAGCCGGCAAGGCGCACCGCATCGACATACTTCTTGCCGACGACGTGAAACGGATGCTCGCCGAGCATCCGGTTGTCGGCGGAAACAAGCACCAGCGGCCGTGCATCGCTCGGGCCGGGGGAAAGTGGCATGGTGCCGCGTTTCACAAGATGTCCCGCAGCCGGTAGTAGGCCATGCCGAGCACGAGCGCCGGCGTGCGCAGCAGCCGCCCGCCCGGGAAGGGGCGGTGCCGGATGCGGGCGAAGGTGTCGAAGCGCTTCGCATCGCCGCCGATCGCCTCGGCGACGAGCTTGCCGGCGAGGCCGGTGAGCGCCAGGCCGTGGCCCGAGAAGCCTTGCAGGTAGTAGACATTGGCCGCCCGCGGCCCGGCGCCGATATCGGCGAGGCGGCCGAAGTCGGGCGCGCGGTTCATCGAGATGTCGACGAAGCCGCCCCAGGCGTATTCGACCTTCGTGCCGGCAAGCTGGGGAAAGGTTGTCGCCATCCGCGACTGCATGCTCGCGGCCAGATGCGCCGGCGTCACTGTGCTGTAGCTGACGCGCCCGCCATAGAGCATGCGATCGTCGGCGGTGGGCCGGAAATAGTCGAGCACGAAGTTGGTATCGCACACCGCCGATCCCGACGGCACGAGCGAACGCGCGAGCGTCGGGTCGAGCCGCTCGGAGGCGACGATATAGGTGCCGACCGGCATGATGCGCGGCCCGAGCTGCGGAGCGACCGCGTTCAGGTAGACATTGCCGGCGAGCAGCACGTGGCGCGCCCGCACTTCGCCTTGCGCGGTGCGCAGCCGGCTCGTCGCGTCGGGCACGAGCGCGGTGACGGCCGAGTGCTCGAAGATGCGCACGCCGAGCCTGTCGGCGGCGCGCGCCATCCCGAGGCAGTACTTGAGCGGATGCAGGTGGCCCGAGCGCGGATCATGCAACCCACTGTGAAAGCGCGGGCTCGCGATCCACTGCGGCAGTTCGTGCTTCGCGATCGGCGTCGCCTCGTAGCCGTAGTGGCACCGCATGTGGTCGTGCCATTGAGCCAACTCGCGCCCCTTGCGATCGTTCACCGCAAGCGACAGATAGCCCGCACGCCATTCGCAATCGATGCCGAAGCGCTCGCAGCGGGTGTGGATCAACGCGATCGCCTCGAGCGTCATGTCCCACACCGCGCGCGCATCGGTCGCGCCGAGCTGTTCCTCGATCACCGACTGCTCGCAGGCGAGGCCGGCGAGCGCCTGGCCGCCGTTGCGCCCGGAGGCGCCCCAGCCCACCTGCCGGGCTTCGAGCAGCGCTACCTCGAAGCCGAGGTCGGCGAGTTCGATCGCGGCCGACAGCCCCGCGAGCCCGCCGCCGACGACCGCGACATCGCAGTCGACCCTCCCTTCGAGCGTCGGAAAGCCCTGTGTCCGCGGCGCGGTGGCCGCGTAGTACGAGTCTGTGGCTAGCGATTGATCGGCTCGAAGCAGGGACATGGGTGCGATGCGCTAGGCAAGCCCTCCGGTCGGCGATGGGTTGGCGCGTCAGGCCGCCTGCCTGAGCACGTCGGCGATCGTGCCGACGATCTCGTCGATGTGCGACTTCTCGATGATCAGCGGCGGCGACAGCGCGATCGTATCGCCGGTCGTGCGGATCAGCACGCCGCGCTCCCAGCACTTCAAGAAGACGTCGAATGCGCGCTTGCCGGGCTGGCCGTCGATCGGCGCGAGCTCGATGCCGCCGACGAGGCCGATATTGCGGATATCGATCACGTGCGGCAGGCCCTTCAAGGCATGTAGCGCGTCTTCGAGATAGGGCGCCATCTGCGCGCCGCGCGTCAGCAGCCCCGATTCGACATACGTATCCAGCGCGCCGAGCGCCGCGGCGCACGCGAGCGGGTGCGCCGAGTAGGTATAGCCGTGGAAGAACTCGATCAGATGCTCGGGGCCGTTCATGAAGGTATCGTGGATGTGCTGCTTCGCGAATACCGCGCCCATCGGTACCGCGCCGTTCGTCAGGCCCTTGGCGACCGTCATCAGATCCGGCGTGACGCCGAAGTGCGTCGCCGCGAACGGCGAACCCAGCCGCCCGAAACCGGTGATGACCTCGTCGAAGATGAGCAGGATGCCGTGCCGGTCGCAGATCGCGCGCAGCCGCTCCAGATAGCCCTTGGGCGGCAGCACGACGCCGGTCGAGCCGGCGACCGGCTCGACGATGACGGCGGCGATGGTCGAGGCGTCGTGCAGCGCGACGAGGCGCTCGAGGTCGTCGGCGAACTCGGCGCCATATTCGGGCACGCCGCGCGTGAAGGCGTTGCGCGCCGGGTCGTGGGTGTGGCGGATGTGATCGACGCCGGCGAGCAGCGTGCCGAACATCTTGCGGTTGGCGACGATGCCGCCGACCGAAATGCCGCCGAAGTTGACGCCGTGGTAGCCGCGCTCGCGGCCGATCAGCCGCGTGCGGGCGCCATCGCCGCGCGCGCGGTGGTAGGCGATCGCCATCTTGAGCGCGGTCTCTACCGACTCGGAGCCGGAGTTCGTATAGAAGACCTTGTTCACGCCCGCCGGCAGGATCTCGACCAGCCGCTCGGCAAGCTCGAAGGCCTTCGGGTGGCCCATGTTGAACGGCGGTGCGAAGTCCATCTCGGCGGCCTGGGCCTGGATCGCCTGCACGATCTTCGGGCTCGCATGACCGGCGTTGACGCACCACAGCCCCGCGATGCCGTCGAGCACCTTGCGCCCCTCGGGGGTCCAGAAATACATGCCTTCGGCGCGCGCCAGCATGCGAGGCGCCTGCTTGAACTGGCGGTTCGCGGTGAACGGCATCCAGTAGGCGTCGAGCGAAGTCTTCGAATCGGTCTTCGGGTTGGTGGTCACGGGTGTCTCCACGCGAAGTTGGCAGCGCGCAAGTCCCAGCATCGACCGACGCAAGGTTCCGGCGCGAACAGGCGGAGCGAACTCCGCGTCGCACAATATCACGCGGGCAATAGCCTCGCCTTCGCACGTCCCGCGAACGTGCGTGCCGCGGCGCCGCGCGCGGCTATGCGCGGCGCAGCAGCGCGTCCTGCAGCCGCAGCGCCGAATGGCCGGGCGCTTGCAGGTAGCGCGGCGGCTCGTACCGCAGTCCGATCGCAACGCGGCCCGTCCACCACACCGAGCGGCCCGTTCCCGACAGGAGGACGGGCCCGATATGTCCTTTCGGAATCTCGATCCCCAGTTCACCACAGGTGAGGGATTCACTCGCGTGCTTCACGGACGAGTCGTTGGCGGCGGTAAGCGTCAGCATGATGGGCTCTCCCGAAGTGGTACTCGGATATTCGCGCGAGCCGTGCGCCGCGCAAGCACCCGAATCAGGGGGGTGCGCAACACCTTGGCGTGAACCAGTGCCGCTTTTTCGCCGCTGCCCGGCAGGCGCGGCGTCACCGTAGCACGTACTGCCTATCCGCGCTCCAGCGCGATCTGGCCGCAGAGAAAGGTCCAGACGCAGCACGCCGCGGCGTAGCTCGTCAGTTCGGCGTGGTCGTAGGGTGGGGCGACTTCGACGCAGTCCATGCCGATGATCGGCTGCCCGCCGAGGGCTTCGAGGAGGCCGAGCACCTGGTTCGTCGTCAGGCCACCGGGTTCAGGTGTTCCCGTGCCGGGCGCGAAGGCCGGATCGAGGCAGTCGATATCCAGGCTCACATAGACCGGCGGATTGCCGTGCGCGCGCAGCCGCTCGCGCCACGGCGCGAGCAGGGCGTCGATCTGCTGCGGGCTTTCCCGGCCGCGAAGATCGCGCGCGGTGTGGATCAGCCCGCCCTGGTCTTGCACATATTCGCGTGCCGCGCGCACGCCGGCCGAGCGGATGCCGAGTTGCACGAAGCAGGGCGCGATCGCCAGGCCCTGCTGTATCGCCTCGTAGACCCAGGTGCCGTGTCCGCTCGGCTCGCCGAAGTGGTCCTGCCAGGTATCGCAATGGGCGTCGAAGTGAACCACCGCGACAGGCCTGCCGAGCCACGCGCGGTAGGCGCGCAGCAGCGGCAGCGTGATCGAATGGTCGCCGCCGAGCCAGGCCATGCGATGCTGGCGCAAGAGCGTCGCCGCCTGCGGCAGCAGTGCGGCGCGCATCGCGTCGAGACTGGTATTGGGCAGATCCAGATCGCCGACGTCGGTGAGCTGGCCGAGCGGCGAGACGTCGAAGTGCGGGTGCACGCCATCGCACAGCATGTGGCTCGCCGCGCGGATCGCGCGCGGCCCGAAGCGGGCGCCGGGCCGGTTCGTGACGGCCCCATCCCAGGCGATCCCGGCGACCGCCCAAGGCATTGCGGCGTCATTGCGCGGCGCCTTCATGAAGGCCGAGTCGGAGAGAAATGCAAAGCCCATCGGCGCGTGTCTCGAAGTGCGGGTGATACGCCCGCGCAACGGCCGGCGACGCCGTGATCGTAGAGCACGCTGGGCGCATCGAGTCTGCGGCCGTGCGCCCGCGCCGGCTTGCCGCATCAGCGCATCGCGCGGACACCCTCGACCCCGTCTTTCATATTGTGAATTCTCGATTCTGAGATATGCAATCTGTCGATGCTGCGCCGCCGCAATTTCTCTCATACTGAAAAGTATGCTTCCACATCCCGAAAGATACGCTTTAACTCGTTGATTCTACGTAGAAAATGTCACTGTCTTATATAAGACACAAGTCTCCTCTAGCGGCTCTGCCGACAGTATCCTGAGCAGGCATTCTTGCTGCACGACAGCATTGCGCTTTCCCCCTTACACCTCGACCATCCCACCCACTCACTGCCGGAGAGTAATCATCATGAGCACACCGACCCGCGAACAACAAGCCGCCGCCCTCGAAAAGGACTGGGCCGAGAACCCGCGCTGGAAGGGCGTCAAGCGCGACTACAGCGCCGCCGACGTCGTGCGCCTGCGCGGCTCGGTCCAGATCGAGCACACGCTGGCCAGGCGCGGCGCCGAGAAGCTGTGGAACCTCGTCAATACCGAGCCCTTCGTCAATACGCTCGGCGCGCTGACCGGCAACCAGGCGATGCAGCAGGTCAAGGCCGGGCTGAAGGCGATCTACCTGTCGGGCTGGCAGGTCGCGGCCGACGCCAACGACAACGGCGAGATGTACCCCGACCAGTCGCTCTATTCGGTCGATTCGGTGCCCAAGGTCGTCAAGCGCATCAACAATGCGTTCCAGCGCGCCGACCAGATCCAGTGGAGCGAGGGCAAGAACGACGTCGACTATTTCGCGCCGATCGTGGCCGACGCCGAAGCCGGCTTCGGCGGCGTGTTGAACGCCTTCGAGCTGATGAAGGCGATGATCGAGGCCGGCGCCTCGGGCGTGCACTTCGAGGATCAACTCGCGTCGGTGAAGAAGTGCGGCCACATGGGCGGCAAGGTGCTCGTGCCGACCCGCGACGCAGTCGCCAAGCTCGTCGCCGCGCGCCTCGCGGCCGACGTGATGGGTGTGCCGACCGTCCTGCTCGCTCGCACGGACGCCGAAGCGGCCGACCTCGTGACGAGCGACGTCGACGACATCGACAAGCCGTTTTGCACCGGCGAGCGCACCGTCGAAGGGTTCTTTCGCACCCGTAACGGCCTCGAACAGTCGGTCGCCCGCGGCCTGGCGTACGCGCCCTACGTCGACATGCTGTGGTGCGAGACGGGCAAGCCCGACCTCGCGTTCGCGAAGGCCTTCGCCGACGGCATCCACGCCAAGTTCCCGGGCAAGCTGCTCGCCTACAACTGCTCGCCGTCGTTCAACTGGAAGAAGAACCTCGACGACGCGACGATCGCCAAGTTCCAGCGCGAACTCGGCGCGATGGGCTACAAGTTCCAGTTCATCACGCTCGCCGGCTTCCACAGCCTGAACTACTCGATGTTCGACCTCGCCTACGGCTACGCGCGCAACAACATGAGCGCGTTCGTCGAGCTGCAGGAGAAGGAGTTCGCCGCCGCCGAGCGCGGCTTCAGCGCCGTCAAGCACCAGCGCGAGGTTGGCACCGGCTACTTCGACGCCGTGACGACGACGATCGAGGCCCAATCCTCGACTGCCGCGCTCAAGGGCTCGACCGAGGACGAGCAGTTCTTCGACAAGAAGGCTGGCTGAGGCTCATCGCCCACCATCGAAACGCCGCCTTCGGGCGGCGTTTTTTGTGCCCTCAGCGCGCCGCCGGCCGCACCAGCACCAGCCACAGCGCGCTGAAGCTGCACGCCATCGCGGCGAGCTGGATCGCGCCGAGCGGCTCGCCGTGCACCACCGCGCCGGCGAGCATCGCGACGACCGGCACGGCGACGACCGACAGCCCGGCGACATTGACCGGCAGAATGCCGACGATCGCGAACCAGGCGACATTGCCGATCGCCATCGGCACGAGGCCGATGTAGGCGATCGCCGCGATCGACTGCCACGACGGCACGAACCAGACGCCGTCGCCGAGCACGAACGCGCCGAGCGCCGTCGGCAACGCCGAGATCAGCAACTGCCAACCGGTGAGGACGAGCGCCGAAACGGCGATATTGCCGCGCTTGATGATCAGCGTGCCGATCGCCCAGCCGATCGCCGCCACCAAGCCGAGCGCGAGCCCGGCCGGCGCCTGCGCGTAGGCCTCGAAGCTCGGCACCATCAGCAGCAGCACCGCCGTCGCGCCGAGCGCGATGCCGACGACGAGTCGAGCGCCGAGCCGCTCGCCGAGCACCGCCCACGACAGCAGCGCCGACCACAGCGGCATCGTGAAGCCGATCACCGCCGCCTGGCCCGACGGCAGCAGGATCGCCGCATAGGTGCTCGCGACGTTCCACAACACGAAGTAGAAGAACGTCGCGGTGCAGATCCGCGCCCAATGCCGGCGCTCGATCGCAAGCGAATGCCCGCGCAGGCGCGCGAAGCCGAGCACGACGACCCCGGCCAGCGTCACCGAGATCGTGCGAAAGGTCCAGACCGAGACCTCGTGCACCGCGGTGGCCAGCAGCGGCCAAGTCGAACCCCAGGCCAGCGTGAGGACGACGAGCAGCACGAGCGCGCGCCGCCGCGTCGCTTCCGGCGTTGCAGTCGCGGCGAGCGCGCCGTTCACGAGCGCGGCGGCGGTGATCGCCGAACGGGCACCGGCTTGCCCGCCTGCATGCGGGAAAACACTTCCTCCTTTCGGGTGTCGCCCTTGCGGTGGATGGTCAGACGCTCGTCCGGCGCCGATAGTGGTGGGTGCGGCGGGCGGCGCCGCATGCCTGGGAAGTTCATATGCAGTTCGAGGAATGTACCGAGGGCCCGTATCGCATCTATGCCGGCGCGCTCGAAGCGCCGCGCGGCGAAGGCTATATCGCCGCTCTCGTCGTCAAGCGCATCGAGCCCGGTGCGCCGCGCGGACACGAGACCTTTCGCGACGAAAGCCTCGCCTGCGGCTATCAGTGGAGGACGGCGCGCGACGCGCTCTTCTATGCGATGCGCCGCGCGCGCCAGATCATCAGCCGGCAGGCGGCCGATTGATGCCATTGCGCAGCGTTGCGCGGCCCGGCCGGAGCTTCGCGACTGGAGCGGGTGAAGGGAATCGAACCCTCGTATGAAGCTTGGGAAGCTGCCGTTCTGCCATTGAACTACACCCGCGATGAGCCGCAGTTTACGCGATCGGACACCGCCTCCCGGCGCGGCGCATGCCGTACCCCGGGCGAGGCGCCGGCGCGTTGCGCTACTTCCCGAAGACGGACTTCAGCAAGTCGGTCGTGCGCGCCGCCGGGTTGGTGCGGATCTGCTTCTCCTCCTGGCCGACCATGTAGAACACGCCGTCGAGCGCCTTGCGGGTGACGTAGTCGTCGAGGTCGAGCGACTTCGATTGCATCAGCGGCACCTGCTCGTAGCGCCCCATCAGTTCCTTGTACGCGCGCGTCGCGCCGACCTCGTCGACCTTCTTCGAGACGATCGGCTTGAACGCCGCGTAGAGCTTCTTCTCCGACGTGCGCTTGAAGAATTCGGTCGCCGCGGTATCGCCGCCGGTGAGGATGCCGCGCACGTCGTCGACCGTCATCGCGCGGATCGCATCGCCGAAGATCTTCGCCGCGACCGGCACCGCCGCCTCTGCCGCGCGGTTCATGCTGAGAATGAACTCGTCGACCTGCTTCTCGTAGCCGGCGACGCGCGCCATGTCGGCGACCTTCTGGATGTTCTTCGGCATCAATATCTTCACTGCCTTGTTGCCGAAGTAGCCGTCCGCCTTCGAGAGCGAATTGACCGCCTTCTCGGTGCCGATCGCGAGCGCTTCCTTGATGCCCGCGATATCCGTCTTGGTATCCGACGAGCCCGCCGTGGTGCCCGCCGCGCCCGTTGCCTTGGGCACGTTCTTCATGAGTTTGTCGAGATCGGGGATCTGCGCCAGCGCCATGCCGCTGGCCGCCTGCGCGCTGGCGAATATCAAGCTACGTCGCTTCATCCGTGGTTCCTTTGCAAGCGGGGCGCGGCCGCATGGCATCGCCCGATGATGGACCTTGATGCTAGCGCGCCCGCGGTGCCGAACGCTCGGGCGCCGGCCGGATGTCGGCCCGGCCCGTTCTCGTGCGCCAGGCGCGAGCGTCCGAATGCATACTTCGCAGACTTTTCTGGAGCACGGATTGGAAGCGGCTGAACTGCAGATTCTCGGGGTCGAGCTTCTCGGCGGCGATACGCGCGCGATCGACGAAGGCCTTTGCGCCTCGCCGTTCGGCCCCTTCGCGCTGACCCGTTGTGCGAGCCTTGCCGAGGCGAGCCGCTTGCTCGGCGAACGCAACTTCGACGGCGTGCTGATCGGCGTCGAGCCCGATGGCTTCAAGCAGTTGCCGGCCTGGACCGGGCATGCGCAGGCGGTACCCGACATGGCGGTGGTGGTGCTCGTCGCGGGGCCGCTGGACGCGGCGGTCGCGGCGCGCCTGGTGCACGCCGGGGTGCAGGATGTGCTCGGCGGCGCGCAGTCCGCAAATGCCGAAGCGGCGCTCGCCGATGCGGCGCGCAGCCTGCGCCTGTCGATCGAGCGCAAGCGGATCGAACGCGAGGCGCGCCGCGCGAGCGCGACCGATCTGCGCACCGGGCTGCCCGACCGGCAGCAGTTGATCGACCACATGAGCCAGCTGCTCGCGCTGCGCGGCCGCGAGCCGGCGCCGATGGCCTTGCTCGCGCTGCGGGTCGAGGGTTTCGAGACGGTGGAGGCGTCGCTCGGCAGCGAGTCGGCCAATGTGCTGCGGCGCAAGGTCGCCGTCCGCTTGCGCGGCGCGGTGCGCGCGAGCGACGTCGTCGCCGCGCTGACGGCCGAGACCTTCGCGCTGCTGCTCGCATCGACCGAGGAGCCGATCGACGCCGAGCTTGTGGCCCACAAGCTGCTGCACGCGCTGCATCAGACCTTCACGGTTGCCGGTCAGCAAGTGGCCGTCGCGACGAGCATCGGCATCAGCCGCTACCCGTCGGACGGCAGCGATGCGAGCGTGCTGCTGCGCCAGGCGGTCGCGGCCGCAGCCGCCGCCGATACGCGGGGACGCGACGGCTACGTCAACTGGCGCGAAAGCCAGTGGCGCGACACCGGCGCCGCCAACGACGGCGAGATCGAGGTGCCCTGATCGCGCGCCGCCGGGCCGCTATTTGTCGATGTCGCCGAGGCAGAGGTACTTGATCTCGACGTAGTCCTCGATGCCGTGGCGCGAGCCCTCGCGGCCGAGCCCCGACTGCTTGACGCCGCCGAACGGCACCTCGGCGGTCGAGATGAGGCCGGTATTGACGCCGACCATGCCCGATTCGAGCGCCTCGCCGACGCGAAAGATGCGTCCGATGTCACGGCTGTAGAAATACGCCGCGAGGCCGAACTCGGTGTCGTTCGCAAGCGCGATCGCCTCGGCCTCGGTCTTGAAGCGAAACACCGGCGCGACCGGTCCGAAGGTCTCCTCGCGCGCGCACAGCATGTCGCTCGTCGCGTTGATCAGCACCGTCGGCTCGAAGAAGCGAGCGCCCGAGCGCTTGCCGCCGGCCAGCAGCTTCGCACCCTTGGCGAGCGCGTCGGCGACATGGCTCTCGATCTTCGCGATCGCGTTGTCGTCGATCAACGGCCCCTGCGTCACGCCGGCCTCGAAGCCGTTGCCGACCTTGATCGCGCGCGCCTTCGCGGCAAGCTTCTCGACGAACGCGTCGTAGACGCCGTCCTGCACGTAGAGGCGATTCGCGCAGACGCAGGTCTGGCCAGCGTTGCGGTATTTGCTGACGAGCGCGCCGTCGGCCGCGCTGTCGAGGTCGGC
>JACSRM010000406.1 GCA_014879745.1 Burkholderiaceae bacterium | reverse complement strand
CCGCGATAGAGGGGCCCCACGCAGTGGGGATCGAAGCGAGCGAACGCGGCCAAGCCACCGACCGCTCGGCGCTTGGCATCGCGGGGGCAGTCCGGAGGTGGCCGCGTGAGCCGGCACGCGATTCGGGGCGGGTAGGCCCGGTTTCAGACGACGGGCGCCTTCAGGCCCGCGGCGCGCGCCTCTTCCTGCAGGCGCAGGATGCGGCGCTGGACCTTGCCGGTCGTCGTCATCGGCAGCGCCGGGACGAACTCGATCTCCTTCGGATATTCGTACGGCGCGAGCTTGCCGCGCACATGCTCCTGCAGACTGGCGACCAGCGCATCGTCGCCCTCGAAGCCGGGGGCGAGCACGACATAGGCCTTGACGAGCGCGCCGCGTTCGGCATCGGGCTTGGGCACGACCGCCGCATTCGCGACCGCCGGATGCTTGACGAGGCAGTTCTCGACCTCGCTCGGCCCGATGCGATAGCCGGCGGCCTTGAACATGTCGTCGCTGCGCCCCTGGTACCAGAGGTAGCCGCTTTCGTCCATGACGGCCATGTCGCCGGTGCGGCACCACGAGTCGTCGGGGTCGCCCGTGAACTTGGCCTGGGTCGCCGCATCGTTGCGCCAGTAGCCGAGGAAGAAGATCGGGTCCGGCTGGCCGTGGATATCGCGTCGGTGCAGCGCCACGTCGCCCGCTACACCGCGCGGACACTCGTTGCCCTCGTCGTCGAGCACCGCGATGCGATGCCCCGGATAGGGCCGGCCCATGCTGCCCGGCCGCGACGGCCAGGCCGCCTGGTAGACGCCGTGCGTATCGACATACTCGCCGCAGTTGCCGACGATATAGTTCATCTCGGTCTGGCCGAACATCTCGTTGACGGTGACGCCGAGCGCGTCGCGGCAGTAGGCGAAGACGGCGTCGCCGACTGCCTCGCCGGCGCTCATGATCGCCCGCAGCTCGAGCGCATAGTGCGCGCGCGGCGCGGGAACCGCCTTCATCATCGCCTTCAGCGCGGTCGGGAACAGGAAGGTGTGCGTCACCCGATGGCGCTGCATCAGGGCGAACGCGCGCTGCGGATCGAAGCGACCGGCATAGCCGACGATCGGCCGCCCGAAGTAGAGCGACGGCAGCAGCGCGTCCATCAGGCCGCCGGTCCACGCCCAGTCGGCGGGCGACCAGAACACCGCATCGTGAGCCGGAAACCAGTTCTGGCTGCATACGAAGCCCGGCAGGTTGCCGATCAGCGCGCGATGCGGAATCAGCGCCCCCTTGGCCGGGCCGGTCGTGCCGCTGGTATAGATCAGCACCGCGGCATCGTCGGCGCTCGTGCGCTCGGCGAAGAACTGCGGCTTCTCGCGTCCGAGCGCGACGCGCCAGTCCACATCGCCCTGCCCGAACGCGCTGCCGACGGCGATCACGGCCAGCAGCGTCGAGCAGGTGCGGCGCGCGGTGCGCAGGTTGGCGATCGCATTCTCGTCGACGATCGCGACCCGCGCCTCGCTGTCCTTCAGGCGGTATTCGAGCGCGTCGGGGCCGAACAGCATCGACAGCGGCATCGCGATCGCGCCGAGCTGGTAGATCGCCATGTGCGCGACGGCCGTCTCGAAGCGCTGCGGCATGACGACGGCGATCCGGTCGCCGCTCGTGACGCCCAGGTGGCGCAGCGCATTCGACAGGCGGTCCGCCTCGGCCTGCAATTCGGCGAACGGATAGGTCAGCGAACTGCCGTCATCCTGCTCGATGATGATCGCCGTCGCCCCCGGCGTATTGCGCGCCCAGCGCGTGCAGCAGTGCTCCGCGATATTGAACACCGCCGGCACCTGCCAGCGAAATCCCGCGTGCAGCGCGGCGTGGCGATCGGCGGCGGCGGGTTGCATGGCGCGAGGGTAGCAAATGCGAGCCGCCGATGCCAAGCCTCAAGTCATTCGCCGGCCGGCCGACAACGGGGTGGGGCCCGAACCGCCACGCGCGGCGCCGGGCGTCCGCCGGGCGTCCGCCGGGGTGCCGCAACCCGGCCCGACTGCCGTCAATTCCATCATGCAGCCACGGACTTCCACGCCCGCCGACCTCTGGCGCAAGGTACAGGTCGGCCAACCGCTGCCGTTTCATATCCGCGCTGCGGACCGCACGCTGCTGCTGGCGACCGGACAGGTCATCGCCAGCGAGTCGCAACTGCAGGCGCTGCGCGACCGCGGCGCGTTGACCGACGACGGCGTGGCGCCGCGCGCGCAAGTGGCGGCGGCAAGCCCCGAGCAGCTCCCGGCGCTGTGGTCGCGCTGCATGGACGGCGTCGCCGCGGCGCTGCAGGCGTCCGAGCAGGCCCACTTCCGTGCCGCGCTGGACGATGCCGCCGAACCGGTGCTCGCGCTCATCGAGCGCGACCCCGACCTCGCGATCTTCCAGGTGCTGCGCCAGGATCCGGACGAGAACGTGCGCTACGGCGTCACGCATTCGGTTCACGCGGCGATCACGACTCATCTCGTCGCCCGGCGCCTGGGCTGGGCGGCGGGCCGCACCCTGACCGCCTTCAAGGCGGCGCTGACGATGAACGTCGCGATGATCGAGCTGCAGGGCCGCCTGGCGACGCAGATCTCGCCGCTCACGCCGCTGCAGCGCACGACGATCCGCGAGCATCCGACGCGCGGCGTCGAGATGCTGCAGGCGGCAGGCATCACCGACCCCGAGTGGCTCACCGCCGTCGCCCAGCACCACGAGGTTCCGGACGGCAGCGGCTATCCGCTGCGGCTGCGCGAGGTGGGCGAGATCGCCTCCCTCGTGCGGCGCGCCGACATCTATACCGCCAAGCTCGCCTCGCGCAGCACGCGCAGCGCGCTGGCGGCGAATCGCGCCGGGCGCGAGATCTTCATGCAGGACCCGTCCGACGCGATGAACAACGCGATCGTCAAGGAGTTCGGCATCTATCCGCCCGGCTGCTGCGTGCGGCTCGCGAGCGGCGAACTCGGGATCGTCGTCAGGCGCGGCTCGAGCGCCGATGCGCCGATCGTCGCGTCGCTCGTCGATGCGCGCGGACGCACGCTCGCCGAGCCGGTGCGGCGCGACGCGGCGAGCCCCGGCCATCGGGTCGTCGAGACCTTTCTCGAAAGCGACCTGCACGTGCGGATCGCGCCCGAAAAGCTCGTCCTGCTCGCCTGCGGCTGACGCGCCGCGATCAAGGGGCGAATGCCTGCAGCGCATCGCCGCTGATACGGCAGATGCGCCAGTCGGGCATCACGGTCGCGCCCATGCGCTCGTAGAAGCGGATCGCGTTCGCGTTCCAGTCGAGCACGCTCCACTCGAAGCGCCCACAGCCGCGCTCGGCGGCGAGCGCCGCGAGCCGCGTCAGCAGCGCCTCGCCGACGCCCTTCGCGCGATGCGCCGGCTGCACGTACAGGTCTTCGAGATAGAGGCCGGGCCGGGCGAGAAAAGTCGAGAAATTGGTGAAGTAGAGCGCGAAGGCGATCGCCTTGCCGTCCACTTCGGCGACCATCGCCTCGGCCACCGGCTTCTCGCCGAACAGATGCGGACGCAGCTTCTCGGGCGTCACCTGCACCAGGTGCTCGAGCTTCTCGAAGACGGCAAGCTCGCGGATCATCTCGACGATCGGCGCCACATCGCCCAGTTCGGCGGCGCGCACGATGAAGGCAGCCGAAGGCTCGGGCTCGGGTGCAGTCGATGGCATGCGGCGATTGTGGCAGGCGCCGCCGCCCCGGCAGCGTCGCACGCGGGGCTCGCATACAGTGCGGCCCATGACCGCAATCCTGCCCTACCAGCCGCGCCGCGAGGCGCGCAGCGAATTCGTCACCCTGCGCGGCCTGCGCAGCCATCTGAACGTCTGGGGCGACGCATCGCTCGTCACGCCCGAGCGCCCTGCCGTCGTGATGCTGCACGGCTGGATGGATGTCGGGGCCTCGTTCCAGTTCGTCGTCGATGCGATGGATCCGGACCGCTACGTGATCGCACCCGACTGGCGCGGCTTCGGCCAAAGCGAAGCGCCGGCCGCCGACTGCTACTGGTTCCCCGACTATCTCGGCGACCTCGACGCCCTGCTCGATACGCTGCTGCCGCGCCAGCAGATCGATCTCGTCGGCCACAGCATGGGCGGCAATGTCGCGATGCTCTACGCCGGCGTGCGGCCGCAGCGCGTGCGCCGCCTCGTCAACCTCGAAGGCTTCGGCATGCCCGACGCGCCGCCGCAGCTCGCGCCCAGGCGCTACTTGCAATGGCTCGACGAGCTGAAGGAGCCGAGGCAGCTGCGCAGCTATCCGAGCCTCGAGGCGGTGGCCGAGCGCCTGCGCAAGACGAATCCGCTGCTGCGGCCCGAGTTTGCCGCCTGGCTCGCGCCGCGCTGGTCACGCCGCGAAGTCGATGCGGCGAGCGGCGAGGTGCGCTGGGTGCTGCTCGCCGATCCGGCGCACAAGCTCACCAATCCGGTCCTCTATCGCAAGGACGAGGTGATGGCGTGCTGGAAACTCGTCAGCGCGCCGCTGCTGTGGGTCGACGGCGACCGCACCGATCTCGAGAAATGGTGGGCCGGGCGCTACTCGGCCGAAGAGTTTCACGCCCGGCTCGCGGTCGTGGCACGCGTCGAGAAGCACCGCCTCTCGCCCGCCGGCCACATGCTGCACCACGATCAGCCGCAGGCGCTCGCCGAACGCCTGACGGCATTCTTCGACGCCGCCGCCTGAAGCGGCGTGCGTCCGGGCGCGGCCGTCACTCCTCCTCGGATTCGGCGAAGCCGAACTCGCGGTCGAGCCGATTCATGCAGCGCGCATAGAAACCGACGATCGCGATGTAGACGATCAAGGCGCCCTGCCCCGCGACCCAGAAGCCGAACGGCCAGCCGAAGAAGTCGAAGGCAAGGTCGCGCGCGAAATAGACCGCGACGAAAGTGACGACGAACCACACGGCGAGCAGCAGGCCGATGATCCGCAGGTTGCGTCGCCAGTAGGCGTCGTGCCGTTCTCTCGAACTCATGCTCGGATTGTGGCACCCAGGCCGGTCTCGCGCTCGAGCTGCGCGGCGAACCGGGGCTCGAAGCGCTTCAGATGGCCGATGATCCTGCGCGCCTCGTCCGCCTCGTCGCGCCCGGCATGCACGCGCGCGAGCTGCACCCAGCCGTAGGGGCTCATCGGCTGCAGCTCCGTATTGCGGCGCAGCGCCGCGATCGCGTCGTCGGTCCGGCCGAGGCGAATCAGGACGAGGGCAAGGCCGTACCAGGCCCGGTCCAGCCGCGCATCGAGTTCGACGGCGCGCGAGAACGCGGGCTCGGCCTCGGCCGGTCGCCCCGCTTCGTCGAGCAGGTAGCCGAGGTTGAACCAGTCGGCGGCGCTGCGCCGCGGATGGCACTGCGTCAGTGCGCGCAGATCGGCAATCGCCTCGTCGCGCCGCCCCAGCCCGGCGCGCAGATGGGCGCGGCTCGCAAGCGCGTGGGCATCCCGCGGTGAGCGCGAAAGCAGCCGGCAGAAGGTCTCGTGCGCCGCCGCCTGCCGGCCGAACATGAGCAGCACGGATGCGCGCAAACCGAGCCAGCGGCCAGCGAGGCGATCGAGGCTCAGGCGCACAGATTCACCCCGCCTTGCAGGCACAAGCCGACGCGCGCCATCGTCAACAGGACGAGGGCGACGCTCAGCAGCGCGAAGGTCGCGAGCGGCACGTGGCGGTCGAGCACGGCGCGCGGCGCAAGCTTGCGCACGAGCTTCACGAACGGCGAGGCGATCAGCTCGAGCAGCTTGTAGACGAAATTGCGGTCCCGTGCGGCGCCCGCCAGCAGGCCGAGCACGAACTGACCGGCGAGGGCGAGCAGTGCGATCCAGACCACCAGATGCGCGACGGTCACGAGTTGCAGCATGGGCCGAACTCTATACGCGAAGCGGCGTGGCGGCCGCCGTCGCCAGCGCCGATGCGGATTCATCCGCCGCCGCGCGGCGGCCTTGCGAGCGACGCATGTCAAAATCGCGCCCTTGCATCGTTTGCGGAACCCCACCATGGATATCGAGCACATCAACGCGATCGGCAATTCACTCGCCGACCTGACCGAGCGCACGCAGGCTCTTCGGGGGTATCTTTGACTACGACCGCAAAGCCCTGCGCCTGAACGAGGTCAACGCGGCGCTCGAGAACCCGACCGTCTGGAACGAGCCCAAGCGCGCCCAGGAACTCGGGCGCGAGAAAAAGCTGCTCGACGGCGTCGTCGCGACGATCGATCACCTGAGCGGCAACCTCGCCGACAACACCGAGCTGTACGAGATGGCGAAGGCCGATGGCGACGCCGCGAGCCTCGCCGCGATCGAGGCCGACGCCGCCAAGCTCGAGGCGCAGGTCGCCGAGCTCGAGTTCCGCCGCATGTTCGACAACCCGGCCGACCCGAGCAACTGCTTCATGGACATCCAGGCCGGCGCCGGCGGCACCGAGGCCTGCGACTGGGCGCAGATGCTGCTGCGCCAGTACCTGCGCTACTGCGAGCGCAAGGGCTTCAAGACCGAGATCCTCGAGGAAAGCGAGGGCGACGTCGCCGGCATCCGCAGCGCGTCGCTCAAGATCGAGGGCGAGTACG
>JACSRM010000405.1 GCA_014879745.1 Burkholderiaceae bacterium | reverse complement strand
GTGGACGTTTCGTGCCTGGCGAGGGGCCGGGCGAGGTCGCCCGGCGCGGCCTGCAAGGCCCGCCAGCGGACCGGCAAAGCGCTTGCGCTTCAGCGCAGGCTCGTATCGCGCGAACAATGTGATGCCGCAGCTGAAGCCGGATTGGCGGCGGTCACTCGGGAAGATGCCGGCTGCCGCGCCTGCGCGTTCAGCCCGGCGCCGCGATCCGGCGCAACGCCTGCTCGAATACCTCGGGCGGCTGGCCGCCGGAGATCAGGTGGCGCTGGTTGACGATCACCGCCGGCACCGAGTTGACACCGAGTTCGAGCCGGTGGCGCTCGTCGGCGCGCACCGCGTCGGCGTAGTCGCCCGCGGCAATTACCTTGCGCGCGCGCTCGGCATCGAGCCCGGCCCGCGCGGCGCACGCGGCAAGCACATCGGGATCGCTCGGATCCTGGCCCTCGCCGTGGTAGGCGGCGAGCAGCGCGCGCTTCAATTCGTGCTGCCGGCCCTCGATGCCGGCCCAGTGCAGCAGCCGGTGCGCATCGAAGGTGTTCCAGATCCGGCTGCGCCGCCCGAACCGGAAGCCGACCTCCTCGCCGCGCAAGCGGATCGCCTCGCGGTTGCGCTCGATCTGCGCCGCATCGATGCGGTATTTGCGCGCCAGGTGTTCGACGATGTCCTCGCCCTCCGGCGCCATCTGCGGGTTCAGCTCGAACGGCTGGAAGTACATCTCGGCATCGATCTCGCCACCGAGGCGCGCGAGCGCCGTCTCGAGCGACGCGAGACCGATCGCGCACCAGGGGCAGACGACGTCGGAGACGAAGTCGATGCGCAGCTTCGTCAGGGTGGCGGGAGCGTTCATGGCGCGAAGTCTATCGGCGCCGCGAACTCAGCGTCGACGGCGCGGAATGCTTCACGCGTCCGCGCATTGCACCGCACCGCACTGCACGAACCGCGGCGCCGCTGCTCAGCGCGGCGGCTCGCCGCGCGCCTTCATCGCCGCCTCGAAGCGGGCCTGGTTCTCGGCATTCGGCGGATACAGCCCCGGCAGCACCGCGCCGCGTTCGACCTCGGCCATGATCCACGCCTCGAGCCGCTCCTGCTGGGGCGCCTCGGCGAGCATCGCATCGAGCAGCGCGGCCGGAATCAGCACCGCCCCGTCGTCGTCGGCGACGATCACGTCGCCCGGGAAGACGGCGACGCCGCCGCAGCCGATCGGTTGCTGCCAGGCGACGAAGGTGAGGCCCGCAACCGAAGGCGGCGCCGCGACGCCGCCGCGCCAGATGGGCAGGCCGGTTGCGAGCACACCCGACGCGTCGCGCACGACGCCATCGGTGACGAGCGCGGCGACGCCACGCTTTGCCATGCGCGCACACAGGATGTCGCCGAAGATGCCGGCATCCTGCACGCCCATCGCATCGACGACGGCGATGCAGCCGGCGGGCATGGCCTCGATCGCGGCGCGCGTCGAGATCGGCGCGCCCCACGACGCGGGCGTCGCCAGATCCTCGCGCGCCGGCACGAAGCGCAGCGTGAAGGCGCGGCCGACGAGCCGCGGCTGGCCGCCGCGGATGGGCCGCGGCCCGCGCAGCCAGACGTTGCGCAATCCCTTCTTCAGCAGCTGCGTCGTCAGCGTCGCGGTCGTCACCCGCGAGAGCACGACGATCGCGCGGGGGTCGAGATGCATGTCGATCGAAGCGATCATGGTGGCTCCGTTGCTTTGGTTCAGCGCCGGGTAGCGGCAGTGGTTGCGCAATCAGGCGCCGAGCTGCGCCAGCCGCCGCTGCTGACGCGCGGTCAGGCGCGCAATGTCTTCGACATCGACCGCCGACAGCGCTGGTCCGGGGCGGCGGATGTGCGCCGAAGCGATCACGCCGCGTTCGGCAAGGATGTGCTTGCGCACCGCCAGGCCGATGCCCGGCTGCTGCTCGTAGCGGGCGAGCGGCAGATAGGCGTCGAACAGGTCCTGCGCACGCTCCAGGTCGCCCGCGTCGTGCGCGCGGCAGACGCCGACCATCATCTCGGGGTAGGCGAAGCCGGTCATCGCGCCATCGGCGCCGCGCCGCAACTCTTCGGGCAGGAACAGGCCGCCGCCGTTGCCGGTGAGGATGGAGATGCGCCGCGCGCCGCCGGCATCGCTCGCGGCGCGGATCGCCGCGAGCTTGGCAAGGCCCGGGCAGTCCTCGTGCTTCAACATCACGCAGCCGGGCGCGTTGGCGACGATGCGCAGGATGACCTTGGCCGGCATCTGCACGCCGGTCGCGACCGGGTGGTCCTGCAGCACCCACGGCACGGCGTCGCCGAGCGTCGCCTGCACGTTCTCGAAGTAGGCGGCGATCGCATCGTCGCCGCGCAGCGTGTGCGGCGGCGCGACCATGACGCCGGCCGCGCCCTGCGCCATCACGCTTGCGGTGAGTTCGCGCATCGGCGCGAAGCCCGGCGCCGACGCGCCGACGACGACCGGCACCCGCCCGGCGACGCGCGCGAGCACGCGGCCGACGAAGGTCCGCGACTCGTCGGCCGTCAGCTTCGTCGCCTCGCCCATGATGCCGAGTACGGTCAGGCCCGAGACGCCGCAGTCGAGCGCAAATTCGACCATGCGGTCGGTGCTCTCGAGGTCGAGTGCACCGTCGGCGGTGAACGGCGTGACGGCGATCAGGTAAACGCCGCGGGCGGTGGTGTCGAGTCGAGGCATGGCGGTTGTTCTCCTTGTGCGAACAGCTACGTCAGCGCTGCGTCGATCTGCTGCGCGACGTTCATGCCGCGCTCGTGTTTGTACAGCATGGCGAACAAGGCCTTGCCGCCGCTGGCTTCGGCCCAGACCCGGCCGACCTGCCCTTTCTCGATCTCCCTGGGCACCGTGCGCAGATGCTCGCCCTTGTACTCGGCGACGAACACGCGGCCGTCGTTCAGTTCACAGACGAAGTCCGGGTAGAAGCGCCCGGCCGAGGTCGGCAGCCAGAAGCCGGCGACCGGGTCCGAGTCGAGATTGCGCACCCAGTGCTTCACCTTCGGGTGAGCGTCGATCGCCATCGCGCAGGCGTGTTCCTCGCCGCCGTCCTTCAAATCGGCGACGACCGGATAGAAGTGTTTGGCGAAGCGGAACTTGCCGTCGTAGCGCTTGTTCGCCGGCACCGGATAGACGGCGGGGTCGAAGCGGAACGCATGCGCCGGGCCGGCGTGCAAGTCCCAGCCGCCGTCGAGCACGAGCTGGGTGAAGGCCGCCTTCGCCGCGTTGTCGCGCAGCTCGGCGACGCGCAGCGCGAGCCGCTGCACGAGCGTGTGCTGGTGTCGCGCCAGTTGTTCGAGCGGCACATGCTTGTCGTGCACCAGGTAATTGACGCAGGCGAGCGTGAAGGCGCGCAGATGCGCGGGCAGGATATCGACCGCCACGTTGCGCGACGGATGCTGCAGTTCGGCGGCGAGCCAGCGCGCCAGGTCCTCGGCCGTGATCGTGCCGCGCACGGCGTCGAGCGCCAACTGCGCCGCGTCGCCGCGGCCTACGCGCACGCGCTGGCCGTCGAGATACACCTCCCACAGCGTGCCCTGCTCGGCCATCGCGAAGCCGTCGAGGCCGATCGGCTCGGCGAGCAGGTTCAGCGCGACGGTTTCGAGCACCGCCTCGCGCTCGAGCGGCAGCAGTTCGCCTTGTGGCGTCCCTTCGGCGCGATAGCACAGTCGCGGCACTTCGGCGAACGCTTCGCCGCGATTGCACGGCGCCTGCGCCGCTGCCACCAGCGCGTTGTGCCGCTCGATCTGCTGCGCCACCTGATCGCGCTGCCTGCCCTTGTGCGCAGCCGCCAGCGCCTGCGCCAACGGCTCGCCGACGGCACCGCGCATCTGCACGCGCCTGCGCTCGCCGTCGCTGCTGAGTACCGCAATGCCCTGCTCGACGGCTTCGGCCACCGCCTGCGGCAGCGGCTTGTCGGCCGGCAGATCGACCGTCAGCGCCGGTAGCAGCACCGCCGCATCGGCGAACGCATCGGCGAAAAGAGGCCCGTCGTCGCGCGCCATGCCGGGCAGCGGCATCTGCGGCGCGATCATCGACGCCATGTCGAGCGGGTCGAACCCCAGGCCGTCGATCAGCCGGTCGGCGAGCGCGTTGGCCGACTGCCCGGTCTGCGCCTCGGTGACATGCGCATACGCCTTGTTCAATGCCGGCCGCGCGCGCCGCGTGGCGTACGGCATGCGCAGCACGCGGCCGAGCAGCTGCTCGATCGCGGTCGCCGAGCGGATGCTCTGCACCGTGCACAGCACGTAGGCGAACGGGCAGTCCCAACCCTCGCGCAGCGCCTGCACGGTGACGATGTAGCGCACCGGGCAGTCGCGCGCGTTCAGGTCGACGCCGTCGAGTTCGCGTTGCGTGCCGGTCGCGACCTTCACCTGCTCGCTCGGGATGTGCAGCTCGTCCAGCAGGTGCGCGCGCAGCACGTCGACGTTCACCGGCTCGTTGCTGTTCTGCGCCTGCAACAGCACGATCGGGCGGATGTAGGCACCCTGGTTCGGCCCTTCTTCGGCTTCCTCCTGCAGCGCCTCGGCTTCCAGCAGACGCTGCGTCTGCACCGCGTCGAACACCGCGGCCTGCCAGCCGCGCGTGTGCTCCGCCAGCACAACCGGCAGCTTCAGCAGTGCCTCGGCCTGCAACTGCTGCGCCGAGACGTGGAACAGCACGTTGGTGCGCCGGGGCAGCGGTGTCGCCGTCAGCTCGAGGATCAGCGCCGGGTTCAGCCGCTGCAGCGCCTCGAAGCTGCGCTCGGTCTTCGCGTTGTGCGCCTCGTCGACGATGACATAGGGGCCGCGCAGCGCGAGCCAGTTGGCGAGGCTCCAGCGCGGCTGGCCGACGAAGCGCGCCAGCATCTCGCGGCCGGCCTGGTCCGCCGCCGCGTCCTCGGCGCGGACGAGCGCGTCGGGCAGCTCGTGCAGTACGCGCAGCGCGGCAGGCGGGACGCCGCGGAAATGCGGCTCGAGCGCCTCGCTGAACGCGTAGACGTTGCGCTGCCCGGTGTCCTCGACGCGAAAGCTCTGGATCGTCGCGACGACCACCACCGCGTGCGCGTCGAAGTCCTGCGGCGCGAGCTGCACGAGGTCGTCGAGGCTGCACACACGCACGTCGTCGCCGCAGCCCTCGGCCAGCGCGGCGCGAAACGGATGCGCAGGGTCGGCCAGCGCGGCGAGCGTCTGGCCGCGGATCGCATCGCTCGGCACCAGCCACAGCGCGAGCGGCTTCGGGCTCGCCCCCGGCCACGCGCGCGCCATGCGGCCGACCGCGTGCGCGGCCAGCAGCGTCTTGCCGCCGCCGGTCGGGATGCGCAGGCATATGCAGGGCGTGTCGCCGAACGGCTCGGCGCGGTAGCCGTAGCCCGTGAGTTCGGTGAAGGCTGCCTGCGCACCGTGCACGCACGCCGCGCGCAGGTAAGCGTCCAGCGTGTCGAGCGCCTGCTGCTGGAAGCGCTTGAGGGTGAAGGCGGGTTTGGCGTTCAACGGCCCCGCCAGTAGCCGAAGCGCCGACGCTGGTGTGCGATGGCCGTCACCAGTACGCGGTCATTCTCGACCCGGTAGATGATCGCGTACGGGAATGCCGACACAACGTACCGACGCTGCCGCGTCGACACACGCGGCCAAGTCGTCGGTGAGGCGGCAATGCGCCGCAGCGCGGCGTCGATCGTCGATGCGAAGCGCTCTCCGAGCTGCATCGTGACGGCGCAATAGAACGCCCGCGCGTCGAGCAGTTCCCGCCGGGCCGCGGGCGACAGCTCGACATCGATCACTTCAGGCCGAGCTCGCCGCGCACCTGTTCCCACGGCACCGGCCGATCCTCGCCACGCTCGATCGCATCCAGACGACGTTCGGCTTCGGCCAGCCAGCTGGCATCGATTGCGGCCTGATCTTCGGCCGGCATCAACAGGATGCGGTTCAGCAGTTCCTCGCGCTCGTCAGTGCTGAGCCGTTCGATCTGGCGCGCCAGTTCGTCGACGGTGGGTTGGGTCATGGCAGCCTCCTGGAAAGCCTTCACAGCTTAACGCGGCAGCGCGTGCGGCAACTGCTTGAAGACGATGCTCTCGTCGGCGAGCCGCGCCGCGCCGAGGCGGCAGGCTTCGCCGTAGATCACCTTCGGCCCGGCGTGCGGGCAGTGTTCGTTCAGCGCGGCGAGCACCGCGCTCGTCAGCACGTTGCCGCCTTCGGGCCGGCGGTCGCCGAGGATGCCGTTGTAGAGCAGGTAGTACGCGCAGCCGTCGTGCACGCCGAGCTTCGGCGTCGCCGCGGCCGGCTCGGCGAGCGCGGTGCCGGTCTCGCGCAGCCAGACGAAGGCCGCGAGGTCGGCAAAGCGCACGTCGGCGTCGATTTCGCCGTCGGCGTCGAACAGCGGCGCGCCGAGCTGCAACAGGCGAAAGCCGCCGCCGCCGCGCCAGTTGACGGCCTGGCTGATACCGCCTTGTTCGCCTGCAACAACCTTCTGCATGCGCGGCAGGCAGTGCGTCACGGCGTGTTCGCCCATCTCGATGCCGATCCAGCGCCGGCCCATCTTGTGCGCCACCGCGGCGGTGGTGCCGCTGCCG
>JACSRM010000403.1 GCA_014879745.1 Burkholderiaceae bacterium | reverse complement strand
GGCGCAAGATGTTCTGGGTCGCGCTGCTGTACTTCAGCGAGGGGCTGCCGCTCGGCGTCTTCTACGACATCTTCCCGGTCTACTTCCGCCAGCAGGGGGTGAACCTGGCCGACATCGGCCTGCTCTCGCTGCTGGGCCTCGCGTGGACAGTCAAGTTCCTGTGGGCGCCGCTCGTCGACTGGGCGCGCCGGCATCGGCGCTGGATCGCAGCGGCGAATCTCGGCATGGCTTGCGTGATGGTGAGTTTCGCGCTCGACGCCGCCCGCGGCGCGGCGGTGCCCGGCATGTGGCTGTGGGTCGCGATCGGCGCCTTCACGTTCCTGTCGGCGACGAACGATATCGCGACCGACGGCTATACGATCGAGCTGCTCGACAAGCGCGAGTACGGCCTCGCCAACGGCATCCGGATCGGCTTTTATCGCGTCGGCATGCTGTTCGCCGGTGTCGTGCTGATGCTCTCGGGCTGGTACGGCTGGGCCTGGGCGTATGCGCTCGGCGCCGGCGTGTTCGCGGTCAACGCGTCGCTCGTGCTGCTCGCGCCGCGCGAGCCGGCACGCAGCGGATCACCGGGCACGGTATCGCGCGAACTCGCGCTGCTGCGCGATCAGCCGCTGTGGATCGCGGCGCTCGCGCTCGTCGTCGGCGGGCTGCTGTGGCCGGTGCTCGGACCGCTCGGGCGCGCGTTCGACTGGACCGCCGTCGTCGCGGCGAGCGGCGCCTGGTGGTTCAAGGGGTTGCTGCCGGTCGGCCTGATGCTCGCCGGCGCGCTGCTGATGGTGCGCGCCGCGCGCGGCCCGCGCGCGCAACTGATGCGCGAGGGGCCGGTGTTCGGCGCCTGGGTCGAACTGCTCGCGCGGCCGGGGATGATCGCGATCCTCGTCTTCATCCTGCTCTTCAAGCTCGGCGACGCGGCGATGGGCTTCATGGTCAAGCCGTTCTGGGTCGACTCGGGCTTCACGAACCAGCAGATCGGCCTCGTCAGCGTGAACCTCGGCCTCGGTCTGTCGATCGCCGGCGGCCTGCTCGGCGGCTGGTATGTGGACAAGCGCGGCATCTTTCGCGGGCTGTGGGTGCTCGGGCTGTGGCAGGCGCTCTCCAACCTCGGCTACGCGGCGGCGGCGCACGTCGTGCCGCTGGCAGCACAGGGCAGCGAGATCGCGATCGCGCATCAGTTCGCGGTCTATGGCGCGAGCGCGCTCGAAAGCTTCACCGGCGGCCTGGGGACCGGCGCCTTCCTCGCCTTCCTGATGGCGATCACGAGCCGCGAGCGCGCGACGACCGAGTACGCGATCCTGTCGAGCATCTTCGCCTTCAGCCGCGCCGTGGCCGGCTGGGCCGGCGGCATCGGCGCGCAGGAGATGGGCTACGCGGCGTACTTCTTCCTCACGTTCTGGCTCAGCTTCCCGGCCTACGCGCTGCTGCCGCAGGTGCGGCGCATGCTCGCGGCTTCGGATTCGCGCTGATCGGACGATAGGAACGGTTGAACTTGCCCGCTTCGCCCCCATCCATCTCGGCTATGTATTCCGAACCGATCGCCGCGCCCGGCCTCGCCCGCACCCGCGGCGCGGCGCGCTCGATGCTGCTGACCGCGCTGTACGCGACGCTGCTCGCCGCGCTCCTCGGCTGCGCGGCCGCGCCGCCGGCGCAGGCGCGCGAGGGCGTCGACGTCGGCCAGAAGTCGTGGGCGGCAGGGCTCGTGCCGGCCGATCAGATCGAGCAGGCCGCGGCCCAGCAGTACCAGCAGATGGAGCGCAAGGCGGCGCAGCAGCGCGCGCTCGCGCCGGCGAGCAATCCGCAGCTCGTTCGCCTGCGCGCGATTGCCGACCGCATCATCCCCTACAGCTACGAATGGAACGACCGCGCGCGGCAGTGGAAGTGGGAGGTGAACCTGTTCGGCAGCAAGCAGGTGAATGCCTTTTGCATGCCGGGCGGCAAGATCGCTTTCTTCTACGGCCTGCTCGACCAGCTCCAGCTCACAGACGACGAGGTCGCGATGGTGATGGGCCACGAGATCGCGCACGCGCTGCGCGAGCACGCGCGCGAGCGGATGGGCAAGACGGCGGCGACGCGCGGCGCGATCGAGATCGGCTCGGCGCTGCTCGGCCTCGGCAACGGCGGGCGCTACCTCGCCGATATGGGCGGCCAGCTCGTCACGCTCAAGTTCAGCCGCGACGACGAGACCGAGGCCGACCTCGTCGGCCTCGAACTCGCCGCGCGCGCCGGCTACGACCCGCGCGCCGCGATCACGTTGTGGCAGAAGATGGCCGCCGCATCCAAGAACGCGCCGCCGCAATGGCTGTCGACGCACCCGAGCGGCAGCTCGCGGATCAAGGACATCGAGGCCGCCCTGCCGGCAGTGATGCCGCTCTACGAACGCGCCGCCAAGCCGGATCGCAACTACGGCCCGCCGCCGAAGCGCAAGAGTTGATGCCGGGCGGCATCAGCGCGAACGGCGATCCTGCCAGCCGCGGATGATGCGGCTCAGCGCATCGAGGCCGTCGGTCAGTGCGGCCGGGCCGGGTTGCAGGATGAGCGGCGACTTGATCTCGTGCAGCTCGCCGTCGCGCACCGCCGGCACATCGCCCCAGCCGGGTCGCGCCGCGACCTGCTCGGGGCGGAATTTCTTGCCGCACCACGAGCCGATGATGATGTCGGGCGCGCGCCCGATGATCTCGGCGTCGTCTTCGATGATGCGGTCGCGGCCGAGCGACTGGCGCGCGCGCTCAGGGAAGATGTCGTCGCCGCCGGCAATCGCGATCAGTTCGCTGACCCAGCGGATCGCGCTGATGCGCGGCACGTCCCATTCCTCGAAGTAGACCCGCGGCCGCGGCGCGGCCTGCGCACCCGCGCTGCGAATCGCTTCGATGCGCTGCTGCAGTTGCGCGACGAGCGCCGCCGCCGCTTCGCTCGCGCCGGCCAGCGCCCCGAGGCGCAGCACATAGCCGAGGATGGCGTCGACGCTGCGGTGGTTCGCGATCCAGACCTCGACGCCGGCCTTGACGAGCGCCTGCGCGATATCGGCCTGAATATCGGAGAAGCCGATCGCCAGATCGGGCTCGAGGGCGAGGATGCGATCGATGCTCGCCGACGTGAAGGCCGACACCCGCGGCTTCTCGCGCCGCGCCCGCGCCGGCCGCACCGTGAAGCCCGAGATGCCGACGATCAGTTCCTCGCGGCCGAGGGCATAGAGCACCTCGGTCGGCTCCTCGGTCAGGCAGACGATGCGCCGCGGGCCGAGGCGCGGGTCGAAGTCGGGATTGCGGTCGGCTGTCATCGGCGCAGTATGACGCTCAGGCGTCGAGCTGCGGCACGACGACCCAGCGGTCGTCGAAGCGGACGATGCGGACGGTGCCGCCGAAGACGTCGACGAGCTCCCGATGGATTCGCGGGTCGTCGCTTGCGCCGACCGCCCGCACGCGGCCGGCTTCGAGGACGATCAACCGGTCGGCGAGCAGCGCGAGCGAGAGGTCGTGCAGCACGCTGACGACGGTGACGCCGGCGCGCGCCTGCTCGCGCAGCAAGCGCACGATCGCGACCTGGAACGGCGGGTCGAGGTGCGTCGTCGGCTCGTCGAGCAGCAGCACCGGCGCGCCGACGGCGAGCGCGCGCGCGACGAGCACGCGCTGGCGCTCGCCGCCCGAAAGCTCGGCGAGCCGCCGGTCGTGCGCGGCGGCGCAGCCGGCGTCGCGCATCGCACGATCGATGCGCGACTCGTCGTCTGGCGTCAGCGCGCCGAGCAGCCCGGTGCTCGGCAGTCGGCCGAGCGAGACGACCTCGCGCACCGTCAGCTCGCCGCTGGTGTCGGCCTGCTGCGAAAGCCAGGCGAGGCGCGCCGCGCGCGCGGCGGGCGAAAGCCGCGCGATGTTCTCGCCGTCGATCCGCACCTCGCCGGCGGCGAGCGGCAGCAGGCCAGCCATCGCCCGCAGCAAGGTCGATTTGCCGGCGCCGTTCGGGCCGACGATCGCCGACCAGCCGGGCCCGGCGTCAACGCTCGCGCCGCGCAGCGCCTGGGTGCTGCCGAGCACGACGCTCGCGCCGGTCACTTGCAGCGTGCTCACGCCTGCGGCCTCGGGCGCTCGGCCGATCCCGGCGGGCGGCAGCGGGCGGGCCGCAGGGCGGGGTTCATCGCGGCCGGCCCCGGTTGAGCAGCCAGATGAGGTAGCCGCCGCCGAGGATCGCCGTCAGCACGCCGACCGGCACCTCCTGCGGCGCGACGAGCGAGCGCGCGAGCACGTCGGCGGCGAGCAGCAGCGCGCCGCCCGCGGCGGCGCTCGCGCCAAGGTTGAAGCCGTGCGTGCCCGGCGCGAAGCGGCGCACGAGGTGCGGCGCGACGAGGCCGACGAAGGCGATCAGCCCGGCCTGCGAAACGGCGACGCCGGTCGCGAGCGCGATCGCGCCGACGAACGCGACGCGCACCTTGGCGAGCGGCAGGCCGAGGCTTCTCGCCGTGTCGTCGCCGAGCGTCAGCGCGTCGAGCGCGCGCGCCAGCCGCCAGCACGGCGGCAGCGTGACGGCCAGGCCCGCCGCGAGCACGGCGCAGTCGCCCCAGCCGAGGAATCCGGTGCTGCCGAGCATGAAGGTCTGCTTGCCGCGCAGCGCGTCGGGCGCGGCGGTCGTGATGAGGTCGCTGATCGCGGCGAGCACGACGCCGACGACGACGCCGGCCAGCAGCAGCCGCGTCGTCTGCTGCGCGCCGCGCGCCAGCGCGAGCGTCAGCAGCACGCCGAGCAGCGCGCCGGCAAACGCCGCGCCGACGAGGCCTAGGCGCGCCGCGACGCCATCGATGCCGAGCCCCGCCGCCTGGCCGGCGAGGAGGTTCGACGCGAGCACGATGACGACGGCGAGCGACGCGCCCGACGCCGAGCCGAGCAGGTACGGGTCGGCGAGCGGGTTGCGAAACAGCCCCTGCGCGACGGCGCCGGCCAGGCCGAGCAGCGCGCCGGTGAGCCACGCGCCGAGCGTGCGCGGCGCGCGGATCTCGCCGATGATGAGCCGCGCCTCGGCGCTGTCCCAGGTCTGGACGAAGGCGTGCCACGAGACGCCGTCGCTGCCGGCGACGAGGCCGGCGGCGGCAATCAGCAGCGTCGCGCCGGCGAGCGACGCGACCAGCAGGCGGCGGCGGCTGGCGTCGGCGGCGGCGGTCATCAATGCACCGCGGCGATCCTGACAAGGCAGTCGGCGATCACGCCCGCCGCCTCGCCCATGCGCGGGCCGGGGCGGGTCAGCAGATCGAACTGCGCCGGCTCGAAGCCGCACGCCTGGCCGCGTTCGAGCGCGCGCAGCGACGCCCAGCCGGGCCGCAGCCGCATCTCCTGCAGGTTCGGCTTCGACGCCATGATGACGTCGGGTTGGGCGCGCACGACGAACTCCGGGTTGACCTTGGGGAACGGGCCGGCATCGGGCGCGAGGATATTGCCCATGCCCAGGCGCGCGAGCATCTCGCCGACGAACGATTCGGGGCCGGCGGCATACGGCGTCGAATCGATCTCGAAGTAGACGCGCCCGCCGCGCACGGCGGGCGGCACCCGTTTGGCGGCGGCGCCGATCTCGGTCTCGATCCGCGACCACACGGCGTCGCCGGCACCCGGCTTGTCGAAGAGCTGGGCGAGCAGCCTCAAGGTGTTGCGGGTGTCGGCGCCGTTGCGCGTCTCGAGAACGACGACCTTGAAGCCGAGCGCCTCCAGGCGGCCGATGATGCGCGCCGCCGACGAGACGAGGACGACGTCGGGCTTCAACGCGGCGATGCGCTCGACCGGCGCGTCGTCGAGGCCGCCGAGCTTGGGAAGCTGCTCGACGCTCGCCGGCCAGTTCGAGAAGCGGTCGGTCGCGACGAGGCGGTCGCAGGCGCCGATCGCGCAGACGCTTTCCGTCAGCGACGGCAGCAGGCTCACGACACGCCGCGGCGCGGCCGCGAACGCGACCTCGACGCCACGATCGTCGCGCACGACGACCTCGGCTCGCGCACCGATCGCGCCGATCGCGACGAGCGCGAGCGCGAACAGCAGCGCGGCAACGCGGCGCAAGGCCATCGAATCAGAAGCCCTTGGCATCGAAGCGCACCCCGATCCAAGCCTGCAGGCCGAGGCCCTGGTAGTCGCGCATCGGCTCGACGTCCTTGTCGAGCGCGTTGAGCAGCTTGGCCTCGAGCCGCCACTGCGGCGCGAAGCGCCAGTAGGCGAGGAAGTTCAGGAGCCCGTAGCCGCCGAGCGTGACGCCGCCGTCGGGCCGCGAGCCGACGCCGATCGCCGACGCGCCGAGCGTCCAGGCGCCCTGCGTGTAGTTGACGGCGACTGTCTCCTGGTGCGCGGCGCGGCGCGGCAGGCGCTCGCCGGTGTCGCGGTCGGTCGCATCGAGCAGGTCGACCGTCGCGCTCAGGTCCCAGCCGCCCCACTGCTGCGCGTAGGCGAAGGTCGCGCCCTGCAGCCGCGCGCGCGAGACGTTGCCGGCGCAGCCGAAATAGCCGGGCGGGCAGTTCGTGCCGCTCGGGTCGGGGTCGTAGCCGATCATGTCGTCGACATCGTTGCGGTAGACGGTCGCCGAAAGGCTCGCCG
>JACSRM010000109.1 GCA_014879745.1 Burkholderiaceae bacterium | reverse complement strand
CTCCGGGTCATGCAGCGAGCGCGGGCCAGTTGCGGACGCTCCTCGGCCTCGATGCGGTCGTTCAAGTTAACTCCGTCATGGGGCGTGTCGGGCGCAAGGTTCACGAAGCGCTCGGCGCACATCCAGAAGGGCTGGCTACCGGCGAATTCCAATGGTGGCACGTCGTTGCGACTGGCAAGCACAAGGAAGGCAGTGGCTTTGTGTGGCGGCTCCGAGAGGAGGTAGTCGCCGCGCTTCAAGCCTGCGGCTTCACAGCATCTGGTGACCCAATGCCAAATGAGGTTTCTCACGCCGGCCAACTTGTCGAGGGAGCGGTGCGGCAAGTCAGCGTGAACGCCTACGAAAGAAACCCCGTCGCGCGTGCGCGTTGCATTGAAGCTCACGGTGCCGTTTGCGTTGTCTGCAACTTCGACTTCGGAGCCGTGTATGGCCCTTCGGCGTCAGGGTTCATTCACGTTCATCACATCAAAGCCTTGGCGTCCATCGGAACGCAGTATGAAGTCGATCCGATTGAAGACCTGCGGCCTGTTTGTCCGAACTGCCATGCCGTCATACACATGGCAACTCCAGCACGCTCCATCGAGGAAGTCAAAGCCATGCTTTCTGCATCCGTCGGGGCGCCGAACCCGTGACTCTGGCGGACCGCCTTCGGCCGTCGCTGAGTTTCGACGTTGTGCGTCAAAGGCGTAGCTTCGGGCTCACGAGTACGATCCATTCCATGCAAGTAGCCACCGGTACCGCCGTCAACGGCAAGATCGTCCTCGAAGACGTTGCGCTCGAAGAAGGAGCGGTCGTTGCGGTCGTGACGCGAGGGGCAGACGAGCGCTTCTCGCTCTCCGCGGCAAAGGAAGACGAACTCGCAGAAGCGTTGGCCGAGATCGAGCGCGGGAAGTTCGTCACGTTCGAAGACCTGCTTCGCCCCCTTCCAGGCAACGGCTGAGCATGCCGCTGCGGATCAAGAAATCCGCGTGGGCAGGAAGGGAGGTTCGCAAAACGGCCGATGGGTAGGTTGCGAATCGCCCTTCCGCGCCTGGCGCCATCGGCAAAGACTTCGGGGAGTCCGTGGTGCTTCTGTCGGAGCAACCCGGCATCGGCGTAGAGTACGAATAAAAGAGCGCGCACGACCGGCGTTCGGTGCCCGTGCCTCGGTCGCGTTCGCTACTTCATCGACTACAAGGCCACGGCCGCCGGGCTTCGCGTACTTGCGGTCTGGCACGCAAGTCGCGGTCATCAGCCAGTGCTGTGACGGTAACGCCCAATCCCTCCATCGAGCGAACATCGCAACGCTCGCTTGGCATCCACCGGCCTCGCCGTTCCCGGCTCAACGTGATTGCAGAGTGCGTTGCGACTGCTATCAGCATCCGGTGAACGGCACGCAGCGCAAGACGCTCGAAAGGGTGCTCGGCGATCCCGTCAACGGGAACATCGAGCGGGCGCGTATCGAATCGATGTTGAAGGGGGCGGGCTGCCGAATCGTCGAGGGCGCAGGTTCGTCGGTGACGTTCGAGTTCAATGGCCGGAAGATGACTCTGCACCGGCCGCATCCGGGCAAGGAGGCGCTGCGCTACCGGGTGCTGGCTGTGCGGGAGTTCATCGCGAGGATGGGAATCGCACCATGATCAATTCCATGACCTACAAGGGCTATACCGCGAGCATGGTCTTCGACGTGGAAGACAAGATCGTCGTCGGGCGCGTCCGGGACATTGACGACATCATTTCGTTTCACGGCGAGTCCGTATCGGAGTTCGAGTCGAACTTCGACGCTGCCATCGAAGACTATCTGGCCGCAGCCAAGGAACTGGGCTCTGCCGCGGAGAGGCCGGCGAGCGGGAAAGTCATGTTGCGCATCGCGCCGGAGGTCCATGCCGCCGCTCTCAAGGCCGCGGCGAGAAGCGGTACCAGTCTCAATAAGTGGGCGGAGGGCGCGCTTGGCGAGGCGGCTCGAAAGCCGGCAACCCGCATTGCTGCGCGCGGCGAAGCCTAAGCCTTCGCGCGAGCTGCCGCGCAGGGCTCGGATCGATACCGCTTATCACGCTACTTCCTCGCGCCTCGAAGGGTTCGGTGAGCGATCACCTCGGCGATCTACTTGCGTGACTTCCCGCGCAGGCTCCATGAAGAGGGTTTACCCTTGGTTCGAACAGGGATGTTGCGGATTGGAGTGCGAAGTCGAGACTCAGGGTTTACCCTAGCGTGTCAGCCAGTCCAGCTTTCGGGAGAGAACATGAAACTGATCAACGCCTTCATCGCCTGGATCTTCGATCCGCACCCCAACTCGCAGGAACGCGACGAGCTCTATCTGGCCGGCGCGGCGGATATGGCGGACCTCGAGCGACGCATGCGCACGCTCGACGAGCGTCGGCCGGTCGGCCCGTTCGGGCAGGGCGCCTGAACGCCTGCGCCAAGGCGGGAACGGGCGCCGCCGCAAGGCGCCGGTGGCGATGAAATAGCATTGCCGGATGGCGCTCGCGCTTTCCGTTCTCGACCTTGCCCCGGTGGCTTCGGGCGGCAGCGCCGCCGAGTCGGTGCGCCGCTGCGTCGAGCTCGCGCAACTCGCTGAGCGCCTGGGCTATGTGCGCTGCTGGTATGCCGAACACCATGGCATGCCCAGCGTGGCGAGTTCGTCGCCCGAGGTACTGATCGCAAGCGTCGCGGCGCAGACGCGCACGCTGCACGTCGGCGCCGGCGGCGTGATGTTGCCCAATCATGCGCCGCTGCGCATCGCCGAGGCGTATCGAACCCTCGCCGCGCTCTATCCGGGGCGCATCGACCTCGGCCTCGGTCGCGCCCCAGGCGCCGATCAGCGCACGAGTCAGGTCTTGCGTGCCGCCGACGGCGAGCACTTCCCGGCGCTGGTATCCGAGTTGCTGCTCTGGAGCGGCGAGAAGCAGCTCCCGTCCGATCATCCGTTGCATTCGCTGCAGGCGATGCCGACCGACGCGCCGCTGCCGCCGATCTGGCTGCTCGGCTCGAGCGGCGCGAGCGCGCGGATGGCGGGCGAGGCCGGAATGGGCTATTCGTTCGCCAGCCATTTCAGCGCGGCGCCCGCCAAGCCGGCGTTCGATGCCTACCGCGCGGCCTTCCAGCCGTCGAAGGAGTTTGCCGCGCCGCACGCGATCCTTGGCGTCTCGGCGATCTGCGCCCCGACCGCGGACGAGGCCGAGTGGCTGGCGTCGGCGATGGAACTTGCCTGGGTGCGGCTGCGAAGCGGCAACCTCGCGCCGCTGCCGAGCCCCGAGGAGGCGGCCGGTTACGCCTACACCGAAGCCGAGCGACGGCTCGTGCGCGCCTTTCGGGATCTCGTCATCGTCGGCACGCCCGATACCGTGCGGCGCGAATTGCTCGGCCGCGCGCAGGCCTGCGACGCCTCCGAGCTGATGATCGTGTGCAACCTGCACAGCCACGCGGCACGCCTGCGCAGCCACGAATTGATCGCGCAGGCATTGACCGCATAGCACTGGCGCGATGACCGAGCCGCACGCGCGGCCCGGCCCTGTGTTACCTTCATCGAACCTGCATCGTGCAGGTACGAGCGGTGGCGCGGCGCAGTACGCAGGACCGCCCGTAACCCAGGGGGGGTAGCGCATGCCCAAAGTGCCTCTGTACAGTCGTTCCAGCCGCGCAACGAAAGCGCCATCGCCGCCGCGCGCGGCAGCGGCAGGTGCACCGGCGGCCGGCGCGCGGCCTGGCGCACGAGCGCGGACCGAACCGCTGCCGCCGGCGCCGCCAAGGGTGGCGCGCCGCACGTTGCCGAGCTGGCTTCGCAGCCCGCTGCCGTGGATCGCGACGAGCATCGCGCTGGCCGTGCTGCTCGGCCAGATGCTCGTTCGCACGCCACCGCAGCCGCCGCTGACGCAGGAGCATATCGATCGCGCCGTGCTGAATACGCTCGAGACGAAGACGCTGCCGTCGCCCGCGGCGCGTGCCTATGCGGCGGTGCACAAGTCGATCGTGCTCGTCGAAGGTGATCGCGGCGACACTGCGCCGGGCAAGGAAGATGTCGAGCGCATGGTCGGCACCGGCGTCGTGATCGTCGACAGCGGCTTGATCCTGACCAATCTGCACGTCGTGCTCGGCGCCGACAAACTGCATCTGCGCTTCGCCGACGGCACCGAGTCGGCGGCGATGCTGGTCTCCGTCCAGCCCGAGAACGACCTTGCCGTGCTGCAGGCGCTGACGCTGCCCGACGACCTGGAAGCGGCGACGATGCGCTCGACCGGCGATCTCGCGCTCGGCGATCAGGTCATCGCGGTGGGCTATCCGTTCGGCATCGGCCCTTCGGTATCGGCCGGCGTCGTCTCGGGGCTGAAGCGCAACTATGTCTCGCCGCAGGGCAAGCGCGTGCTCAGCAATCTGATCCAGTTCGACGCTGCCGCCAACCCCGGCAATTCGGGCGGGCCGCTCGTGACGATGGGCGGCGAAGTCGTCGGCATCGTCACCGCGATCCTGAACCCCGGCGAGGAGCGCACCTTCATCGGCATCGGCTTTGCCGTGCCGATCGAGAATGCGGCTGCCGGCGCCGGGCTGCCGCCGTTCTGAAACCAATCTGGGCGATAACGCATCGAAAGACCCGCATGGAACCGAGCGCACGAACCCATACCGCGGCCCTGATGGAGCAGATCCTCTACGAGGTGAAGAAGGTCGTCGTCGGCCAGGATCACTTTCTCGAGCGCGTGCTCGTCGCGATCCTCGCCCAGGGCCATCTGCTCGTCGAGGGCGTGCCCGGCCTGGCCAAGACGCTGACCGTGAAGACGCTTGCCACCGCGCTGCGCGGCAGCTTCAAGCGCATCCAGTTCACGCCCGATCTGGTGCCGGCCGATCTCGTCGGCACCCGCATCTACAACCAGAAGACGGGCGAATTCTCGACCTCGCTCGGCCCGGTCTTCGCCCACCTGCTGCTCGCCGACGAGATCAATCGCGCGCCGGCCAAGGTGCAAAGCGCGCTGCTCGAGGTGATGCAGGAGCGCCAGGTCACGATCGCCGGCGAGACCCACCCGGTGCCGGAGCCCTTCCTCGTGATGGCGACCCAGAATCCGATCGAGACCGAAGGCACCTACCCGCTGCCCGAGGCGCAGGTCGATCGCTTCATGATGAAGGTTCTCGTCGGCTATCCGAGCGAGGAGGAGGAGTTCGTCATCGTGCAGCGCGTCACCGGCGCGGCCGCCAGCGTCTCGCCCGTCGCGAGCACGCATCAGCTGCTTGCCCTGCAGCGCGAATGCCGGCGCGGCTACGTCGATCCTTCGCTCGTGCAGTATGCGGTCAAGCTCGTCGCGATCACGCGCGAGCCGGCGCGCCACGGCCTGGCCGAGCTGGCGCCGTATCTCACCTACGGCGCGAGCCCGCGGGCGTCGATCAACCTGATCGAGGGCGCGCGCGCGCTCGGCTTCCTGCGCGGGCGGGCGTATGTGCGGCCGCAGGACGTGATCGATATCGCGCCCGACGTGCTGCGCCACCGGCTCGTGCTGTCCTACGAGGCGCTCGCCGAGGGCAAGACGGCCGACGATATCGTGCGCCGCGTGATGCAGCACCTGCCGGCGCCGCCCGAACCGCTGCACAACCATGTCCGTCTCGATGCCGATGCCGACGCCGCCGTCCAGGCCTGAAGCAGGCGGTGCGGAGCGAAAGCCGCATGCGCGCCCGGCGCCGCACGCCGCCGAGGCGGTGCTGCGCCGGCTCGAATGGACGGTGCTGCGCCGCCTCGACGGCCTGCTGCACGGCGACTACCGCACGCTGATCCGCGGCTTCGGCATCGACCTTGCCGAATTGCGCGAGTACCAGTTTCACGACGACGTGCGCCACATCGACTGGAACGTCACCGCGCGCCTGCAGACGCCCTATGTGCGCCAGTTCCAGGAGGACCGCGAGGTCAGCGCCTGGTTCCTGCTCGACCTCAGCCCGTCGCTCGATTTCGGCTCCGGCGCTGTCGCCAAGCGCGCGATCGCGATCGATTTCGTCGCCGTGCTCGCGCGGCTCTTCGCCCGCCACGGCAATCGGGTCGGCGCCGTGTTCTACGGCGACCGGATGGATACCGTGATCGCGGCCCGCAGCGGACGGCGCCACGTGCTGCACCTGTTGCAGCGCATGATGACGCGGCCGGCGCCAGCCGCCGCGACGGCGACCGACCTGGGCGCCTTTCTGAAGTCGGCCTACGCGGTGATACCGCGGCGCTCGCTCGTCTTCGTCGTCTCCGATTTCGTCAGCACGCCGGGCTTCGCGCGTGCGCTCGCGCAGCTTGCACGCCGCCACGAAACGCTCGCCGTGCGGCTCTACGATCCGCTCGAATCCGAACTGCCCGACCTCGGCCTGCTGACGATGCAGGATGCCGAAAGCGGCGAGCAGATCTTCGTCGATACCCACGATATCGGCTTTCGCCGCCGCTTCGCCGCCGCTGCCGAGCGGCGCGAAGCCGATCTGCGCAGCGCATTCGTGCAGGCCGGCGTCGATGCGCTGGAGTTGTCGACCGAAGACGACCTCGTTGCCGCGCTGATGCGCTTTGCCGACCTGCGCAAGCAGCGCAGCCGCCTCGCCGCCGGCGCGAGTTTCCCGGCGCATCTGGCAGGGGGCGCTGCATGAGCCGCGGAAGAGGGGCCCCGCGCAGCGGGGATCGCAGCGAGCGAATGGGGCGAGGCGCCGACG
>JACSRM010000380.1 GCA_014879745.1 Burkholderiaceae bacterium | reverse complement strand
GAGGTCGATGGGGGCACCCGTTGGGGGTGGGTCGCGCGCGATCGGTGGTTCGGTCGGCCATCGCATACCCCGTTTTCCGGACCCGGCCCAAGGGCGGCCCGGATGAGCGAAGATAGCGACCTCCAGCAACCGAATCGCGCGCTGCGGCGTCGACGCCCCCGGCGAGGACGCGCCGCGAAACCGAAATGAAGCAACCCGAACGACTCCAAGCCACGTTGCCGGTCGAAGCGACCGCCACCGGTTCCGTGCTGCCGGCCGCGGCTGCGGCCACCCGGCGCGCGGCCAATGCGCCCAAGGCGGCGGTCCCGAGCGAGACGAAGGACGCCGCGCGCGCGCTCGACAGCACGGCGCGCGCGCTCGGCGCCAAGTTCACCCTCGGCCTGTCACCGATCTCGCTCGGCCTCGCCTATGCGGACTGGGCCTGGCATCTGGCGTCGGCCCCCGGCACCGCCGCAAAGCTCGCCACCGCGGCCCAGACCCGGCTGCTGGGCGCGCTCTCGAGCACGCCCGGCGAGACCGACGAGGCGCTCGCGGCCGACCCGCGCTTTCATGATCCGGGCTGGAAGCAGTGGCCCTACAGCCTGCTTGCCAACGTGCATCTGGCGCGTCAGGCGTGGTGGGACGAGGCGCTGCAGGTGCACGGCGTCGAGCGCCATCACCACGACGTGGTGCGGCTCTTCGCCCGCCAGTGGCTCGACATGCAATCGCCGAGCAACTGGCTGTGGTCGAACCCGCAGGTGCAGGAGAAGACGGTCGCGACGCAGGGCGCGAACCTCGCGCAGGGCGCAAAGCACATGATCGACGACTGGCGGCGCGAGCACGGCCTCGAACCGCGCGAGGCCGTCGAGCCGCGCTTTCAGCCCGGCGTCGACGTCGCGATCACGCCGGGGCGCGTCGTCTATCGCAACCACCTCGTCGAACTGATCCAGTACACGCCGCAGACGGCGCGTGTGCGGCGCGAGCCGCTGTTGATCGTCCCGTCGTGGATCATGAAGTATTACGTCCTCGACCTCTCGCCGCACAACTCGCTGGTGCGCTTCCTGGTCGGCGAGGGCCATACCGTCTTCATGCTGTCGTGGCGCAACCCGGACGAAGGCGACGCGCTGCTCGACATGGACGACTATCTGCAGCTCGGCGTGCTCGAGCCGCTGGCCGAGATCACGCGCATCACCGGCGGAGTGGCTATCCACGCCGCCGGCTATTGCCTCGGCGGCACGCTGCTCGGGATCGCGGCGGCGGCGCTTGCGCGGCCGGGCGGCGTCGAAGGTGCGCGCGAAATCGCGCCGCTCGCGTCGCTTTCCCTGCTCGCGGCGCAGATCGACTTTCGCGAGCCGGGCGACCTCGGCATCCTGACCGACGACGCGCAGATCGAGATGCTCGAGGCGATGATGGCCGAGCGGGGCTTTCTCACCGGCAAGCAGATGGCGGGGTCGTTCCAGTTCCTGCGCTCGCGCGAGCTGATCTGGTCGACGCGGATGCGCGAGTACCTGCTCGGCGAACGCAACGCGCCGAGCGACCTGATGGCGTGGAACGCCGACACGACGCGCCTGCCGGCGGTGATGCACAGCCAGTACCTGCGCGCGATGTACCTGCGCAACGACGTCGCCGAAGGCCGCTACGAGGTCGAGGGCCGGCCGGTCGCGATGTCTGACGTGCGCGTGCCGGCGTTCGTCGTCGGCACCGTCAAGGACCACGTCTCGCCCTGGCACTCGGTCTACAAGCTGCACCGCCTGCTCGGCGGCGACCTTACCTTCGTGCTGACCAACGGCGGCCACAACGCCGGCATCGTCTCCGAGCCCGGCCATCCGCGGCGCCGCTACCAGATGCACCTGACGCGCGCGAGCGACCCGGCGATGACGCCCGAGGTCTGGCAGGCGAAGGCGGCGCAGCACGACGGCTCGTGGTGGCCGGCATGGCACGCCTGGCTCGCCGCGCTGTCGAGCGGCGAGGTCGCGGCGCGCAAGCCGCAGGTCAACGCGTCGCTCGGCGCCGCGCCGGGGCACTACGTGCACGTCTGCTATCGGGACTGACGCGCGGGTCAGACATGAAAAAGCCTGCCGCGAACGGCAGGCTCCGGGTGTGCCGCGCTCGATGCGCGGCGCTCGCGAGGGCTACTTCTTGCGTGCGGCGATCGCCTTCTCGGCGCTGTCGACGAGAGCGGCGCCGATCTGCGGTTTCCACTTCTCGAACACCGGGCGCGTCGTCTTGACGAAGGCTTCGCGCTCGGCGGGCGTGAGTTCGGTGATCGTGACGCCGAGCGCGGCGATCTCCTTGAGCAGCGGCTGGCCGGGCTCGTCGAGCCCCTTGCGCGCGATCGCGATCTCTTCCTTGCCGGCGTCGAGCGCGGCCTGACGCACGATCGCCTGATCGGCCGGCGTCCACGACGCCCAGACGTCCTTGTTGACGACGAAGACCAGCGGGTCGGCGACGTAGTGCCACATCGTGACGTACTTCTGGCCGACGTTCTGCAGCTTGGCGGCGGTGAAGATCGACATCGGGTTCTCCTGCCCGTCGACCGCGCCGCTGGCGAGCGCCGGCTGGGCGTCGGCCCAGCTCATCTGGGTCGGGTTGGCACCGAGCGCGGTGAAGGTGTCGAGGAACAGCGGCGAGCCGACGACCCGGATCTTCAAGCCCTTCAGGTTGTCCGGCGTGCGAATCTCGTGCTTCGAGTTCGTGATCTCGCGAAAACCGTTCTCGCCCCAGGCGAGCGGAACGACGCCGGCCTTGTCGAGCGTCGTGAAGATGTGCTTGCCAACGTCGCCCTGCGTCAGCGCATCGATCGCCGCGTAGTCGGGCATCAGGAAAGGCAGCGAGAACAGGTTGAGCTCCTTGACCTGCGGCGACCAGTTGATCGTCGAGCCGATCGCCATGTCGATCACGCCCTGGCGGATCGCGGTGAACTCGCGCGTCTGGTCGCCCTGCACGAGCGAGACCCCGGGATAGAGCTTGATGTTGATGCGGCCGTTGGTGCGCTCGCGCACCAGGTTGGCCCAGATCTCGCCGCCCTTGCCCCACGGGAAGGCGGTGCCGACGACGAGCGACATCTTGTACTCGGGCTTGTAGTTCTGCGCCGGCGCGAGCGCGGCGAACGACAGCGCGGCGACCGCCGCGGCGAACTTGAACAGCGTGGGCACTCTCATCGGAAATCCCTCCTCTCGTTGAAAACCATCGGATCAGAAACCCAGCTGGTGCGGCAGCCACAGCGCGAGCTGCGGAAACACGATCACCAGCAGCAGCACGCTCAACAGCGCGAGCAGCAGCCACACGACCCAGCGCACGGTGCTCTCGATGCGCACGCCGGCGATGCGGCACGACACCATCAGGTTGACCGCCATCGGCGGCGTGAACTGACCGAGCGCGACCATCAGTGTCAGCAGCACGCCGAACCAGACCAGGTCCCAATGATAGAAGTTGGCGATCGGGATCAGCAGCGGAATGAAGATCAGGAAGATCGAGATGCCGTCGAGAAACATGCCGACGATCGCGAGCATCAGGATCAGGAGCGCCATCACGCCGTACTCGCCGAGCCCGGAGTGGACGATCGCATGGGTGATCGGGTCGATGATGCTCAGCGTCGACAGCGAATAGGCAAAGATGCCGGCGAGCGCGACGACGACCAGGATCACCGCCGACAGCTCGCCCGAATCGCGCAGGATGAAGAAGAGGTCGCGCAAGCCGAGCGTGCGGTAGACGACCATGCCGACGAACAGACCGTAGAACACGGCGACGACGGCCGCCTCGGTCGGCGTAAACCAGCCGGCGCGCATGCCGCCGAGGATCAGCACCGGCGCGGCGAGCGCCCACAGCGCGTCGCGCAGGCTGCGCCAGAACGGCGGGCGGCCGAGCTCGACCTCGAGCGCGCCCATGCCGTGGCGGCGCGCGAGCCAGACCGTCGGCACCATCAGCGCGAGGCCGACCATGATGCCCGGAATCATGCCGGCGGCGAACATCGCCGGCACCGACGCGCCGGGGACGAGCACCGAGTAGACGATGAACGCGATCGACGGCGGGATCAGGATGTCGATCGACGCCGCGGCGCCGACGACGCTCGCCGAATACGCCGCCGGGTAGCCGGCGCGCGCCATCGCGGCGATCATCACGCCGCCGACCGCCGCCGCCGTCGCCGGTCCCGAACCCGAGATGCCGCCCAGGATCATCGCGACCGCGATCGCCACCAGCGGCAGCATCCCCGGCCCGCGGCCGACGATCGCCGCCGCGAAGTTCACGAGCCGCATCGCGACGCCCGAGCGCTCGAAGATCGCGCCGACGAGGACGAACATCGGAATCGCGAGCAGCGGGTACTTGCCCAGGCCGGCGTAGAAGTTCTGCGGCACCGCGAGCAGGCCGAACCACTGGGTGTCGAGATTCGCGAGGCCGATCGCGAGCGTCCCGGCCAGCCCCATCGCGACGCCGATCGGCACGCCGACGAGCATCAGCACGATGAAGACCGCAAACAGCAGCGTCGCGATCATCGGCGCTTGCCTTCGCGCAGGAAGAGGCCGAGCGCGCGCGCCGCGATCGCGATCGAAAGCACCGGCAGCCAGATCGAATACCACCACGTCGGCACGCCGATGCCGGGCGAGGTCTCGCCGTAGCGGATGTCGTCGAACACCATGCGCATGCTCAAGCCGGCGAGCAGCGTGAAGAGCGCGAACACCATCGCCGCGGAGAAGCGTTCGAGCGTTCGCCGTCGCGGCGAAGACGCGCGGTCGATGAAGAACTCGATCCTGATCTGCCGGTTGCGCGCGACCGACGCCGAGCCGGCGACGAGCGCGAGCACGATCATCAGGAAGACCGAGATCTCCTCGGTCCAGGCGAACGACTGGTCGGTGAAGTAGCGCACCAGCACGTTGGCGAACGTGATCAGCGCGAGCGCGGCCATCACGAGCACGGTCAACCAGTCCTCGATCGCGAGCGGGACGGCCGTCTTCTCGTCGGGCGCCGGGGCCGCAGCGGTGCTCGGCGCGTCGAGAGGATCGGGCGGCGCGGACATGCTGGGCAGCGGGCGTTCAGCCGACGAGCGCGCGTGCGGCGGCGGCGACCGCATCGGCGTCGATCCGCGATTGCGCTTCGAGCGGCGGCGAATAGCCGACCGGGATGCGCGGCGCGCCGAGCCGGCGCACCTTGCAGCCGGTCGCCTCGGCGGCGCTGGCGGCGATCTCGGCGCCGAAGCCCGCCGCCTGCACCGCTTCGTGAACGACGAGCAGGCGCCCGGTGCGCGCACACGACGCCAGCACGGTGTCTCGATCCCAGGGCCAGAGGCTCCTGAGATCGATCAGCTCGGCCTCGATGCCCTGCGCGGCAAGTTGCGCGCACGCCTGCTCGCAGACCTCGAGCTGGCGGCTCCAGCTCACCAGCGCCAGTGCGTTTCCGGCGCGCACGACGCGCGCGCTGCCGATTGCCGCGTGCTCGGCTTCATCGACTTCGCCGCGCACCCCCCACAGCGTCTTGTGCTCCATGTAGACGACCGGGTCGCCGCAGGCGAGTGCGGCGCGCAGCAGGCTGTAGTTGTCCTGCGGCGTCGCCGGGCAGACGACGACGACGCCCGGCAGGTGCGCGAACCAGCTCTCGAGCGATTGCGAATGCTGTGCCGCCGACGCATCCCAGATGCCGATCGGCATCCGCATCACCATCGGCACGCAGCCCTGGCCGCCGAACATGAAACGGTTCTTCGCCGCCTGGTTGACGATCTCGTCCATCGCGCACAGCGCGAAGTCGACGATCCGCATCTCGACCACCGGGCGCAGCCCGGCGAGCGCCATGCCGACGCCGGCGCCGAGGATCGCCGCCTCGCTGATCGGCGTGTCGATCACGCGCTCGGCGCCGAAGCGCTGCTGCAGACCGGCGTACTGGCCGAAGATGCCGCCGCGGCCGACATCCTCGCCGAGGACGACGACGTTCGCGTCGGCCTCCATCTCGAGCGCGAGTGCGCGCGCCGCCGCTTCGGCGTAGGTCATCAGCGCCATGTGCCGGCTCCGGTCGTCTGCACGTCGCTGAACGCGGTCGCCGCGTCCGGCCAAGGGGCGGCCTCGGCCTGTGCCAGCGCGGCAGCGACTTCAGCCGCTGCCTCGGCGTCGATCGCGTCGAGTTCTCGCGCCCGCGTGCCGGCAAGGCCGAGGTAGCGGGCGCGTGCGCGCGAGATCGGATCGGTCTGCAGCGCCGCCTCGAGCTCATCGGCGTCGCGATAGCGCGCCGGGTCGACCGACACATGGCCCTTGACCCGATAGGTGACGGCGTGCAGCAAGCGCGGCCCGGCGCCGCTGCGCACCTGCGCGATCAGGTCGCCGGCCGCAGCGTGCACCGCGAGCACGTCGTTGCCGTCGACCTGCAGCGCAGCGATGCCGAGCGCGCGAGCGCGTGCTGCGGCGCCGTCGCCGGCGATCATCGGGGCGCTCGCGGTCGTCGCGCTCCAGCGGTTGTCCTCGCAGACGAACAGCACCGGCAGCGCAAACACCCGCGCCCAGTTCAGCGCCTCGAGGAACGGGCCGCGGTTGGTGCCGCCGTCGCCGAAGAAGCAGGCGGTGATCGCGTCGCGCCGCTGGAGTTTCTGCGCGTGCGCCGCGCCGACCGCGATCGGCAACCCGGCGGCGACGACGCCGTTGGCGCCGAGCATGCCGACCGAGAAGTCGGCGATGTGCATCGAGCCGCCCTTGCCGCCGTTGAAG
>JACSRM010000222.1 GCA_014879745.1 Burkholderiaceae bacterium | reverse complement strand
CGATTGGACTCGAACCAACGACCCCCACCATGTCAAGGTGGTGCTCTAACCAGCTGAGCTACGCGCCTGGGTCAATTGCGAAGTATAGCAGTGGGGCCTCTGGCACCTCGGCCCGCCGGCGACGCTCGCGGCGCCTATTTGCGCCGCGCGCTGCGCACGCCGGCGAGGTGGGCGACGCGCGCGAGCGCGGATGCGAGGCCGGTGGTGTCGGTCAGCTCGACCGTGAAGATCATCGACGCCGTGCTGCGCTGCCCGCCCGTCGGCGCGTGGGTTCTGACGCCGCTGACGTTCATCTTCTCCTTCGCGAACAGCTCGGAGATATCGCGTACCAGCCCCTGGCGGTCGCTGGCCTCGACGATCACGTCGACCGGGTAGACCGCGGACTCGGCGCCGGCCTTCGCGGCGCGCTTGGCCCCCCAGGCGACGGCGATCACGCGCTCGGGCGAGCGCGACTGCAACTCGCGGAAGTTGCTGCAGTCGGCGCGGTGGATCGCGACGCCCTTGCCGCGCGTCACGTAGCCGCCGATCGGATCGGGCGGTGCGGGCCGGCAGCAGCGCGCCAGATTCGTCAGCAGCGAATCGACGCCGACGACGAGCACGCCGCCGCCGTCCTGTGCGCGCGGCCGGCGTTTGGCGACCACCTCGTCCGTGCTCGGCACCGCCTCGGCCGGGCGCAGCAGCGCCTCGATGCCGCGCAGCGAAAACTCGTCCTTGCCGACGACCTCGAAGAGCGCATCGGCGGTCTTGAAGCCGAGCTGCGCGGCGAGGTCGGCGAGCTTGATCGCCGTCCGGCCCTCGCGCTGCAAGAGCTTCTCGACCGCGTCCCGGCCACGCGCGATCGTCGCCTGCTGCGCGAGCGCGTTGAACCAGGCGCGCACCTTGGCCTTGGCGCGCGCGCTGTGCAGATAGCCCTGCTCGGGGTTGAGCCAGTCGAGCGACGGCCCGCCCTCCTTCGCGGCGATGATCTCGACGGTCTGGCCGTTCGCGAGCGATTTATTGAGCGGCAGCATCGCGCCGTCGACGCGCGCGCCGCGGCAGCGGTGGCCGAGGTCGGTGTGCACGCTGTAGGCGAAGTCGACCGCCGTCGCGCCGGCCGGCAGTTCGACGATCGTCGCCTGCGGCGTGAAGACGTAGATGCGGTCGTCGAGCCGCGGCGCGTCGGTCGTGGCGGCCTGGCCGGCGAAGTCGCGCTCCCAGGCGAGCAGCTCGCGCAGCACCGCCTTGCGGGCCTCGGCGACGCGCGCCTCGAACTCGCCCGCCGCGCTGACGCCGGCATAGCCCTTGGCGCCGGCCTCCTTGTAGGCCCAGTGCGCAGCGACACCGTGCTCGGCGTGCTCGTGCATCGCGCGGGTGCGGATCTGGACTTCGATCGCGCGGCCGTCGCCGTCCTGCACCACCGTGTGCAGCGACTGGTAGCCATTGGGCTTGGGCCGCGCGATGTAGTCGTCGAACTCGCCCGGCAGTGCGCGGTAGATCTCGTGCACCCGGCTCAGCGCGGCGTAGCACTCGGGCAGCGTGGCGACGATCACGCGCAGCGCGCGCACGTCGAGCACGCGCTCGAAATCGAGCTGCTTGCCCTGCATCTTCTTCCAGATGCTGTAGAGGTGCTTGGGCCGGCCGCGCACCTCGGCGCGGATGCCGCGCGCCGCGAGCGCGACGGCGAGCCGCCGCCGCGCGGCCTCCACCTCGCGTTCGCGCTCGGTGCGCTTGCCGTCGAGCAGACTCGCGACGCGCTTGTAGTCCTGCGGCTGCAGGAAGCGAAACGACAGATCCTCCATCTCCCACTTGATCTGCCAGATGCCGAGCCGGTTCGCGAGCGGCGCAAAGACCTGCAGCGATTCGCGCGCGATCGGCTGCGGGCATTCGCGCTTGCCGGCGGCATACCAGCGCAGCGTCTGCAGCCGCGAGGCAAGACGCAGAAGCACGACGCGCAGATCGCGCGAGAAGGCGAGCAGCATCTTGCGCACGCGCTCGGTCTGCCCGGCCTCGCGATCGCGCAGCACGCTCGCTTCGCGCGCCGCGCGCCCGATCGCGAACAGGCGCCGGGTATTGGCGACGAGCCCCGCGTACGACGCACCGAACGCCTTGCCGACCATCTCGTCGGGTCGCGTCAGGAAGTCGGCCGCGTAGACGAGGTAGGCCGCCGCCTGCATCGACGGCGCGGCGCCCATCGCGCGCAGGATGGCGGCAACGCCCTGCGCATGGGCGAACGCATCCTCGCCGCTGTCGAGCGGGTGCCCCCTGAGCAGCGGCTCGGCAAAGGCGCAGGCGCGGACGAGTTCGGCGCTCTCGGTCTCGGGGCTGGCGTCGGCGTCGCCACCGTGAAGGTCGAGCGCCTGCACGATCGCAGTCGATTCCGACTGCTCGGGGCTCGTCGTCTTCATGGCGGCAGCAGGAACTCCCGCACGGCGGCGACCTGGTCGGGCGCGATCAGCGTCGGCGCGTGGCCGATGCCGGCGAACTCGCGCAGCGTCGCCTTCGGCCCGCGCGCGGTCATCTCGAGCGCCGTCTCGTGCGAAAGCAGATCGGAGTCGGCGCCGCGCAGCAGCAGCACCGGGCATTGCACGCGGTCGTACGCGGCCCAGGTCGCCGCTTCGCCGGCAGCGGCGACCTCCGGCGTCACCTGCCGGAACGGGACCGCGATCGCCGGGTCGTAGTGCAGCACGAAGCCGGGGCCGAGGTCGTCCTCGACCGCCCTGAGCATCGGCCGCGTCAGCGCGAGCCACTGCTCGGGGGTGTGCGGGCCGAAGGTCTTGGAAATCGAGACCAGGTAGTCGGCGGCCTCCTGCACGCTCGCCCAGCGCATCGGCACGCCGAGGTAGGTGCCGATGCGCACGAGCGCCTCGTACTGGACCTTCGGGCCGACATCGTTCAACACCAGGCTGCGCACCGGCGAGCCCGCAAGCGACGCAAGGCCGAGGCCGATCAACCCGCCCATCGAGGTGCCGACCCAGTGCAGTTCGTCAGCAGCCAGCCGCGCGAGCAGCGTCACCATATCGGCGACGTAGGCCGGAATCTGATACCCGATCGGATCGGCAAGCCAGTCGGACTTGCCGCGGCCGACGACGTCCGGACAGACGACGCGAAAGTCGCTGCACAGCGCCCGCGCCAGCGTGTCGAAATCGCGCCCCTGGCGCGCCAGGCCGTGCGCGCAGACCAGCACGCGCGGATTCGCCGCGTCGCCCCATTCCCAGTAGGCCACGCGGTGCAGGCCGCGGGAGTCCATGCATTGCACGTGGTTCAGGCGGGGTTCGGTCATCTTTCGGTCCTCGGTCGCATCACAATCGGTTCGGGATAATGGATGCTATCGCCACGGACTCGAGGAAATCCCATGTTGAAAGGCAAGACCGCACTCGTCACCGGCTCCACCAGCGGCATCGGGCTGGGCATCGCGCTCTCGCTCGCGCGCCAGGGCGCGAATATCGTGATGAACGGCTTCGGCGATACGCAGGCGCCGCAGGATGCCGCCCGGGCGCTCGGCGTACGCGTCGGCTATCACGGCGCCGATATGAGCAAGCCAGGCGAGATCGAGGCGATGATGGCGTATGCCGCGGCCGAGTTCGGCGGCGCCGACATCCTCGTCAACAATGCCGGCATCCAGCACGTCGCGGCGGTCGAGGATTTTCCGCCCGAACGCTGGGACGCGATCATCGCCATCAACCTCAGCTCGGCGTTTCACACGACGCGCCTGGCGATCCCCGCGATGCGCAAGAAGAACTGGGGCCGCGTGATCAATATCGCATCGGCGCACGGCCTCGTCGCGTCGGCGCAGAAGTCGGCCTACGTCGCCGCCAAGCACGGCATCGTCGGCTTCACGAAATCGATTGCCCTCGAGACGGCGACGAGCGGCATCACCGTCAATGCGATCTGCCCCGGCTGGGTGCTGACGCCGCTCGTGCAGAAGCAGATCGACGACCGCGCCAAGCGCGAAGGCATCGCCGTGCAGCAGGCGAGCGACGATCTGCTGCGCGAGAAGCAGCCCTCGCTGCAGTTCACGACGCCCGAGCAGCTCGGCGAGCTCGCCGTCTTCCTGTGCTCGCCGGCCGGCGACAACGTGCGCGGCGTCGCCTGGGCGGTCGACGGCGGCTGGACGGCGCAATAGGCCGTCGCGACGGGCCGCCGCGTGCCGCGCCGGCCCGCTACTTCGTCAACTGCACGCTGCCCGACACCGATACGCTCACCGTGCTCTTGCCGGCCTCGACCGGCAGCGCCTCGTCGCTCGCCGCGGCGGCCATCGCGCGCATGCGCGGCGCCGGAATCGGCGGGCGCGATTCACCGCTGTCGATGCTGACCTCGCGCAGCGTGTAGCCGGCGTAGCCGAACTGCTTCGCGGCGTCGGCTGCGCGGGCGCGGTAGTTCGCGATCGCCTGCGCCGTCAGCTCGGCTTCGGTCTTCGTGCGCAACTCGCGCGACAGCCCGTATTCGACGCGAGCAATCGTCATGCTCTGGATGCGTCCGGCAAGCGCGGCGATCGCCTGCATATCGCGGCCCTCGACGATGAGCTCGGCGTTGCCCTGCCAGCCGCTGATCGTATTTTGCTTGTTGTAGCGCGGAAAGAGCGCGAAATTGCCCGTCTGCACCTCGACCTGGCCGGGTCTGGCCGCCCTCTTCGCCTCGGCCAGTCCGGCGTCGAGTGCCTGCTTGAGCGCAACCTGCACCGCCGCGGCGTCGGACCCGTCGCGCGTCGCGCTGAGCGTGACGGTCATCATGTCGCGCGGCACTTCCGTCGTCGCACTCGCCGAAAGGTTGACGACGCCTTGCGGCGCGACAGGCGCATCGGCCGCCCGCGCTGCGGCGGAGCCGGCGATGAATGCAGCGGCGACGAGGATGGCAAACGACTTGCGCATGAAATTTCCTTTGTTCCGAGGTTGGCGGGTGCGGCGGCCTGCCAAATGCCGCAAGCCTACAGCGATCGGCGCCGCGACCGGGTTGACAGAGGGATCACCGCGGCCGCCAATGCGATCCCGAAGATTTGTAACAAGGGGTCAGGCATGCCAAAAACGACCTTCAAACCTGCCGAAAATTGCCGTTGTTACATTTTTGGAGATCAGCACCGATGAACGAGCCCATGCCCCGCCGCCCCGACCGCATCGCGATCGTCGATGACGACGCCCGCATCCGCGACCTGCTGCGCCGCTACCTGACACAGGAAGGCTTCGAGGTGCTGCTCGCCGAGGACGGCAAGGCGCTCAACCGGCTGTTGACGCGCGAGACGATCGACCTCATCGTGCTCGACCTGATGCTGCCCGGCGAGGACGGCCTCTCGATCTGCCGCCGCCTGCGCGCGTCGAAGGATGCGACGCCGATCATCATGCTGACGGCCAAGGTCGAGGATGTGGACCGCATCGTCGGCCTCGAGGTCGGCGCCGACGACTACCTGCCCAAGCCCTTCAACCCGCGCGAACTGCTCGCCCGCATCAACGCCGTGCTGCGCCGCAGGCCGGCGATGGAAGCGCCGGGCGCCCCGGCGCGCGAGGCGATGACGGTGACGTTCGGCCCGTTCGAGTTCGACCTCGCGCTGCGCCGCCTCGAGAAGGGCGGCGAGCAGATCGCGCTCACCACCGGCGAGTTCTCGATGCTCAAGGCGCTCGTGCGCCACCCGCGCCAGCCCTTGAGCCGCGACAAGCTCGCGCAACTCGCGCGCGGCCGCGAGTTCGAACCGTTCGACCGCAGCCTGGACGTGCAGATCTCGCGCCTGCGCAAGATGCTCGAGCCCGACCCGGCGCAGCCGCGCTATATCCAGACGGTGTGGGGCGTCGGCTACGTGTTCGTGCCGGACGGCGCGGCCTGATGTGACCCACCCCCTACGCGCTTCGCGCGCCCCCTCGAGGGGGCACCGCTGGCGGACCGGCCGAGCCGGATCCGCGGCGGTCGCTTCGGAAGATCAGGCTCATGCGTCGCGGGTGGCGCTTCGGCGCCATGGATACCTGACGCGAGACCGCTGATCGAACCCGCTGGCGCCTCGCGTCCACTGCAGTCCCCGACCGCGGCGTGAACGCCGCCGAACTTCATGCCGCGAAAGCACGTTGCGCTGAGCCTGTTCTGGCGCACCTTCTTCCTGCTCGCCGCGCTGCTGGCGGGCGGCGTCTTCGCGTGGGAGCAGACCTTTCGCGCGCTCGACTTCGAGCCGCGCGCGGTGCAGGCGGCCGAGCAGATCGCAAGCCTCGTCAACCTGACGCGCACCGCGCTCGGCGAGGCCGACAGCATCAACCGCGTGACGCTCGTGAAGTCGATGTCGAGCGACGAATCGGTGCGCGTGATGCCGCGCGAGCCGGGCGACGCCTGGCAGCCGTTCGAAGCGGACCGCTTCTCGCGCGCGATCGCCGGCGCGCTGCGTTCGCGCCTCGGCCCGGATACGCTCGTCGCGCGCTCGGTGAACGGGGCCGAGGGCTTGTGGGTCGGCTTCTCGATCGAGAAGGACGGCTACTGGCTGCAGGCCGACCCGACGCGCATGCAGCCGGTGACGACCGGCACCTGGCTGCTGTGGATCGGCATCGCGATCATCGCGACGCTGTTCGCATCGGCCGCCGTCGCGCGCCTCATCAACCAGCCGCTGCGCGAACTGTCGTTCGCGGCGAGCCGGATCGGCGACGGCGAGTACGAATCGCGGCTCGACGAGAATACGCTGACGAGCGAGATCCGCCAGGTCAACATGGGCTTCAACCGCATGGCGCGCGA
>JACSRM010000330.1 GCA_014879745.1 Burkholderiaceae bacterium | reverse complement strand
CGGCTATTCGATCGGCGGCAACCACTTCATGCACGCCTGCCGGCGCAATGTCGACATGACCTACATCGTGATGGACAACCACGTCTACGGCATGACCAAGGGCCAGGCATCGCCGACCACCGAACCCGACTGGGACAACAAGCTCTCGCCCGGCGGCACCGGCATCCGCTCGTATCACCCGCTCGTCATCGCGCTCGCTTCGGGCGCCAATTTCGTCGCCCGCGCGTTCTCCGGCGACCAGCACGGTACGGCGCAGATGATCGCGCAGGGGATCCAGCATCCGGGCTTCTCGTTCATCGAGGTCATGAGCCCGTGCGTCACCTTCCGCCCCGAGCAGCGCGAGTGGAAGGACAAGGTGCATCCGGCCACCGTCGGCCCGACCAACGATCCGGCGCGCGCGGCGCGCCGCATCATGACCGACGACGGCTTCAATATCGGCGTCCTCTACGCCGGCGAGCGCGCGCCGTATCCGGTCGGCGGCAAGCCGCCGCGCAATACGATGGCCGAGATCGAAGCGGAGTTCGCACTGTGAGCGCCGAAACCACCGCCGCCGGCCACGCCGTGCATGTGCCCGCGACGCTCGAGGAGTTCATGCTGCACGCGCTCGCGATGGAGCGCGATGCGATCGAGCGCTATACCGATTTCGCCGACCAGATGGAGACCCACAACAACCGCGACGTGGCGGCGATGTTTCGCACCATGGCCGGCTACGAGACCAAGCATGCGCAGGAGATCATGGACCAGATGGGCTGGAAGGAGCCGCCGGTGCTCGCGCTGCAAGGCGTGCGCTGGGCCCGTTTCGATTCGCCCGAGGCGCCGTCCATCGATTCGGTGCACTACCTGATGCAGCCATGGCACGCGCTGCAGCTCGCGCTCGCCGCCGAGCAGCGTGCCGAGGCCTTCTTCGGCGAACTCGCCGCGGTGGCGACGAACGACGAAGTGCGCGCCAAGGCGCTCGAGTTGCAGGCCGAGGAGGCCGAGCACGTCGAACTCGTCAAGGCCTGGATGGCGAAGGTGCCGCAACCGGAAGGCGACTGGGAGAACGACCCGGATCCGCCGCGCTATATCGATTGACCGATTCGAGAGGGGAGAAAGCGCAATGAATGTCTTGTTGCCCGAGGGCTGGAAGGCGCCGATCGGCTACGCCAACGGCATCGAGGCCGAAGGCCGGATCGTCTTCGTCGCCGGCCAGGTCGGCTGGAATGAGCAGCAGATCTTCGAGTCCGAGGACATCGTGCCGCAGTTCCGCCAGGCGCTGCTGAATATCCTCGCGGTGCTGAAGGAGGCGGGCGGCGAGGGGCACCACATCTGCCGCATGACTGCCTACTGCTGCGACAAGCCGGCCTACATGGCGGCGCGCCGCCAGCTCGGCGCGATCTGGCGTGAACTGATGGGCAACCACTATCCGGCGATGAGCATGATCTTCGTCGTCGACCTGCTCGACAACCCGGGCAAGATCGAGCTCGAGGCGACCGCCGTGCTGCCCAGGCGCTGAACGGCGGCCCTGTGATGGACTACGAGGACATCCTCTACGAGGTCCGCAACGCGACGGCCTGGATCACGATCAACCGCGCGGCGAAGATGAACGCGTTTCGCGGCCGCACCTGCGACGAGCTGATCGACGCGCTTCAGCGCGCCGGCTACGACCGCGCGATCGGCGCGATCGTGCTCGCCGGTGCCGGCGACAAGGCGTTTTGCACCGGCGGCGACCAGTCCGCGCACGAGGGCCAGTACGACGGCCGCGGCACGATCGGCCTGCCGATGGAGGAGCTGCACGCCGCGATCCGCGAGGTGCCCAAGCCCGTCATCGCGCGCGTGCAGGGCTACGCGATCGGCGGCGGCAACGTGCTGTGCACGATCTGCGACCTGACGATCGCGTCCGAGCGCGCGATCTTCGGCCAGGTCGGACCGAAGATGGGCTCGGTCGATCCCGGCTACGGCACGGCGCTGCTGGCGCGCGTCGTCGGCGAGAAGAAGGCGCGCGAGATGTGGTATCTGTGCCGCCGCTACAGCGCCGCCGAGGCGCTCGCGATGGGTCTCGTCAATACGGTCGTCGCGCACGAGCAGCTCGACGCCGAGGTGCAGCGCTGGTGCGACGAGATCACCGAGAAGAGCCCGACCGCGATCGCGATCGCCAAGCGCTCGTTCAACATGGATACGGCGCACCACAGCGGCATCGCCGGCATGGGGCTGTACGCGCTCAAGCTCTACTACGAGACCGAGGAGTCGCGCGAAGGGGTGCGCGCTTTGCAGGAGAAACGCAAGCCGGATTTCAGACGCTACGCGAAGTAGCGCGGGAGACAAGCCATGCTGCAGATCATCGTCCAGGGCCGCGGCGGGCAGGGCGCGCAGACCGCCGGCAACCTGCTCGCGGCGGTCTATTTCGCCGAAGGCCGCCAGGTGCAGGCCTTCGCGAGCTACGGCGGCGCGCGGCGCGGCACACCGGTCAGCTCGTTCATCCGCGTCGACGACAAGCCGGTGCGGCTGCGCTGCGATATCGAGCAGGCCGACGCCATCCTGTGCTTCGACGCCAGCCTGCTCGAAGGCCGGCTGCTCGCCGCGGCGCGCGCCGATACGCTCGTCGTCGTCAATTCGGCGCGCAGCGCGGAAGAGTTCGCCAGGCTGCTGCCGGGCTATCGCGTCATTCCGGTCGACGGCCTCGCGATCTCGCGCCGCAACGGGCTCGGCCGGATCGTCAATTCGGCGCTGCTGGGGGCGCTCGCGCGCGCCGTCGGCGATCCGCCGCTCGAGACGCTCGAGCGCGTGCTGCGCGAGCAGACGCCCAAGCTGCAGGCCGAGAATGTCGCCGCCTGCGCCGAGGGCTATCGCGCGGTCGATGCGCAACTGGAGGCCGCCGCCGCATGAACGCACCGCAACCCATCCCCGCGATCTGGACCACCGGCAGCACCGAGGCGGTCCGCACCGGCACCTGGCGCGCGGCGCTGCCGCACTATATCGATGCGCCTTCGCCGTGCCACCAGGCGTGCCCGGTGAACGGCGATATCGCCGAGTGGATCGGCCTGGCGCGCAAGCGCGACTTTCGCGCCGCGTGGGACGTGCTGGCGCGCCACAACCCGTTTCCCGCGGTCGCCGGGCGGATCTGCCATCACCCGTGCGAGACGGCGTGCAACCGCGGCGGGTTCGACGCGCCGCTGGCGATCTGCAAGCTCGAGCGCACCGTCGGCGATCTCGCGATCGAACACGGCTGGGCGCACGCCAGGCCGGAGATCGAATATGCGCAGCATGTCGCGATCGTCGGCGGCGGGCCTTCGGGGCTGTCGGCCGCATTCCAGCTGCGCCGCCGCGGCTTCAAGGTCACGATCTACGAAGCGCAGAACGAGCTCGGCGGCCTGATGCGCTACGGCATCCCGGCCTACCGCCTCGCGCGCGAGGTGCTGGACGCCGAGATCGCGGCCATCCTCGCGCTCGGCGTCGAGGTGAAACGCGGCCGCACGCTGGCGACGGCGCAAGACCTCGCCGAACTGCGCCGCACGCACGATGCGGTCTACGTCGCGATCGGCGCCGGGCGTCCGAAGCGCCTGCCGCAACTGCCCGCCGGCGCGGACTGGTGGATCGACGGCGCCGAATATCTGGCGCGCGCCAATGTCGGTGCCGCGCCGACGCTCGGCCGGCGCATCGTCGTCATCGGCGGCGGAAGCGCCGCGATCGATGCGGCGCGCAGCGCGCGCCGCGCCGGGCACGAGGTGACGATCCTCGCGCTCGAGGCCGCGCACCAGATGCCGGCGCAGCGCGAGGAGGTCGCCGAGGCGCTCGAGGAGGGCGTCTCGCTCGTCGCCGGCGCGATGCTCGACGCGGCGACGGCGCAGGCCGGCGGCGGCGTCGCCCTCGGCTGCGTGCGCGTGCGCTTCGAGCGGGGCGCGGCGCGCGGCGAGTTCACGCTGACGCGGCTGCCGGGCAGCGAGTTCACGCTCGGCGCGGATGCGATCGTCGTCTCGATCGGGCAGGACCCGCAGCTCGACGCGCTGCGCGCGAGCCTCGCCGTGAACGGCGCGCTGCTCGCGGTCGACGCCCATCAGGCGACGAGCGACGAGCGGGTCTGGGCCGGCGGCGACGTCGCGAGCATGGCGCGCTTCGTGACCGAGGCGATCGGCATGGGCAAGCGCGCCGCGATCGCGATCGCGCACCGGCTGCGCGAAGACGGCGCGGCCGCCGGCGGCGCGGAGCCGGCGGTGGTCGGCCTCGGCAATATCGCGACCTACTACTATCCGAAGCAGCCGCGCGTGGCCGAAGCGCACCGCCCGGTCGACGAGCGCCTCGCGAGCGGCGCCGAGGTGCAGCTCGGCCTCGAGCTCGAAGCGGCGCTCGCCGAGACCGAGCGCTGCTTCTCGTGCGGCCTGTGCATCGCCTGCGACAACTGCCTGCACTACTGCCCCGACCTCGCGATCCGCCGTGCCGAGGCGTCCGAAGCCGGCCGCTATGTCGTGCTGACCGACTACTGCAAGGGCTGCGGCATCTGCGTCAAGGAATGCCCGACCGGTTCGATGACGATGCTGGAGGAGGCGAAATGAGCGATCGCACCGCGAGCGCCGTGCTCGATGAGCGCCCGTCGCTCGCGCAGACGCCGATGCTGCTGAGCGGCAATCATGCCGTCGCGTGGGCGGCGCGGCTCGCGCGGCCGCAGGTCGTGCCGGTCTACCCGATCACGCCGCAGACGCCGATCCTCGAGAAGCTGACCGACTTTCAGGCCGAGGGAACATTCGACGCCGAGATCCTGACCCCCGAGTCCGAGCATTCGGTGCTGTCGGCGTGCATTCCGGCGTCGCTCGCCGGCGCGCGGGTCTTCACCGCGACGGCGTCGCAGGGCCTGCTGCTGATGCACGAGCTGCTGCACTACGCGAGCGGCGCGCGCGCGGCGATCGTGATGGCCAACGTGAACCGCACCGTCGCGTCGCCGTGGGCGTTCTGGCCCGACCAGACCGACAGCCTCGCGCAGCGCGATACCGGCTGGATCCAGATCTATACCGAGAGCGCGCAGGAATCGTTCGACAGCGTGATCCAGGGCTTCCGGATCGCCGAGCAGGTGCAGTTGCCGGTTCTCGTCAGCCACGATGCGTTCTACGTCTCGCATGCGCTCGAGCCGGTGCATGTGCCGTCGCAGGCGATGGTCGATGCCTACCTGCCGCCGTATGCACCCAAGCATCGGCTGTCGACCGACCACGTCGAATCCTGGGGCAACGTGGTGTCGGCCGAGATGTTCTGCCGCCATCGCCAGGAGCTGGAGGCGGCGATGGCGCAGGCGCTCGAAGCCGCGCTCGCCGCCGACCGTGAATGGGGTGAACTCGCCGGCCGCAGCCACGGCCTCGTCGAGCGCTACCGCTGCGACGGCGCGAAGACCGTCGTCGTCGCGATCGGCAGCATGTGCGGCACGGCGCGCGATGCGATCGATGCGCTGCGCGACGCGGGCGAGGCGGTCGGCCTCGTCAAGATCAGGCTGCTGCGGCCGCTGCCGGTGCAGGCGCTGCGCGCGGCGCTCGCCGGTGTGGCGGACGTCGTCGTCCTCGACCGCAACCATTCGCCGGGGCTCGGCGGCATCGTCCACCAGGAGCTGCGCGGCGCGCTCTACGGCATGCCGGGCGCGCCGCGGCTGCACGGTTTTCTGGCCGGTGTCGGCGGCGTCAACGTCTCGCCGGCGAAGATCGTCGAGATCGTTCGCGCCGCGATGCAACGGGGCGACGCGCCGGCCGGTTCGGTCTGGGTCAAGTAGCAAGGGCAAGCACCATGAAGCCACTCGATCTGCCGCAGGAGGCAATGCTGTGCTCGGGCCACGCGGCGTGCCCGGGCTGTGTCGAGGCGCTCTCGGTGCGCCACGTGCTGGCCACCATCGGCACCAATGCGATGGCCGTCATCCCGCCGTCGTGCATGGCGATCATCGCCGGTGCGCAGCCGTTCAGCTCGCTCAAGATCCCGGTCTACCAGCCGACGCTCGAAGCCAGTGCCGCCGCCGCGTCGGGCCTGCGCCGCGCGCTCGATGCACAGGGCCGCCACGATACGCACGTCATCGTCCTCGCCGGCGACGGCGGCACCTACGACATCGGCTTTCAATGCCTGTCGTCGGCCGCCGAACGCGACGAGAACATCATCTACTTCTGCCTCGACAACGAGGGCTACATGAATACCGGCGCGCAGAAGTCGTCGTCGACGCCGCACTTCGCGAAGACCGGCTCGACCCCCGCCGGCAAGACGACGCGCAAGAAGAACCTCACCGACATCATGGCCGCGCACCAGGTGCCCTATGCGGCGACGGCGAGCATCGGCAACCTGCCGGACCTGATCCGCAAGGTCGAGAAGGCGAAGGCGCTGCGCGGCTTTCGCATCATCACGCTGCTCATCCCGTGCATCGACGGCTGGGGCCTCGCCGACGACGGCGGCCTCGCCGCCGCGCGCCACGCCGTCGAGTGCGGCGCCTTCCCGCTCTACGAAGTCGAAGACCACGGCCGGCGCTACACGCTCAACCACACCGAGCGCACACGCCCGGTGGCCGACTACCTCGCGCTGCAGCGCCGCTACCGCCACACCCCGCCCGAGGCGATCGCCGCGCTGCAGGCGGAGGTGGACGAAGGCTGGGCGCGGTTGCAGCGGATGGTGGCGATGAATGCGCGCGATGGGGTGATGCAATCGGCGTGAGGAAACTGTCCGCGTCGTACATCACAGGAGCAGGACCCTGGCCTGTCTGGC
>JACSRM010000252.1 GCA_014879745.1 Burkholderiaceae bacterium | reverse complement strand
GTCGCCGATGCCGTCCAGGCTCGCCCGCAGCAGCGCGAACGGCTCGCCGGTGCGCATCGCGTGGTGCAGCTCGACCTGCAGCGCCTGCTCGAAGGGCTTGCGGTTGGCAAGCCCGGTCAACGCATCCTGTGTCGCCTCGCGCGCGAGTTCGCCGAGCTGCCGGCGCGCCTGCAATGCGAGCCGGACGATGTCCGCCAGATCGCGCAGGCCGGCGCGCTGCCCGCCGTCCAGGCCGCGCGGCACGATGTCGAGCACGCCGAGCGTGCCGAGTGCGCCGCCCTGCGCATCGAGGATCGGAACGCCGGCGTAGAAGCGCAGCCGCGGGGCATCGGCCACGAGCGGCATGGCGCCGGACGGCGCATCCTCGTCGAGCGATTCGACCACCACCGCCGGCGCACCACCCGGCCGGTGCGCGCGCAGCGCATGGCCCGGATCGAGCCGGCGGGCGTCGGCGCCGACGCAGGCCCTGACCGCCGGGCGGCCGCTCGAATCGGCGTCGAGCAGCGCGACGAAGGCGATCGGCGCACCGGCCAACTGCGCGGCGATGCGCGCCGCCGCCTGCAGTTCGGCGTCGGGTGCCAGTTCGAGCCGCGCCGCGGACTTCGGTGCGCGCGGCTGCGCGTGCTTCTGGGGTCGGGGCATGACAACGCTTTCGGGAAGACCGTAGGGGCATATCGGCACTCCGGCGTCGAACTCGAGTCCCGCATCGCCGGCCGCCCCACGCGAAGGCAGCGCGTGCCTACAATGACCGCGCGGGCTGCACGAGCCGCATCGCCGGAGAACGCCTTGGACGTTTCGATCCGCCGTTTCAACGATGTCGCCGTCGCACTGCCCACCGGCCGCATCGATCACGCCAGTGCCGACGCCTTGCAGCAGGCGCTGACGCCGATCGCGTCGGCGGCGGCCGACAGTGCCCTCGTGCTCGACTTTGCAGCCGTCGACTACATCAGCAGCGTCGGCCTGCGCGTGCTGATGATGGCATCGCGGCAGATGCGCGCACGCGGCGCGCGAATTGCGACCGCCGCCTTGCAGCCGGTGGTGCGCGAGATCTTCGAGATCGCGCGCTTTCAGCATGTCGTCGAAATCTTCCCGACGCTGCGCGACGCACTCGCCGCACTGTCGCCGGCGGCGCTCGCCGCCTGCGACGCCGAATCGGCACCGAGGCAGCCATGAAGGTTCGCTTCTGGGGTACGCGCGGTTCACTGCCGATCGCGCTCACCGCGGCGGACGTGCGCGCCAAGGTCGGTGCCGCGCTGCGTGGCGCGTCGGGCCGCCGCTTCGCCGACGATGCCGAACTCGACGCCTATCTCGACGGCCTGGACTTCGCCGTCGCCGGCACCTACGGTGGCCACACGTCGTGTGTCGAGATCGAGACCGGCGCGGCAGAGTACGTGCTGTGCGACATGGGCAGCGGCCTGCGCCCGTTCGGCCAGGCGGCGATCGCGCGCCACGGCGCGGGCGCGCCGCAGACCTACCATGTATTCGTTTCGCACGTCCACTGGGACCACATCATGGGCCTGCCGTTTTTCACGCCGGCCTACATACCCGGCAACCGCATCGTCTTCTACGGCGGCCATGCAGGGCTGGAAGCGGCACTGCGGCGCCAGCAGGAGCAGCCATCGTTTCCGGTCGGCTTCTCGACCTTCGGCGCGGCGATCGAGTTCGTCCATCTCGTCCCCGGGCGGCCGATCGAGGCCGCGGGAATGCGCGTCGAAGCCAAGCTGCAGCGTCATTCCGGCGACTCCTACGCCTACCGCTTCGAGCACGGCGGGCGCACGCTCGTCTACTCGACCGATTCCGAGCACAAGCTCGCCGACCCCGCCGAGACGCAGGGCTTCGTCGACTTCTTCCGCGCTGCCGACGTCGTCATCTTCGACGCCATGTATTCGCTTGCCGAAAGCATCTCGGTGAAGGCCGACTGGGGCCACTCGAGCAATATCGTCGGCGTCGAGCTGTGCCAGGCGGCGGGCGTCGGCCACCTGTGCCTGTTCCACCACGAACCGATCAACGGCGACGAGACCCTCTCGCGCATCCTCGCCGAGACGCGCCGCTACGAGGCGATCTCGCGCGTCGGCCCGGCGATGCAGGTCAGCACCGCCTATGACGGGATGGAAATCGACTTGTGAGCAAACGCGAGGCGGCCGACTCGCGCCCCCCACCGGGCAAGAAGAAGCGCAGCCTGAAGAAGAAGACCCAGCCGCTCAAGCGCGCGACGCGCCGGATCTGGGCTTATGGCCTCGCGACGCTCGCCGTGCTCGCCGCGCTGCTGTGGTTTCGCACGCCGTGGGCCGAACGGCTGCAGGCCTACAGCTTCGACAGCCTGCAGATCCTCGCCCCGCGCAAGATCGAATCGCTGCCGGTCACGATCGTCGCGATCGACGACAAGAGCATCGCCGCGCTCGGCCAGTGGCCGTGGCCGCGCACCGATCTGGCCGAACTGGTGCGCGCCGCCCTGCGCCAGCAACCGGCGGCGATCGGCATCGACGTGCTGATGCCCGAGCCGGACCGCCTCTCGCCGCAGCGCATGCTCGAGCGCGTCGGCGCGCTCGACCCGGCGATCGAGCGCACGATCCGGGCGCTGCCGTCGAACGACGCAATGCTCGCGCAGGCGATCGCCGGCGCGCCGGTCGTGCTCGTCGCCGCCGGCGTGCCGGACGCGACCGGCCGCACGCTTCGCGCGCCGCCGTTCCTCGTCTCGGGCGCCGGCACGCCGCCGCTGCCCAGGCTCGGCGGCGTCGTCACCAATATCGACGAACTCGACAGCGTTGCGGCCGGCCACGGGCTGATCTCGGTCGAGCCGTCGAATACGCTGTTCCGGCGCTTCGCCCTCGTCGCCGACGTGAACGGCACGCTCGCCCCCGCGCTCGCGATCGAGATGCTGCGCGTCGCGCTCGGCGTGCCGACGCTGCGACTGCAGGTGCGCGGCGACGCGGCGCGCGGCATCTCGGTCGGCAAGGATTTCGTGCCGACCGAGGCCGACGGCGCGGTGCGCGTCTACTACTCGCGCGGCGATGCGCGGCGCTATGTTTCGGCAATCGACGTCCTGCAGGGCCGCGTGCCGCCCGACGCGCTGCATCGAAAGCTCGTGCTGATCGGCCTCACCGGCGTCGGCTTGCGCGACGACTTTCACCTCACCGCGCTCGGCGAGGCGATGCCGGGCAGCGAGATCCACGCCCAGTTGCTCGAAAACCTCTACGACGGGACGCTGCTCGTGCGCCCGGCGTGGGCGCCGCGCTTCGAGCTGGCCGTCTTCGTCGCGCTCGGCCTGCTGCTGATCTGGGCCACGCCGCGCCTGAAGCCGCTCGTCGCCGCGGCGCTCACACTGGTCTGCGTCGCGCTCGCGCTTGGTGGTGCGTTTATCGCCTTTCGCACCGAACGGCTGCTGTTCGATGCGACACCGGGCTTGAGCCTGCTGCTCTTCTTCGGCGTGCTGCTGCTCTTGACGCTTGCCGAGTCGCGCCGCCGGCGCAAGGCGATGCAGCGCGCGATGCAGGCCGAGCGTGTCGAATCGGCGCGCGTCAGCGGTGAGCTCGAAGCCGCGCAACGCATCCAGACCGGACTGCTGCCGGGCCCCGAAGTGCTGCAGGCTGAGCCGCGCGTCGACCTCGCGGCGTCAATGACGCCGGCGCGCGAGGTCGGCGGCGATCTGTACGACTTCTTCATGCTCGACGCGCGGCGCCTGTTTTTCCTCATCGGCGATGTCGCCGGCAAGGGGCTGGGCGCGAGCATGTTCATGGCGGTCAGCAAGGCGCTCGTCAAGAGCGCGGCGCTGCGCGCGCCGCCGAACGCCGATATCGGCACGCTGCTGACGGCGGCGAATGCCGAGATCGCGCGCGACAACGCGGCGATGTTCTTCGTCACCGTCTTCGCCGCGATCCTCGACCTCGACAGCGGCGAGCTCGCCTATTGCAACGCGGGGCACGACAACCCGCTGCGCGTTGTCCCGGGCGAGGCGGCGTTGCGCCGCATCGCCGACGGCGACGGCCCGCCGCTGTGCGTCGTCGAGGGTTTCGACTACCGCGGCGCAACGCTCAAGCTGCAACCCGGCGAACTGCTGTGCCTCGCGACCGACGGCGTCGCCGAGGCGTGCGACGCGGCCGGCGCGTTCTACGGCCACGAACGGCTGGCGCGGACGTTGATGCGCGCGGCGCAGCCCGGCGCAACGGCCGGCGACGTGCTCGGCGCGCTGCAGGCCGATGTCGCCGCATTCGCCGGCGCGACCGAGCCGGCCGACGACCTGACGCTGCTGTGCCTGCGCTGGATCGGCCCGGGGCATGCCGCGGCGCGCTGACGCGCGGCGGCACGGCCCGCCTCGGGTCTCAGCGCACGACGATCTCGACGCGCCGGTTGCGCGGCTCGGCGACGCCGTCGGCGGTCGGCACGAGCGGGGCGCGCTTGCCGCGCGCGATGACCTGGATATTCGCCGCCGGCACGCCGAGGCGGATCAGCTCGTTGCGGATGAAGTCGGCGCGCCGCTGGGCCAGCGCATCGTTGACGGCCTGGCTGCCGACGGCGTCGGTGTGGCCGACGACGAGGACGTCCGGAACCGGCCGCTGCGCGATCTCGGACAGGGTCTTGCCGACGAGCTTCTGCGACTCGTCGGTCAGCACGTCCTTGCCTTCGACGAAATAGAGCGTGAAGCTCTCGGCGCGCGCCGGCTGCGCCGCGAGTGCGCCGCCCCAGCCGGCCTTCACCTCGGCCTCGTTCGTCGTGTAGGTCGTGATGCCGGTCGCGCCGTCGCGCGCCGCTTCGTACGGCTGGTCGAGGACGACCTGCTTGTCGCCGTGCGTCAGCGCGACGGCGCTGCTGCGTCCTCCCGTCTCCGGCAGCAGGACGACATTCGTGACCGGCGCACAGGCCGCAAGCGCGGCAAGCGCCGCAAACCCGAGCGCCAGAACGGCGCGCGACGTCATTCGCCGACGCTGACGGCGAACTCGGTGCCGCGCGCGCCGAGGATCGCGGTCGGCGTGCGCACCGTCATCGCGTCCGGCGCCTGCTTCGCGATGCGGCCGGAGACGACGACGAGCGTGCCCTTGTTGAGCGCGGTGTCGAACCGGCCCTCGCTCGTCGCCGGATCGAGCGCATAGCGTTCGAGCACGAGCACGCTGTTCGGCCCGGCCGAGAGCAGCGAGTCGTCGTTCATCGTGATGCCGACCGAGCCGTCGGCGCCGGTGCGCAGCGTGTCGGCCGTCTGCAGGCGCATGCCGACGGTCGCCTGCAGCGTCGTGCCGGCGCGCTCGACGTTGACCGCGCCGCGCGCCACCTTGATCTGGCCGATATCGGCCGCCGCGACCGCGCCCGCGAGCGCGGTCATGACGACGAGGATGGTGGATTGGAGAAGTCGCGTCATGTCTGCTCCCGGATTGCACGGCCAAAGGTGAGGGCTGCCTAGAATACGACGAAGCTTTGCGCGGCGCCATCGCGACGCGCTCGACCAGCGCCACCGATGACAACCGAAGTTCGAGCGCCGCATGACGAACGCGCCGAGTTCCCGGCACGCCTGGCCTCGTTGCACGCGACGGCCGCCTTCGTGCAGGCGTTCGCCGATCGTCATCGTCTGCCGCGCACGACCGCGCTGCACCTGACGCTCGTGATCGAAGAGTTGTTCACGAACAGCGTGACCCACGGCCACGGCGGCGACAGCGATGCGACGATCGTGATCGACCTGTCGGTCCGCGCCGGCAGCGTCGTGCTCGGCTATGCCGATGCGGCGCCGCGCTTCGATCCACGGCCCCGGCTGCGCACGCCGCCCGAAAGCCTGGACGCGCCGGCCGCCGCGCGCCCGACGGGCGGCCTCGGCCTGCACCTCGTCGGCCAGCTCGCGCCGAGGGTTCGATACGCCTACCGCGGCGGCAACCGCATCGTGCTCGCGTTGCCGATCGCGCGCGGCAGCGCCGACGCCTGATGCCGGTGCGATGAAGTCCGAGCCGCCTGCCGCAGCACCCGCCCGCCGCGGTCCGGCGGCCGGGCGCTGGTTCGACGGGCTCGCCGATCTGTCGCCGGCCTACTTCGGCATGGTGATGGCGACCGGCATCGTCTCGCTGGCCGCCCATCTGGGGGGGCTGCCGGTGATCGCGCGCGTGCTGTTCGCACTCAACGTCGCCGTCTACGCCGTGCTGTGGGTGCTTGCCGTATCGCGCATGCTGCGCTTCCCGCGCCGCTTCTTCGGCGACATGATCGACCACCTGCGCGGACCGGGGTTCTTCACGATGGTCGCCGGCACCGGCGTGCTCGGCAGCCAGTTCGTCTTGCTCGCAGCCGACTTTCGCATCGCGACGATGCTCTGGGGTGTCGCGATCGTGCTGTGGGTCTTGCTCACCTACACCATCTTCACCGGCTTCGCGGTGAAGGAGAGCAAGCCGAGCCTGGATCGCGGCATCAACGGCGCCTGGCTGCTCGCCGTCGTCTCGACGCAGTCGATCGCGGTGCTCAGCGCTTTGCTCGCGGCGCACATCGGCCCGCCGTACAAGCTCGAGATCAACTTCTTCGCGCTGTCGATGTGGCTGTGGGGCGGCATGCTCTACATCTGGATGATGTCGCTCATCTTCTACCGCTACAACTTCTTCGCGCTGTCGCCCGGCGATCTGTCGCCGCCGTACTGGATCAATATGGGCGCGATGGCGATCTCGACGCTCGCCGGCTCGCTGCTTATCCTCAATGTCGGCGATGCGCCCTTCCTGCACTCGCTGCTGCCGTTCATCAAGGGCTTCACGGTCTTCTACTGGGCGACCGGAAGCTGGTGGATACCGATGCTGCTGCTGCTCGGGTTCTGGCGCCACGTCTACAAGCGCTTCCCGCTCAGGTACGACCCGCTCTACTGGGGCGGCGTCTTTCCGCTCGGCATGTATGCCGTCTGCACGCACGAACTGATCGACGCGATGGGCTTCGACTTCCTCCGCTGGCTGCCGCAGACCTTCGGCTATGTCGCGCTCGTTGCCTGGACAGCGGCCTTCATCGGCCTGGCGCACAGCCTGGCGCGCCGATTCGGGCTGATCGCGGCGCCGAAGGCATGATGCGGCATCCGGCGCGTCGCCCGCCCGTCGCCGCCGGCGGCGCGCCGGCTAGGCGCCGAAGCGGTCCGGCATGAAGCTCGTCTGGTTCTTCGGGCTCGCCGCCGCGGTCCTGTTCGCCGGCCTGAGCCTGATGCTCGCGCCGCTCGACCCGGGTCCGCTCGCGCTGCAGCTTGCCTTCACGCCGCGGGCGTTCGCGAGCGTGATCCATGCCTGGTCGCCCGAACAACTGGCGCGCTATCGTACCCATCTGCCGCTCGACTTCGCGCTGCTCGCCTGCTACGGCGCGTTCGGCTACCGGCTCGCGTCGCGTTCGAGTCTGTTCCTCGCATGGCGACCGGCAGCCCGCGCCGCGGCGCGCTGGTGCCTGCCGGCGGCGGCCGGATTCGACGCGGTCGAGAATGTGCTGCACCTCTGGCTGACCGCGATGCCGCGCTTCGATGTGACGCTTCCCTTTGTCGCCGCGGCGCTGTGCGCGGCGATCAAATGGCTGCTGCTGTGCGCCTTCGCGCTCGCGGTGGCGGGCGCGCTGGCGCAATCCCGGCCCGGCGCTGGAGACCGACACCTCCTATGATGGCCGCCGCGCCGCCCCGATAGTGCGAGGCTTGCGCCGAAGGAGACCGCCGATGATCGACCTTGCCACCTTGCAGCAGCATCTCGAGCCGATGTTTCCGGGCCTCATGGGCCTCGAGTTGACCGCGGTCGGGCCGGAGCGGGTGACGGCGACGCTGCGGGTGCGCCCCGACCTGTGCACCGCGGGCGACATCCTGCACGGCGGCGCGGTGATGGCGTTTGCCGATACGCTCGGCGCGGTCGCCACCTTCGTCAATCTGCCGCACGGCGCGCGCACGACGACGATCGAGTCGAGCACCAGGTTTCTTGCCGCCGCGCCGGTGAACAGCACGGTGACGGGGGAATGTACCGCGTTTCACCGCGGCCGCACGACGATGGTCTGGCAGACGCTGGTGCGCACCGAAGAGGGCAAGCTGTGCGCCGTCGTCACGCAGACGCAGCTCGTGATCGCGCCTCAGTCGGCGAAGTGATCGCCAACCTCGCGCCTCAGGGCCGCGGCTCGGCCAGGGCCGCGATCGCGAGCGCGTAGCCGGCGACGCCGAAGCCTGCGATCACGCCGCGCGCGACCGGCGAGATATACGAGTGATGCCGAAACGGCTCGCGCGCGTGCACATTCGAGATGTGCAGTTCGATCACCGCCACGCCCGTACCCTTGATCGCATCGTGCAATGCGACCGAGGTGTGGGTATAGGCGCCGGCGTTGAGGATGACGCCGGCCAACGTTCCCGCGGCCAGCGCGCGGCCGGCCTCGTGAATCCAGTCGACCAGTACGCCCTCGTGATTCGATTGCCGGAAATCGAGCGCGAAACCATGTGCGGCGCAGGCCGCGCGGCACAGCGCCTCGACGTCGGCGAGCGTCTGCGCGCCGTAGACGGCAGGCTCGCGGCTGCCGAGCAGGTTCAGGTTCGGTCCGTTCAGGACGAGGGCGGTCTGCATGGCGGGAATTCCCGTTTCGAGGTCTGCGGTTGGCGGGTCAACCGGCACGGATCGCGTGCCGCGCCGGGTTCGTGCGGGAGCGGAACAGTTCGGCGATGCCGACCTCGCGCGGTCCGGGGACGAGCGTGAAGCGCTCGCCGGCGCGCAGCGTGCCGGGCCTCCGCACCGCGAGATAGAAGCCGCACCAGCCGCTTTCCACCATCAGCCGCGCGGCCTGGTTGAAACCCATCACCGCGTCGAGCTTGAAGCACGGGAAGCGAGGCTCGCTGATCGCGAGGTCGCAATCGGCGAAGCGCAGCACGTCGCCGACCCAGGCCTGCGATTCGAGCAGGCCCGACAGCGTCAGGTTCTCGCCCAGGAAGCCGTGCCGCAGCGGCGCGTCCCACGCCGCGACGCGCGCCTGGGCGCGCACCGTCTGCCAGAACGGATAGTGCTCGACCGGATAGGCATAGACCGCCTTCGACAGGCCGCCGTGCACCGAAGGATCGGCCTGCTCGTCGCCTTCGAGCCCGAGCGGGCGCACGCCGACGCCGCCCAGGGCGCCACGCTTGCCGATCCCGCTCATCACGCTGCGGCCGTCGACCGCGATCTCGCGCGCGAGGCTGATACTGACGCTGAGGACCGTTCCGCTCATGTGCACATCATGCCCGAGCCGGGCGCGACCCGGACGGCGTGGTTGTCGAATCGGGCACGCCGAAACCGAAATTCCGGGGCGGCGAATGTGCATCGGTCAAGCACGCCGCGATCACGTGAAGGGTCTCACGCCGGCCGGCGCAGGCGGGGTCCAAAAGTCGATAGACTGGCTGCCCTGCCTCGTCAGTGCAAACCCTGTAAACGGGGGATGACGCAACTCGGCGACAGGGAGATGATCCCACTTTGCGCCGCGGCTCGATCAGCCTGCCATGCGCACAAGGGCCCCGACCTCGGGCCCGGATTTACGTGGAATTCGGCCAGCCCCGCGGCATCGGCGCGAGGCTGACCGAATTTCTCTGCAACGAGCTTTCAACTTCAAGGACCGGACCCGCAATGAACGCCATCCCGAGCGCAGATGCAAGACTCAATATCCCCGCCCACGTCAGGCACCAGCGTCTGATCGCGTGGGTTGCCGAGATGGCCGCGCTCACCGGCGCGCGCGATGTCTACTGGTGCGACGGCAGCGACGAGGAATACGACCGCCTGTGCGGGCAGCTCGTCGATGCCGGCACGTTGATCCGCCTGAACCCCGAATTGCGGCCGCACAGCTTCCTTGCCCGCAGCTCGCCGGGCGACGTCGCCCGCGTCGAGGACCGCACCTTCATCTGCTGCGAGAACAAGCAGGACGCCGGGCCGACCAACAACTGGGTCGCCCCAAGCGAGATGCGCGCGCTGCTGCAGACCGGCGAGAAGGCGCTCTTCAAGGGTTGCATGCGCGGGCGCACGATGTACGTCGTGCCGTTCAGCATGGGGCCGCTCGGCTCGCCGATCGCGCACATCGGCGTCGAGCTCTCCGACAGCGGCTACGTCGCAGTGAACATGAAGATCATGACGCGCATGGGCCGCGGCGCGATCGACGTGCTGGGCACCGACGGCGACTTCGTCCCCTGCATGCACACCGTCGGCGCGCCGCTCGAGCCGGGGCAAAAGGACGTCGCCTGGCCGTGCAACGACACCAAGTACATCGTTCACTACCCCGAGACGCGCGAGATCTGGAGTTACGGCTCGGGCTACGGCGGCAACGCGCTCTTGGGCAAGAAGTGCTTCGCACTGCGCATCGCGAGCTGGATGGGCCGCGCGGCGGCCAACGAGGGCACGCCCTGGCTCGCCGAGCACATGCTGCTTCTGGGCGTCACGTCGCCCGAGGGCCGCAAGCACCACGTCGCCGCCGCTTTCCCGAGCGCCTGCGGCAAGACGAACTTCGCGATGCTCGTGCCGCCCGCCGGCTTCGAAGGCTGGAAGGTGACGACGATCGGCGACGATATCGCCTGGATCAAGCCCGACGCCGACGGCCGGCTCCATGCGATCAACCCCGAGGCGGGCTACTTCGGCGTCGCCCCCGGCACCAACGAGAAGACCAACCCGAACTGCATGGCGAGCCTGGCGCGCGACGTGATCTTCACCAACGTCGCGCTCACCGACGACGGCGACGTCTGGTGGGAGGGCATGACCGACGCGCCGCCCGCGCACTGCATCGACTGGCAGGGCAAGGACTGGACACCCGCGATCGGAAAGGAAACCGGCGCCAAGGCGGCGCACCCGAACGCGCGCTTCACGGTGGCGGCGACGAACAACCCGGTGCTCGACCCCGAGTGGGACAACCCCAAGGGCGTCGCGATCGACGCCTTCATCTTCGGCGGCCGGCGCTCGACGACGGTGCCGCTCGTGACCGAGGCGCGCAACTGGGTCGAGGGCGTCTACATGGCGGCGACGATGGGCAGCGAGACGACCGCCGCGATCATCGGCCAGCAGGGCGTCGTGCGGCGCGACCCGTTCGCAATGCTGCCGTTCACCGGCTACAACATGAGCGACTACTTCCGGCACTGGCTGGCCATGGGCGAGCGCATTGCCGCGCTGTGCGCGAAGAGCGGCGCGAAGGTGCCGAAGATCTACTGCGTCAACTGGTTCCGCAAAGGCGCCGACGGCAAGTTCGTCTGGCCCGGCTACGGCGAGAACATGCGCGTGCTCAAGTGGATGCTCGACCGCGTCGAAGGCCGCGGCGAAGGCTTCGACCAGGTCTTCGGCACCAGCCCGCGCTACGAGGACCTGAACTGGACCGGGCTGGACTTCCCGCCGGCGCGCTTCCAGCAGGTGACGAGCATCGACCCCGAGGCCTGGCACGCCGAGATGAAGCTGCACCAGGAGCTGTTCGACAAGCTCGCCTGGCATCTGCCGCCGGAGCTTTCGGCGACCAAGGCGCGGATCGAGGAGCGGCTCGCCGCATAGGCCCGCGAATCATCGGACTGAAGTCTGGTGGCCGACGGATCGTGGCTGTTGCCGACCGGCGGCCTCGCACGATCGACGCGTGCGAGCTGACTCGCAAGAGCCTGTCGCCTACATCTTCGGCATGGCGGCCGAATTCTGGCGCGTCTTGCGCGCCTCGGCCTGCAGATCGGCCAACTGCTTGGCAGTGGCCTGCATCGCGGGGACAGCGTGGCCAGGGTCGGTCATCACGAACTTCATCTCGGTGACCAGGGGTTCGCGTGGGGCGCGGGTCACGAGGTTCACGACCAGCGCTGGACTGCAAGTCGAAGCATCGGCCGGCGCAAGCTTTCGTCGCTGCCAGGCCTGGTACTGACCGAGTCCGGCAGGGGAGTTGTCCACCGGTGGTGTCTGCCGTGCCCCCATCGACGTCGGGGCTGTGTCGCCGCACACGACCTTGCCGGGTTCGACCCATCGAGAAAAGTTGCCTCTGCCGTCGTTTGCCTCCAGCACGGTGGCCGGCTTGCCGTACTTCTGGGTGACCGAAGCCATGGCGCGGTCCATCGGCAGCGGGTTGTCGTACATGGCGAGGGTCCGAATGACGCGGATGACGCGCTGCTCCATCGGCGGCGCCGAGAACATGACCTCCAGTGTTTCGGAGCTGTTGGTGGGGCCCTGTCGAATGACGATCGAGCTCAGGAAGGCCGGTGTCGGTTGATCCTTGACGCCGTCGTTGAAGGCGAATTGCCGCTTCTGTTCGGTGACTTCGGCCTTCGGGGCATGGGCAAGCATCGCGCTGCGCGCCTGCTCAGGGCTCATGCCGAGGCGGACTCCGACGACGTCCCACTCCGGCGCGGCAAAGGACGAGGCTGCCCCCGCGAGCATCAGCATGGCGGCAATCGGAATCGAGCAGCGATGAATGTCGTTGGCGTTCATGTCGTCGTGGTCTCCGGGGTTGAATGCGATGGGCGTGGTCGAGGATCCGTGGGCACCTCGCCGCATTCATCATACTTTGGGAATGTCAGCCGCCGCCGTCGCGGACGTCGTTGCCGCGCCATTGCGGCGGCATGCTCGACGGGCTGCAATAGCGAGCGCTGTACGTCCACCCCTGCTCGTTCCTGGACGAAAAGCGCGAATCGTCCGCGACGGTATAGATCACGACGCTGACTTCCGGCGGGACGGTGTCCTGAAACACCTTGCAGGACTGCGTCACGCGATAGGTGCGCAAACCGGACCGCTCGATCTTCTCGAAGGTGCAGAAGTCGCGCGCGCCAGCAATGCCGTCGCGTCCGAGCAGCGACACCGTCGCGTTGGAGGCCTTGCTGCAGGGAGTATCGATGTCGACGTAGTAGCCGTGCCGCAGCGGCAGCGCCGAAACGGCCGCCGCCGCGGGGTCGCCCTTGGAGGCGGCGCCCATCGGTCTGGCTGAATGCTCCGGCAAATGCTCGGCTTGCGCGTCACGCCACGCGCAGGAAAACAGCCACGCGATCGACAGTACGGGCACGACGATCGCACTCGCTCTTCCCATTGAACCTCCGCAAGGCATGCGCGAGGGTAGTGCATTTCGCTGCGGGCGGGCGGGGGCTTGTTGTCGCGCCGAGGCGCGTTGCCGGCGTGGGCAGTGGACAATCGGCGCATGTCCGCCCCCGATCTGCCTCTCGCCGCACGCGACCTGAGCGACGCCGAACTGGTCGAACTCGACGACCTGCTCGCGGCGATGCCCGAGCCGGCGATGCCGATGGAAATCGTCATGCTCGACGGTTATCTGTGCGGCGTCATCGTGCAACCGGTGCTTGTCCCCGCCGAACAATGGCTGGCGCTGGTGCCCGACATCGAGCGCCGTGCGTTTGCGCAGGAGGCGGCCGGCGTCGATCGTATCCGTGCCCTGGTGCTGCGCCGGCATGCCGCGCTCGTCCGCGCGCTGCACGAAGACGGCTGGTTCGACCCGCTGATCATCGACGACGGCGAGGAAGCGGACGACGGCGAGGCGCACGGCGAAACCGATGCGCTGGCCGCGATGAACCCGATCTCGCGCCCGTTGGTCCCGTGGGTGGCCGGCTTCCAGACCGCCTGCGCCGCCTTCCCGGCGTTGCTCGAAATGCAAGACGAGGCGGTGATGATGGCGATCGCACGCATCTTCCGCCACCTGCCGGTCGATGACCAGGAAGTGCGCGAAATCGTCGGCCTGCTCGATCGCGAGGCGCCGCTCGCGACGCTTGACGAAGCGATTGAAGACCTCGTCTCGAGCGTCGCCGATCTGGCCGACCTGACTTACAACGAACGCTACCGCGTGCAGACCGTGCGCCGCGATGCGCCCAAGGTCGGGCGCAACGACCCCTGCCCCTGCGGCAGCGGCAGGAAGTACAAGCATTGCCACGGCGCAGGATGACGCCGCCGGCGCGCCGCGCCTGACGCGAGGCCGGGATGCGCCTGCAACTGCTTTCCGACCTGCACCTCGAGACCGAGGCCTTCGCGCCCGAGCCGGCGCCGGGCGCGGACGTGCTGGTGCTCGCGGGCGATATCGACAGCCGCTGGGATGCGCTCGACGCTTATCGAGGCTGGCCGGTGCCGGTGCTGTTCGTCGCCGGCAACCACGAGTTCGACCGCCGCGAACTCAGCGCCGCGTGGCCCGCACTGCGCACACGCTGCGCACGCGCCGGCATCACGCTGCTCGAATGCGAGAGCCTGTGCATCACCGATTCGCGCGGTCTGCGCGTGCGCTTCGTCGCGACGACGCGCTGGTGCGATTTCGACCTCTTCGGTGCCGCCGGCCGCGAACGCGCGATGCGCGCCGCGGGCTATTTCATGCGCCTGATGCAGGCGACGCACGCCGGCCGGCCGTTCGACGCCGCGCTGATGCGCGAGGCGTCGCTGGCCTGCCGCCGCTGGCTCGAGGCCGAGTTGCGCCGCCCGCAGGGCGATTGGGATGCCACCGTCGTCATCACCCACTTCGCGCCGAGCGCGCGCAGCGCCGACCCGCGCTACGGCACACAGCCGACGACGGCGAGCTTCTGCAATGCCGACGACGACCTGCTTCCGCATGCCGAGTTGTGGATCCACGGCCACCTGCACTGCCGCCAGGACTACCGCATCCGCACGCCGGACGGGCACGAAACGCGGATCGTCGCCAATGCCCGCGGCCACTCGCGCAAGGGCGAGGCGGACGGATTCGACGGCCTGAAGTGCTTCGACGTGCAGGCGCGCGAATGACGGCCGTCAACCTATAGTCGGGCGGTGGCGCGACACTGTCGATATCGTTGATCCACCACCCAGCCACGGAGAGTCGTCATGCAGATCCTCGTCGCCGTCGACGGCAGCCGCTTCACGAAACGCATGCTCGCGTATCTCGCGGCGCACGACGAATTGCTCGGCAATCGCCACCAGTACACGGTGCTGACGGTGGTGCCGGCACTGCCCAGCCGGGCGGCGGCCGTGCTCGACCGGGCAGTCGTCAAGAGCCACTACGAGGACGAGGCCGAACGCATCTTCAAGCCGATCCGCGGCTTTCTCGCCCGTCAGGGCATCGAGGCCGCCTACGTCAGCCGGGTCGGCGCCGCCGGTGAGCTGATCGCGCGCCAGGCCGCAGCGGGCCGATTCGATCTGCTGATGATGGGCTCGCACGGACATGGCAGCCTCTCCGGCCTCGTGATGGGGTCGGTCGCGGCCAAGGTGCTCGCGGGCTGCAGGACGCCGCTGCTGCTGGTGCGCTGAACGGCGCGGACGGCGCGCCGGCTGGAGAATCGCGATGCCGATGGACAGCACCGACCACCGACTGATCGCGCTGCTGCGCAAGGATGCGCGCATGAGCGTCGCCACGCTCGCCGCCAAGCTCGGGGTGTCGCGCGGCACGGTGACGAACCGGCTGCGCAAGCTCGAGGACGCGCAGCTCATCGTCGGCTATTCGGTGCTGCTGCGGCCGGACGCCGTGCCGAACCAGATTCGGGCCTGGATGGGCGTGCTGGTCGACGGCAACCAGACGCGCGAGGTCGTCGCGAGCCTGCTCGGCGAGCCCGGCGTCGCCGCGCTGCACGATACCAACGGCCGCTGGGATCTGCTCGCCGAACTGCGCGCCGAATCGACGACCGAGCTGTCGAAGGTGCTCGACCGCGTGCGCCTGATCAAGGGCATCGCGAATACCGAGACGAGCATCCTGCTCGCGAGCTATCGCTGAGGATCGGCATGCAGGTCTTCGACGCCGAAGCGACGCGCGAGGCGCTGCCCTTCGAGCGGCTGATCCCGGCGCTGCGCGAGATGTTCGCCGCCGGTTGCGACGTCCCGCCGCGCCACATCCATCGCATCGAGGCGCCGGTCGGGTCGGCGGCCGAGGCCGTCACGTCGCTCATCATGCCGGCCTGGCAGGCCGGGCGTGCGTACGGCGTGAAGATCGTCAATATCGCGCCCGGCAATACCGCGCGCGGCCTGCCGGCGCTGCACGCGAGCTACGTGCTGCACGACGCGCAGACCGGGGCGCCGCTGGCGCTGATCGACGGCGACCAGATCACCGCGCGCCGCACCGCGGCGGCGTCGGCGCTGGCCGCATCGGCGCTGGCCGCGCCGCAGGCGAGGACGCTGCTCGTCGTCGGCGCCGGACGCGTCGCGCGGCTGCTGCCCGAGGCGATGGGCGTCGTGCGGCCGTCGATCCGCCGCGTCACGGTGTGGGCGCGCGTGGCCGCGCGCGCCGGGGCGCTCGCCGATGAACTGCGCAGTCAGGGTTTCGACGCCCGCCCTGCGGCCGATCTGCAGGCCGCGGTCGGCGCGGCCGATATCGTCAGTTGCGCGACGCTTGCGACCGAGCCGGTCGTGAGGGGCCGCTGGCTGCGCGCCGGCAGCCACCTCGACCTGATCGGCAGCTTCACGCCGGCGATGCGCGAGGCCGACGACGACTGCTTTGCCGGCGCGCGGGTCTATATCGATACCGAAGAGGCGCTGGCCAAGAGCGGCGATCTGATCGGGCCGCTCGCGCGCGGCGTGATCCGCGCCGACGATATCGCCGGAACGCTCGCGACGCTCGCGCGCGGCGAAGCGCCCGGCCGCAGTGCGGCGGGCGAACGCACCGTCTTCAAGTCGGTCGGCACCGCGCTCGAGGATCTGGCCGCGGCAATGCTGGTGCGGGGCCTCGGGTAGCGCGCGCGCTGCGCGGGTCAGCGCTTCGCCGCTGACTTCTTCGCTGGCGCTGCGGAGGCCTTTTTCGCAGCGGCCTTCTTCGACGCCGCCTTCTTCGCAGGCGCGGCAGCGGTCTTCTTCGCGGCAGACTTCTTCGCCGGCGCCTTGCCGGCCGCCTTGCGCGCCGGTTTCGGCGCCGGTTCCGGCGCGGCGGCGCCGCCCTTCCACGTCAGCCGCGCCTTCTTCGCGAGTGCGACCACCTTCGCGATATCGGCATCGCTGTAGACGCCGTTCACGCCCGAGATCGCCGACAGCTTCATGCCGTGCTTGAGGCCGAGCTTGTAGATCTCCTTGACCTTCTCCCACTCCGTATCGCGGCCGATCGTGAAGACCTCGAAGCGGCCCTCGAGCGCGAGCACGATCGTCTCCGCGAGGCAGGCGTAGATCACATTCGGCGGCAGCGCGATATTCTTCAGGCCCCTGACCTTGGTCGGCAGTTCGATCTCGCCCGATTCGATGACGAGCACGTCGGGCCGCTTGGCGACCTCCTCGGGCGGCAGGTCGAGCGGGCGGGCGACGTCGGTGATGACGCAACCGGGCTTGACCTTCGTGATGTCGAGGATCTTCTTGCCCGCGCCCGAGGTGCTGGTGACGATCATGTCCATATCGGCGAGCAGCGCGTCGTAGTCGGTCGAGCAGATCACGTTGGCGTCGGGCGTATCCAGCAGGATCGACGCCTTCAACTGCTCGAGCTTGCCCATGTCGCGCCCGGCAATGACCACTTCGTCGAACGCCATCGCGAGCAGCCGCGCGCTGACCGAGCCGATCGACCCCGACGCGCCGATCACCATCGTCTTCGCCTTCACCTTCTTCGTCTTCGGGTCCAGCGTGACGAGGCCCATGCGGCGCATCGCGTCGGCCGCGGCCCACAGCGCGCCGGATGCCGAATAGCTGTTGCCGGTCGTCACCGGCAGCGGGGCACGCCGCGCGACGGTGATGCCGGCGTCGCCGACGACCTTCGTGAATGCGCCCAGGCCCATGATCTGTGCGCCCATCTCCTCGGCCATATCGGCCGCGGCGAGCAGCCGGCGGTAGGTGAACTCGGGGCTGCGCGCGAGCATCTCCTTGGGCGTGCCGCCGACCAGGATGAGCCAGCCTTCGGCCTCGGAGCCGGTCGGCGACACGATATTCTCCATCTTGCAGTAGACCACCGGCGGCATGTGCGCGGCCAGCGTCTCGACCTGGTCCATGACGAACTTGGGCGTGCCCTTGGGCAGCGCCGCATTCTTGCGGATCAGCTCCTGGCTGAGCGGGTGGATGACGAAGGCGAAGCGGCGGATATTGCGGAATTTGCCGGTCGGGTGCAGCAGCCGCGGCTGCAGGCCCAGCTCGGCGATGATCTCGGCGAAATCCTCGTCGGCGATCTCCTCCGCCGGCCGGCCGAGCTTGGCGAGGATCATCGCCTCCAGCGTTTCGACGCCGACGACGTGATCGAACAGCTTGGGCGAAACGTCGATCACGAGGTTGACCCTGCACTTCTTGTAGAAGGCAAGCTGCTCGTCGTCGACCGCCGAGGTGATGAGCGTCTTGCCGTCGAGGTTGGCCTGTGACCCCACCGCCTTGATCTCGTCGAAGCTGCCGACGACGACATGCGCGTTGCCCACCGCGCGCGCGACGCGCATATTCTTCAGACCGGCGAAGGATTTTTCGAGCATCCGCCACGGCTTGAGGCCGGCGATGTACTCGTTGCCCTTGGCGTACAGCTCGAGCTGCGCCAGCGAGGTGAGCAAAAGCGGCGAGCCGGCCTGGTACACCGGGTCGGCGAAGCTCAGGTTCTTCGTATAGTCCGACAGCGCGACCGCGATCTCGTAGTTGCGCATCCCGCTCAGGAAGACGACGATGTTGTTGTTGAAGTAGCTGCCCAGCTCGCGCTGCACGTGGCGCACGGCGTTGACCTGCAGCAGCCGGCGCAGCGTCGCGCCGGTCGTCACCGGCACGCGCGTGACGACGTTGAGCAGGCTTTGCGTCGCGCGGTTGACGATCGTCGTCGTGCCGACGTGGCAGTGGTCGGCGACGTCGCCCAGGCCGATCGCATCGGCGCTCGCCTGCTGGCGCCGCAGCAGTTCCCACGCCTTCTTCGAGTTGCCGTCCGCGCCGAGACGCTGGACCTCGAAGTGCTCTCCGAGAAAGTCGGCCTCGAACGCGAAATCGGACCTGGACGAGCCCATCGTCACGCTGACGATCTTCTTCATGTTGGCGATCCTCGGAAGTGGGTGGGAAACAGGATCGGCGGTCAGGCGACCGTCCGGGGCTTGCGTGCGCGCGGCGCGGCTTTCTTGGCCGTGGACGCAGTCTTTGCCGCCGTCTTCGCGGCCGCCTTCGTTGCCGCCTTGCGCGGCGCGGTCTTGCGCTTTCGCGGCGCGGCGTCTGCATCGCCGGCGCCGGCCCGCGGCAGCACCTTGCGGATGATCGCCTCGCACGTCGCCTGATCCATATAGCGCGGCACCGGGTAGCCGAGCAGCGCCTCCTCGCACGCGGCCTGCGCGAGGGCCGGAATATCCTCTTCGCGCAATGCGTCGAGCGTCGTCGGAATGCCGAGCCGTCGGTTCAGCTCGCGCACGCCGGCAATGAAGCGGTCGGCGAGGTCGTCCTCGCTCTCGTCTTCCCTGCCGAGCCCGGCGCGCAGCGCGAGCTGCGCGAGGCGTGCGGTCGCGACCGGCGCCGAATAGTCGAGCACGTGCGGCAGCATGATCGCGTTGGCCAAGCCGTGCGGCGTGTGATACAGGCCGCCGAACTGGTGCGCGATCGCGTGCACGTAGCCGACATTGGCGCGCGTGAACGCGAGCCCGGCGTAGGTCGACGCGAGCGCCATCTTCTCGCGCGCCGCGAGATTCCTGCCGTCGGCGTAGGCGACGGGCAGGTTCTCGAAGATCATGCCGACCGCCGACAGCGCCATGCTGTCGGTGTAGGCCGTCGCCCATTTGCCGAGGTAGGCCTCGACCGCGTGCGTCAGCGCGTCGATGCCGGTCGCGGCGGTGATGGCCGGCGGCAGCCCGGTCATCAGCTCGGGGTCGAGCGCGGCCATGCGCGGCACGACGCGCAGGTCCATCACGACGAGCTTCTTGTGCCGCTCGGGATCGGAGACGACGGCGGCGACGGTGACCTCGCTGCCGGTGCCGGCGGTGGTCGGCACGGCGTAGATCGGCACCGGGCTGTTGCGGCCCTTGAAATAGCCGGCCAGCGCGCGCAGCGGCTTGGGGTTGTTGGCGGCGACCGCGATGACCTTGGCCGCGTCCATCGCCGAGCCGCCGCCGAAGGCGACGATCGCGTCGCAATCGTGCTCCTTGAAGAATGCGAGGCCTTCCTCGATGAGCGGGATCGGCGCGTCGGGCGTGATGCGGTCGAACACGACGTAGGCGACGCCTCCCGCTTCGAGCGCCTGCGTGAGCGCCTTCGTCAGCCCGAGCTTGACGATGATGGCGTCGGTGACGATCAGGATCTTCTGGTAGCCCATGCCGGCGATCGATTCGCCGAGCCGCGCGCTCGAGCCCGGGCCGACCATCAGCGTCGGTTGCGGAAACGGCAGCAGCCGCGTGACGAAGCTGGCGCCGTTCATCACCGCGCCCATGCCGGTGTGGCGCATCGCCGGGCTGATCAGTTCGGAGAGCTTCAAGGCTTCTACTCCCTGTGCGTGGATCGAGACGGCAAGCGTAGCATCGGATCGGCCATGGGCCAGGCGCGACGCACCGGCGTCGATCCGGCCGCGGGCGTCAAGCGTTCTGCCAGATCACCTTCTTGCCCGACGACTCCCAGGGCTCGTAGTCCTTGGCGTACAGGTCCTCGATCCGGTTGCGCTTGACCTTGAAGGTCGGCGTGATGATGTCGTTCTCTACGGTCCAGGGCGTGACCGCCACGACCAGGCACTTCAGCTGCTCGTGCGGGTCGAGCGTTGCGTTGACGGATGCGAGATGGGTGGTCAGCGACTGCTCGAGCTCGGCGCGCGCGCCCGGATCGGCGGCGCGGGTGACGTATTCGGCGCTGAGCATCAGGATGCCCAGCGGTTGCCCCAGGTTGGCACCGGCGACGACGCAGGCCTCGATCGCCTCGTGCATCACGAGCTTGTCCTCGATCGGCGCCGGGGCGACATATTTGCCCTTGCCGGTCTTGAACAGATCCTTCACGCGGCCGGTGATGCGCAGCACGCCTTCGCCGTCGATGCTGCCCTTGTCGCCGGTGCGCAGCCAGCCGTCCGCGGTCATCGCCTCGCGCGTCTTTTCGGGTTCCTTGTAGTAGCCCAGCATCAGCGCCGGGCTGCGCATCTGGATCTCGCCGGTCTCGGGGTCGATCCGGTCCTCGACGCCTTCGTAGGCCGGCCCGACGCTGCCCTGCTGGTTCCTGCCTGGCACGGTGATGTGCGAGACGGCGAGGTTCTCGGTCATGCCGTAGCCCTCGTTGATATCCAGGCCGAGCCTGCTGTACCACTGCAGCAGGGCGACCGGCATCGGCGCCGCGCCGCCGGCCGCGATGCGGCAGGCGTCCAGGCCGAGCGCTTTCATCACCTTGCGCCGCACGATGCCGCCGACGATCGGAATCGACAACAGGCGGTCGAGCTTGGCCGGCGGCATCTTGTGGTGCACCCCCTGCTGGAACTTCACCCACAGCCGCGGCACCGAGAAGAAGATCGTCGGCCGCGCGCGCTGCAAGTCAGCCGCAAAGGTATCGAGCGACTCGGCGAAATAGATCCGCATGCCGGTGCGCAGCCAGCCGTGCTCGACGAGCACCCGCTCGACGACGTGGGCGAGCGGCAGGTACGACAGCATGCGGTCCTCGGCGCCCATCGGCAGGCGCTTGATGCCGGCGTCCAGCGCCCAGGCGAAATTGCCGAAGCTATGCATCACGCCCTTGGGCATGCCGGTCGTGCCCGAGGTATAGATCAGGGTCGCCAACTCGTCGGCCTCGCGCACCGGGTTGCCGGCGAGTGGCGCGGTCTGCTTGCAGATCGTGTCCCAGCCCGGATACGCAGCGCGCGCGTCGGGGGGCGAGAGCGGATAGCTCAGGCACAGCATGCCGTCCGGCACCCCCGGCTTCATCTGCTCCCAGCCGTCGAGCTTGCCGATGAAGCAGGCCCTGGATTCGCTGTGGGTGAGGATCTGGCGCACTGTCTGCGCCGCGAGCGTCGGATACAGCGGCACCGAGACGTGGCCGGCCATCCAGATCGCGAGATCGCTCATGATCCACCAGGCGCAGTTCTTGGACAGGATCGCGACCCGCGAGCCCGGCTCCCAGCCCTGCGCCTGCAGGTAGCTCGCCATCTTGCGCACCTCGCCCGCGACCTCGCCCCAGGTCATGTCGCGGACCGCGCCGTCGCCCATCGGCTGGGTCAATGCGATGCGGTTCGGGGACGTCTTCTCCCAGTGGTACAGACGCTGCAGGGCCAGCATCTCGGGTGGCGTCACGCTCATCTATTTCTCCCCCTTGGTCAGTGAATCTGGCTCGAATGCGCGACCCCGCACGCCATGCCGAGTCGCAGGGTTTGCGCTGTGGGCAGGCGCCGTGGCGCCGGTGCCGGTGCGGGTTGCGGTGACGAGGCGGCTGCCTCAGCCAATCGTCATCAAGCTCGCGTTGCCGCCCGCCGCAGCGGTATTGATGCTAAGCGATCGCTCGATCAGCAACCGCTCCAGCGGCACATTCGTTGCGCCCGGCGCAAGCGAGGTGATGCCGACGATCGGCCCCGGACGCTGCGCGAGCGCTGCCTGCAGCGCGAGCAGCGCGTCGTCCTTGCCGTGGTGCAGCACGGCGTCGAAGCGGACCGCCTCGGCGCGCCAGTCCTGCGCGAGCGAGACGCGCTCGCGCGCCGCGTGCGGCAGTTGCTCCCAGAGCGGGCGCGCGTCGGCCGGCCAGATGGCCAGCGCGCCGACCGCGAATACGGCGGCAAGCTGCGTGAGCCGATCGGCGTCGCCCGGCGTGCCGGCGTGCGCCAGGCACAGCACCGCCTCGCGCGGCCGCGCGGCATACAGATTCGCTTCGCCGGTCGGCCCGGCAAGGCTGCGCCAGCCGGTCTCGGGCGCGAGTCCGGCGAGCGTTTCGCAGGTCTGCGCAAGATGTTCATCGCCGCGTGATCCTGCCCAATCGCGCAGCGCGTCGCGCGCGGTTCGCGCGTCGTCATCGGCGGCTGCTGGCGTCCAGCCGCGCAGCGGCGGCTGGCCGGCGCTGCCCGCGCCATCGATCGCACGCCGCGCTGCATCGGCTGGGTGCGTCGCGAGCAGCCGCAGCAGGTACAGCGGGCCACCGGCCTTCGGGCCGGTGCCCGACAGCCCCTCGCCGCCGAACGGCTGCACGCCGACGACGGCGCCGACGACGTTGCGGTTGGCGTAGAGATTCCCCGCGCGCGCCGCATGCACGGCCTGGGCGAGCGTCTCGTCGATCCGGGTGTGGACGCCGAAGGTCAGGCCGTAGCCGGTCGCGTTGATCCGCTCCAGCAGTTGCGCAAGCGCGTCGCGCTCGTAGCGCAGCACGTGCAGCACCGGGCCGAAGACCTCGCGCTGCAGCTCGTCGATGCGGTCGATCTCGATCACTGCCGGCGGCACGAAGCTGCCGCGGGCGGTCGCTTCGCCGTCGATCGCCGCCGGGCGCGATACCGTATGGCCCTTGGCGCGCATCGCCGCGATGTGGCGTTCGATCGTGCCCTGCGCCTCGGTGTCGATCACGGGCCCGACATCGACCGCGAGCCGGCGCGGGTCGCCGACGCGCAGTTCGCTGACCGCGCCCTTGAGCATCTCGATCAGCCGCTCGGCGCCGTCCCTTTGCACGCACAGCACGCGCAACGCCGAGCAGCGCTGGCCGGCGCTGTCGAAGGCGGATGCGACGGCGTCGGCGACGACCTGCTCGGCGAGCGCCGACGAGTCGACGATCATCGCGTTCTGGCCGCCGGTCTCGGCGACGAGCGGCACGCTCTGGCCGTGCGCGCCCAGGCGACTGCCGAGCGAGCGCTGCAACAGGCGCGCGACCTCGGTCGACCCGGTGAAGAGCACGCCCTGCACGCGCGCGTCGGCGACCAGCGCGGCGCCGACGCTCTCGCCCGGCCCGGGCAGCAGTTGCAGGGCGTCGCGCGGCACGCCGGCCGCCCACAGCGCGCGCACCGCGGCGGCGGCAACGAGCGGCGTCTGCTCGGCCGGCTTGGCGAGTACGGTATTGCCGGCGGCGAGCGCGGCGGCGACCTGGCCGGTGAAGATCGCGAGCGGGAAGTTCCACGGGCTGATGCAGACGACCGCGCCGAGCGGCGCGTGCGTCGCGTTGTCGAAATCGCGCCGCACCTGCTGCGCGTAGTAGCGCAGGAAGTCGACCGCCTCGCGCACCTCGGAGACGCCGTTCGCGCAGGTCTTGCCGGCTTCGCGCACGAGCAGCGCGATCAGCGCCTGGGCGTCGGCCTCGAGGTGCTGGGCTGCCGCTTCGAGCCGGGCGGCGCGTTCGCCGGGTGCGGTCGCCGCCCAGCCCGGCGCGGCGCGCACCGCGCAGCCGATTGCCGCGTCGACCTCCGCGGGCGTCGCCACCCGGACCGACCCGACCTCGTCGCCGCGATCGGACGGGTTGTGCACGCAAAGCGTCGTGCCGGGTGCGCCGGCCGGCGCCTCGGCGCCGAGCAGCGGTTCGGCCTGCCAGCGCCGGTCGCCGGACGCCGCGAGCGCCTGCGACAGCGATTGCAGCGTCGCCTCGTCGGCCAGGTCGAGGCCGCGCGAATTCGTGCGCGCCGCGCCGAACAGCGCGCGCGGCAGGGCGATCGCCGGATGCGGCAGGCCGACCGTGCCGCCTTCGATCGCCGCCAGTTTCATCACGCTGCGCACCGGGTCTTCGACCAGTTCGGGAAGCGGCAGGTCGCGGTCGGCGATGCGATTGACGAACGAGGTGTTGGCGCCGTTCTCGAGCAGCCGGCGCACGAGATAGGCGAGCAGCGTCTCATGGGTGCCGACCGGAGCATAGATGCGGCAGGCGCGGCCGAGCCTGCCGTCCGCCACCGAACCGACGACCTGCTCGTACAGCGGCTCGCCCATGCCGTGCAGGCACTGGAATTCGTAGGCATCGGCGGCCGCCCGGCCGAGATCGAGCGCGATGCGGTGCACGCTCGCCAGGGTCTGCGCGTTGTGCGTCGCGAACTGCGGGTAGACCGCATCCGGCGCCGCCAGCAGCTTGCGCGCGCAGGCGATATAGGCGATATCGGTGTACACCTTGCGGGTATAGACCGGGTAGCCGTCGAGGCCGTCCTGCTGCGCGCGCTTGATCTCCGAGTCCCAGTAGGCGCCCTTCACGAGCCGCACCATCAGCCGGCGGCCGCTTCGGCGGCCGAGGTCGACGAGCCAGTCGACGACCGCCGGGCAGCGCTTCTGGTAGGCCTGGATGACGAAGCCGATGCCGTTCCAGCCGGCCAGCGCCGGCTCGAAGGCGAGCCGCTCGAGCAGGTCGAGCGAGAGCTCGAGGCGGTCGGCTTCCTCGGCGTCGATATTCAGGCCGATATCGACCTGGCGGGCGAGCTGCGCGAGCTGGAACAGGCGCGGATAGAGCTCGGCCATCACGCGCCCGACCTTGGCGCGGCTGTAGCGCGGGTGCAGCGCCGACAGCTTGATCGAGATGCCCGGCCCCTCGATCACCCCCTTGCCGGCGGCCGCGCGGCCGATCGCGTGGATCGCCCGCTCGTAGGCGGCGAGGTAGGCCTGGGCGTCGCGCGCCGTCATCGCCGCCTCGCCGAGCATGTCGTACGAATAGCGAAAGCCCTCGGCCTCGCGCGCGCGGGCGTTGGCGAGCGCTTCGTCGATCGTCTCGCCGGTCACGAACTGCTCGCCCATCAGGCGCATCGCCATATCGACACCCTTGCGGATGAGTGGTTCGCCGCCGCGCGAGACGACGCGGCGCAAGGCGGTCGAGAGCCCCGTATCGCTGTGCGTCGCGACGAGCTTGCCGGTGACGAGCAGGCCCCAGGTCGCGGCATTGACGAACAGCGACGGGCTGTGTCCGAGGTGCGCCTGCCAGTCGCTGGTGCCGATCTTGTCGCGGATCAGCGCGTTGCGCGTCGCCGCATCGGGGATGCGCAGCAAGGCCTCGGCCAGGCACATCAACGCGACGCCTTCCTGCGAACTGAGCGCAAATTCCTGCAGCAGGCTCTGCACCAGGCCGGCACGCCCGCTCGCCACGGCGCGCTCGCGAACGCCGCCCGCGATGCGCAGCGCGAGCGCCTCGACATCGGCCTGTTGCTCGGGCGAAAGCGTCGCCTGCTCGACCAGCGCGGGCAGCAGATCGGGCTCGGGGCGGCGCGTGGCGGCGCGGATCGCGCTGCGCAGCGCGGAGATGGACAGTGCGGGAGTCAGCAGCGTGGACATCGGATGGGCGCGGCGCAGGGTTGGCGGTCGTGAGGGCCCGCGAACGCGTCCGCGGCGTCCGGGCGGACGCGCGCAACCCCGGTCGAAGGCGGCTCAGCCGAAGTGTGCCAAGTTTGCGCCCGCCGGTGTGGGCACTTTGCGCGCCGCGCCGGCCGGCGCTTCGATGCCGAGCGCGCCGAACAGGTTCTTCGGGTCCGTGCTGCGCGGGACGAGTTCGATGATGCTGCCGATGTCGAGCTCGGCCGCCGCATCGCGGGCGAAATGCAGCGCCGAGAAATCCTCCAGCGCGAAGCCGACCGAATCGAATACCGTCACCTGTGCGGCGCTCGTGCGGCCGGGCTTTTCTCCGGTCAGCACGCGCCAGAACTCGGTGACCTCGAAATCGGCCGCCATCTGCTGGATCTCGCCCTCGATGCGCGACTGCGGCTCGTATTCGACGAATACCGCCGCGCCTTCGAGCACGCCGCGATCGAGCTCGGTCTTGCCCGGGCAGTCGCCGCCGACCGCATTCAGATGCATCCCCGGCTCGATCATCGCGGGCGTGATGATCGTCGCCAACTGCTTGTCGGCGGTCAGCGTGGTGACGATATCGGCGCCGCGCACGGCGTCCGCGGTGCCGCTGCAGATCGTCACCTTCAAGCCCTGGCCGACCAGATTGGCAGCCAGCTTGGCCGTCGCCGCCGCATCGACATCGAACAGGCGTAGCTCGCGGATGCCGACCAGATCGCGAAATGCGATCGCCTGGAATTCGCTCTGGGCGCCGTTGCCGATGATCGCCATGACCCGGCTTTGCGCTCGCGCGAGCCTGCGCGCGGCGAGCGCCGACATCGCGGCAGTGCGGATCGCGGTCAGGATCGTCAGTTCGGACAGCAGACGCGGCACGCCGGTCGCCACATCCGCCAGCACGCCGAAGGCCATCACCGTCGGCAGCCCGGCTGCGGTATTGCGGGGGTGGCCGTTGACATACTTGAACGCGAAAAGCCGATCGTCGGCCACCGGCATCAGCTCGATCACGCCGACCTCGGAATGGCTGGCCACGCGGGCCGACTTGTCGAAATCCTCCCAGCGCAGAAAGTCCTCGCGCAGGCAGTCGGCCAGATCCTTCATGAAGGGCGCCACGCCCTTGCGCTGCAGCAGCTGGGTCAGGGCGGGTACGTCTACAAAGCGGGTCATCGGGATCTCCGTCGCGGGGCCGGCGGCCTGGCAGGCCGCTTTGCGCAAATTCTGGAGAGGAGTGAGGCTAACGAAAAGATGGCAAAGCGCTCAATTTGTTCTGGTTGCAAAGCAAATTGCTCGCTTATATTGGCGTTATGTCCAATGTTGACGATACCGATCGCGAGTTGATCGCCTTGCTGCGCGACAACGCCCGCACCCCGGTCGTGGCCCTGGCCAAGCAGCTGCGGGTGTCGCGGGCCACGGTGCAGAACCGCATCGCCCGGCTCGAGCGCGACGGTGTGATCGTGGGCTATAGCGTGCGCCTGAAGCCGGCGGCCGAAGCCCAGCGCATCCGCGCGCTGATGAGCATCGCGGTGGAGGGCAACCGCGCGGGCGAGGTGCTGCGCGAGTTGCGCGGCCATCCCAATGTGGCCGCGCTGCACAGCACCAATGGCCGCTGGGACCTGGTGGCCGAGCTGCGCGCCGACAGCCTGGAAGCCTTCGACCGGGTGCTCAGCGGCATACGGCTGATCGAGGGCATCGCCAACACCGAGACCAGCATCCTGCTGTCGACCTACAAGGTCTAGCGCTCGGCGGCGGCTGGAACCTCATCCAGCACTTCCACACCCCTCTGCAAGTCCTTATTTTTGAACGGTTTCCTTTGCGGATCGCCTGCAACAATCCGTTCTAAGTGCTTGATTTGATTGGGAAAAACTCCGATTTGCCTTGACCTGGGCCAACTCGGCAAGTAAAGTGGGGAAAAGTGCAATTTAGTGGGTCGCCGTGGCGAATTTTGTGTTTCAGGGGGCATCAGCCTTGGCGATGGAGGCCAAGGGGCGCATGGCCGTCCCGACACGCCACCGCGAGGTGCTGCAGGCGCTGTGTGCCGGGCAGCTGACCATCACCAAGCACCCCGAGGGCTGCCTGATGGTCTTCCCGCGACCGGCCTGGGAAACCTTCCGCGACAAGATCGCCGCGCTGCCCATGTCGGCATCCGGCTGGAAGCGCGTCTTCCTGGGCAATGCGATGGATGTCGAGATCGACAGCGCAGCCCGCGTGCTGATCTCGCCCGAGCTGCGTGCGGCTGCCGGGCTCAGCAAGGACGTGATGCTGCTGGGCATGGGCAGCCATTTCGAGCTCTGGGATGCCGCCAGCTATGCGGCCCACGAGGCCCAGGTGATGCAGTCCGAGATGCCCGATGCGCTGAAGGACTTCAGCTTCTGAGCATGAGCACGATGGCCACCCCCACCCCCTTCGCCCA
>JACSRM010000510.1 GCA_014879745.1 Burkholderiaceae bacterium | reverse complement strand
CCATAGCTCGGGCTATGGCGAGCATTTGCAACGCCGAGCGGGCGCGTTCTGGCGTGTCGAGCGGGCATGTCCGAAAGACTCTCAGCCTCTCAGGCGTTCGCCGGCAGCAGGCTTGCCTGGCTGGGGGCCGGACTGCCGCGGATCGCCGCCGAAAGCAGCAGCACCGGGATCAGGCCGACGACGACGATCGCGATCGACGGCAGCGCGGCCTCGCCGAGGCGCTCGTCGCGCGCGAGCTGGTAGGCGACGACGGCGAGCGTGTCGCTGTCGAACGGGCGCAGCAGCAGCGTCGCCGGCAACTCCTTCATGACGTCGACGAAGACGAGCAGCGCGGCGGCCAGCGCCGGCCGGCGCAGCAAGGGCGCGTGCAGTTCGACGAACATCCGCCAGCGGGAGGTGCCGAGCGTGCGCGCCGCCTCGTCGACGCTCGCCGGCAGGCGTGCATAGCCGGCTTCGATCGACTGGAACGACGCCGCCGAGAAGCGCACCAGGTACGCATACAGCAGGCCGAACGTCGTGCCGGTGACGAGCGCCGTCGTGCCGGCGCCGGGCGCGACTTGCTGCAGCCAGCCGACCGGCAGCAGGATGCCGACCGCGATCACCGCCCCCGGCACCGCGTAGCCGAGCGAGACGACGCGCGTCGCAACGCGCAGCGAGGCGCCGGCCTGGGCGCGATTCGCGAAGGCAAGCAGTAGCGACAGCGCGACGGCGGCGACGCTCGCCGTCAACGCGAGGTGCAGGCTGGTCCAGCCCCAGTGCAGGAAGCGCGGCCAGGCGGCGAAGGCCAGCCCGCCCGCGGCCTGCATCTCCTGCGCAACGAGGCGCAGCAGCACGAGCACCGGCAGCACGAAGCCGAGCAGCACCGGCAGCAGGCACAGGCCGAAGGCGAGCGCCGCGCCGGCACCGCGCAGCGCGATCGGCCGCGCCTCGGCGCCGTGGGCCGCACCGCGCCGCGCGGGCGCGAAGCGCAGCCGGCGCTGTGCCCGGCGTTCGAACCACATCAGCAGCGCGACACCGGCGAGCAGGATCGACGCCAGCTGCGATGCGGCGATGCGGTCGTCCATCGCGAGCCAGGCGCGGTAGATGCCGGTCGTCACGGTCGGCACGCCGAAGTAGGAGACGACGCCGTAGTCGGCGAGCGTTTCCATCAGCGCGAGCGCGACGCCGGCGGCGAGCGCCGGGCGCGCCAGCGGCAGCGCGACGGCGCGTACCCGCCGCACGCTGCCCGCACCGAGCAGCCGCGCCGCCTCCATCAGCGGCACCGCGCGCTCGCCGAGCGCGGCGCGCACGAGCAGGTAGACGTAGGGGTAGAGGCACAGCACGAACAGCACGGTCGCGCCGGGCAGGCTGCGCACATCGGGCCACAGCGCGCGCTGCACGCCGCTCGTCGCGCGCAGCGCGGTCTGCAGCGGACCGCTGAACTGCAGGAAATCGGTGTAGGCGTAGGCCAGCACGTAGGCCGGCATCGCCAGCGGCAGCAGCAAGGCCCATTCGAACTGCCGGCGCAGCGGAAACTCGAACAGCGTCACCGCGGCGGCCGTCGCCCCGCCGAGCAAGGCGACGCCGATGCCGACACCGAGCGCGAGGCGGCCGGTATTCCACAGGTATTCGGGCAGCACGGTGCGCCATTGATGGCGCAGCGTCTCGAGGCTCGCGGCGTCGAATGCGAGCCACGCGCCGAGCACGCACAGCACCGGCACCGCAAGCAGCAGGCACAGGACGGTGACGACGCGCAGCATGAGCTCGGTGGTGCGTGCGCGAGCGGTTGCGGGCGGGCGGTCGAAGCCTGGGCTGCCGGCCGCGCGTCAGGCCGCGCCGGCGTGCCGCAGCGGCTGCTGCAGGGCCGGCCGGTTCGTGCCGGGAACGAGAATCGTCTTCATTGCGCTGCGTATCATACGAAGCATGTTCCTCGCGCTAGACCAGGTGTCGGTCACCTACCCCGGCGCGATCGCGAAACCGGCGGTGCGGGCCGCTTCCTTCGCCTTGCCGGCCGGCGATATCGGCGTCCTGATCGGGCCGTCGGGCTGCGGCAAGACGACCTTGCTGCGGGTGATCGCCGGGCTCGAGCAGCTCGCGCACGGACGCATCGCGATCGGCGACGAGACACTTGCCGACGCGCCGCGCGGCATTCATCTCGCGCCCGAGGCGCGTCGCATCGGCATGGTCTTCCAGGACTACGCGCTGTTTCCGCACTTGAGCGTCGAGCGCAATGTCGGCTTCGGCCTCGCCCATCTGGCGCGCGATGCGCGTTCGCAGCGGGTCCAGGAGGTGCTCGATCTGGTCGGCCTCGCCGACGCCGCGCAGCGCGCGCCACACCAGTTGTCGGGCGGCCAGCAGCAGCGCGTCGCGCTCGCCCGCGCGCTCGCGCCCGGGCCGCGGCTGCTGCTGCTGGACGAGCCGTTCTCGAACCTCGACGTCGAACTGCGCGAACGCCTCGCGCAGGAGCTGCGCACGATCCTCAAGGCAAGCGCGACGACCGCGCTCTTCGTCACCCACGACCAGCAGGAGGCATTCGCCGTCGGCGACCGCATCGGCGTCATGCGCGAAGGCCGGCTGCTGCAGTGGGACGACGCCTATGCGCTCTACCACCGCCCGGCGTGCCGCTTCGTCGCCGAGTTCATCGGCCACGGCGTGTTCGCACCGGCGCGCATCGTCGCGGCAGCAGGCGGGCCGGTCGTTCGCACCGCGCTCGGCGACCTGACCGACGCCGCCGAGTGCCCGCTGCCCGACGCCTACCCCGACGGCTGCTGCGACCTGCTGCTGCGCGCCGACGACATCGTGCACGACGACGCCTCGCCGGTGCGCGCGCGCATCGAGCGCAAGGCGTTCCAGGGCGCGCGCTTCATCTACACGCTGCGGCTCGCGAGCGGCGAGCGCGTGCTCGCGCAGGTGCCGTCACACCACGACCATGCGATCGGCGAGTGGATCGGCATCCGCCCCGAAGTCGACCACGTCGTCACCTTCGCGCGCGACGCGGCATAGCGGCCCAGGCTATTTGTAGCCGACCTCGTCGAGCAGGCGCTGCACCTTGACCTGGTTCATGCCGATCACCGAGACCGGCACCGTGTCGGCCTTGAACGGACCCAGCGCGTCGAGCGCCGGGTTCGCGATCTTCAGGCCCTTGACGACCGGCCACTCGTTGTTGCCGTCGGCGAAGTGGCGCTGCGCATCGTCGCTCGCGAGGTACTCGAGGAACTTCACCGCCGCGTCGCGGTTCTTCGCGTGGCGGGCGACGGCGCCGCCGGCGATATTGACGTGGGTGCCGAAGCTCGCCTGATCGGGGAATACGAGCGTGACCTTCTCGACGACCGCCTTGTCCTCGGGTTTGGTCGAGCGCATCAGGCGCGCGAAGTAGTACGAGTTCGTCAGCGCGACCTGGCACTCTCCGCTCGCGACGGCGCGGATCTGGTCGGTATCGCCGCCCTTGGGCGCGCGCGCCATATTGGCGACGATGCCGGCAAGCCAGGTCTTGGTCCTGGCTTCGCCCATATGTTCGAGCATCGCGCCGAACAGCGACAGGTTGTACGGGTGCGAGCCCGAGCGCGTGCACACGCGGCCCTTGTTCACCGGATCGCCGAGCATTTCGTAGGTGGCGGCGTCCGCGGGCTTGACCGTCGCCTTGTTGTAGACGATGACGCGCGCGCGGGTCGAGAAGCCGAACCATTGCGAGCCTTCGCCGCTGTCCTTGCCGCGCAGCGTCGCCGGGATGCGCGACTCGAGCGCGGCCGACTTGACCGGCTGGAACAGGCCATCGACCTCGGCGCGCCACAGGCGCGACGCATCGACGAGCAGCACGACGTCGGCCGGGCTCGCCGCGCCTTCGCTCTTCAGGCGGGCGAGGACGGCGGTATCGTCGGCGTCGATGCGCTTGATCGGGATGCCGGTCGCCTTCGTGAACGCGGCGTAGAGCGCCTCGTCGGTCGCATAGTGGCGCGCGCTGTAGATGCTGAGCTCGCGCTCCTGCGCGGTCGCATGCAAAGCCAGGGCCGCGAGCGCGACCATGAAAAGCCCTCGGATCGATGCGGTCATCTTCATTGCTTCCCCCTGTGAGAATCGATTTCGGGGAGTATAAGCATGAATGAGAACGCTTCTCACCTTATGGAACGGTGAGTGCGATGCTGTGATCTCGCGAGGCGGACCGGGGCCGCACGGATCGGCCCACCGGGCCGAAAGTCGGCCCTGTCGGCACGCAGCGCTCGCTTCGAGAGCGCACGAGTCGAGCCGGTGGCGCGTTCGCGACCGGGATGACGAGAAGATTCCCTCGGCCGATCGTGACGGCTGATGCAACTTTCCGGACCCGTAGCGACTCCACTGACGCAACCGATTTCATATACTGGCACTCTTGCATTCCATTCTTTCTAGAAGCGGTACCGCCATGGGTTCGAAACTGAAGGTCAGCGGCTGGATCGCCGTCGGCGTCGTCGCCGGTGCGCTCGGCGCGATACAACTGCAGGCGATCGCGCGCAATTCGGTCGCCCAGTTGCCGCTCGAGGAACTGCAGCAACTCGCCGCCGTCTTCGCGATGGTCAAGTCCGACTACGTGGAACCGGTCGACGAGAAGAAGCTGATCAACGATGCGATCTCGGGCATGGTCGCCGGGCTCGACCCGCATTCGCAGTATTTCGACAAGAAGACGTTCAAGGAATTCCGCGAGGGCACGACCGGCAAGTTCGTCGGCGTCGGCATCGAGATCGGCATGGAGGACGGCCTCGTCAAGGTCATCTCGCCGATCGAAGGGACGCCGGCGTTTCGCGCCGGGCTCAAGAGCGGCGACCTGATCACGAAGATCGACGACACCTACGTCAAGGGCCTGACGCTCGACCAGGCGGTGAAGAAGATGCGTGGCGAGCCGAACACCAAGGTCACGCTGACGATCTTCCGCAAGAACGAGAGCCGCAGCTTTCCGGTCACGATCACGCGCGAGGAGATCCGCCAGCAGAGCGTGCGCGCCAAGTTCGTCGAACCCGGCTATGCATGGATCCGCCTGAGCATCTTCCAGGACCGCACGGTCGAGGATTTCGTGCGCAAGGTCGACGAGCTCTACAAGCAGGATCCGAATATCAAGGGCATCGTGCTCGACCTGCGCAACGACCCGGGCGGCCTGCTTGAGGGCGCGGTCGCGATCGCCGCGGCCTTCCTGCCGAACGACGCCGTCGTCGTCTCGACCAACGGCCAGGTCGCCGACAGCAAGGCGACGTTCAAGGCCGCGCCCGAGTACTACCTGCGCCGCGGCGGCACGGACCCGCTCAAGAGCCTGCCGGCGGCGATCAAGCGCGTGCCGCTGATCGTGCTCGTCAACGAGGGCTCGGCGTCGGCGAGCGAAATCGTCGCCGGCGCGCTGCAGGACAACAAGCGCGCGACGATCATGGGCGCGCAGACCTTCGGCAAGGGCTCGGTGCAGACGGTGCGCCAGCTTTCGCCGGATACGGCGCTCAAGATCACGACCGCGCGCTACTACACGCCTTCGGGCAAGTCGATCCAGGCCACCGGCATCGTGCCCGACGTGATGGTCGACGAAACGGCCGAAGGCAATGTCTTTGCGGCGCTTCGCGTGCGCGAGGCCGATCTCGAGAAGCACATCAGCAGCGGTCAGGGGCCCGAGCACGAGGACAAGGCGCGCGAGCAGGCGCGTGAAGACGCGCGCAAGAAGCTCGAGGACGAGATCGCGAAGAACACGCTGCCCAAGCCGCTGCCCGAGTTCGGCAGCGAGAAGGATTTTCCGCTGATGCAGGCGCTCAATCGCCTGAAGGGCCAGCCGGTGATGGTCTCGAAGACGATGGTCGAACGCAGGGCCGAGACCGGAACGAACTGAGCCGCGGCCAGCACGCACCGAACGCCCGCCCGCATCGCGGGCGTTCTTCTTTGCGGGTGAGAGCCGTCACCTTTCGAATGCACCCACGATGAACGACGACCAGCTGCTGCGCTACTCGCGCCACATCCTGCTCGACGAGATCGGCATCGAGGGCCAGCAGCGGATCCTTGCCTCGCATGTGCTGATGATCGGTGCCGGGGGCCTGGGCTCGCCGGCTGCGCTCTACCTCGCGTGCGCCGGCATCGGCAGCATCACGATCGCCGACGCCGACGACGTCGACCTCACCAATCTGCAGCGCCAGATCGCGCACCGGCTTGCAAGCGTCGGCCAGCCGAAGGTGCAGTCGGCGATGCGCGCGATCGCCGAGATCAACCCCGACGTTCGGGTTCATCCGCTGCGCCAGCGCGTCGACGTCGCGTCGCTTGCGCCACTTGTCGACGCGGCCGGCGTGGTGCTCGATTGCAGCGACAACTTCGCGACCCGCCATGCGGTCAACGCGGCCTGCGTCGCGGCGGGCAGGCCGCTCGTGTCGGGCGCCGCGATCGGCTTCGATGGCCAGGTTTCGGTCTACGACGCGCGATCGGGCCCCTGCTACGCCTGCATCTTCGCGCCGGATGCGAGCTTCGAAGAGACGCAGTGCGCGACGATGGGCGTATTCGCGCCGCTCGTCGGCATCATCGGGACGCTGCAGGCGGCGGAGGCGATCAAGCTGATCGCCGGCATCGGCACGTCGCTGGCCGGGCGGCTGCAGATGCTCGATGCACGCTCGATGACGTGGAGCGAGATCCGCATCGCGCGCCAGGCCGGCTGCCCCGTGTGCGGCCACTTGCATTGAACCTAAATTCGGCAGTTGACCGCTTTCCACCGCTGGCGACACCGCATGAACACTGACGAGAGCGCC
>JACSRM010000402.1 GCA_014879745.1 Burkholderiaceae bacterium | reverse complement strand
GGTCGCGGTCATGGGCTGCATCGTCAACGGCCCGGGCGAGAGCAAGCACGCCGATATCGGCATCAGCCTGCCGGGCACCGGCGAGGCGCCGGCGGCGCCAGTCTTCATCGACGGAGAGAAGGCGCTGACACTGCGCGGCGCAGGCATCGCGACCGAGTTCCAGGCCCTCGTCGAGACCTATATCGAGAAGCGCTTCGGGTCCGGCACGCCGGTGCGCTGAACCACGCTGGCCTGCACCGCGCCGCGAATGGCGCGATTCGATAATCACGCCTTCGCGCATCACCTTCAACGCCGCCATGTCCGCACCGTCCCGCCCCGCAGCGCTGCAAGCCGTCAAGGGCATGAACGATCTGCTGCCGCCCGAATCGGCGCGCTGGGAGTGGTTCGAGGCCAGGGTGCGCGCGCTGATGCACCGCTACGGCTACGCCAACATCCGCACCCCGATCGTCGAGCCGACGGCGCTCTTCGTGCGCGGCCTCGGCGAAGTGACCGACATCGTCGAGAAGGAGATGTACTCGTTCGAGGATTCGATGAACGGCGACAAGCTGACGCTGCGCCCGGAGGCGACGGCCGGCATCGTGCGCGCCGTGATCGAGCACAACGCGCTCTACAACGGGCCGCTGCGGGTGTGGTCGCACGTCGCGCTGTTTCGCCACGAGCGGCCGCAGAAGGGGCGCTACCGCCAGTTCCACCAGATCGACGTCGAGGCGCTCGGCCACGCCGGGCCGGATGTCGATGCCGAGCAGATCTTGATGTGCCGCGCGCTCTTACGCGACCTCGGCCTCGCCGAGGGGCGCGACGTGCGCCTCGAGATCAACAGCCTCGGCCAGGCGGACGAGCGCCTCGCGCACCGCGCGGCATTGATCGAGCACTTCGAGCGCTACAGCGAGTTGCTCGACGCCGACGCACGTCGGCGGCTGCACACCAACCCGCTGCGCATCCTCGACACCAAGAACCCGGCGATGCAACAGATGGTCGAGGCGGCGCCGAAGCTGATGGACTTCCTCGGTGCCGAATCGCTCGCCCACTTCGACGGCGTGCGCGCCGTGCTCGATGCCGCCGGCCTGCCGTACCGCGTCAACCCACGCCTCGTGCGCGGCATGGACTACTACAACCTCACCGTGTTCGAGTGGATCACCGACCACCTCGGTTCGCAGGGCACGGTCTGCGGCGGCGGGCGCTACGACACGCTGATCGAGCAGCTCGGCGGCAAGCCGGCGCCGGCCGTCGGCTGGGGCATGGGCATCGAGCGCATGATCCTGCTGCTCGACGCGATGAAGATCGCGGCCGACGGCCCGGCGCCCGACGTCTACGCCGTCGTCCCCGGCCCCGATGCGCTGGCGGCGGCGATGAACACCTGCGAGTCGCTGCGCGCCGCCGGGCTGTCGGTGCAGATGCATGCCGCCGGCGCGGCCGGCTGGGGCAGCATGAAGTCGCAATTCAAGCGCGCCGACGTGAGCGGCGCGCGCCACGCGCTGATCTTCGGCGCCGACGAACTGGCGCGCTGCGAGGTCGCGGTGAAGCCCTTGCGCGACGCCGCTGCCCAGCAACGCAACCTGCCGCTCGCGGCCGTCGCCGACTGGGCGGCGAGCCTGCGCAACGCATAATCGCGGCTTCGCCCGAAGTCCGCCCGCAAAGTCATGGCCACCCATCTCGACCTCGAAGAACAGGAACAGCTCGACCAGCTCAAGGCGTTCTGGAACAAGTACGGCAACCTCATCACCTGGGTGCTGATCGCAGTGCTCGGCGGCTATGCGGCGTGGAACGGCTGGAATCTGTGGCAGCGCAGCCAGGCGACGAAGGCCGGCGCGATCTTCGACCAGCTCGAGCAGGCCGCCCAGAGCGGTGACGCCGCGCGCACGCTGCGCATCTTCGGCGATCTGAAGGATCGCTATCCGGGCACGGTCTACGCCGAGCAGGGCGGCCTGCTGACGGCCAAGACGCAGTACGACGGCGGCGAACGCGACCACGCGCGGGCGACGCTCGAGTGGGTCGCCGAGCAGGGTGGGCAGCCCGAATACCAGGCGATCGCGCGCCTGCGTCTGGCCGGCATCCTGCTCGAAGAGAAGAAGTACGACGAGGCGCTGAAGCAGCTCGACGCGATCAGTGCGAAGGAGTTCTTCGCCCTCGCCGCCGACCGGCGCGGCGACGTGCTGCTTGCCCAGGGCAAGAAGGACGAGGCGCGCGCCGCCTACCAGAGCGCGTGGAAGACGATGGATCCGAACGTCGAGTACCGGCGCCTGATCGACGCCAAGCTGACCGCGCTCGGCGCCGCGCCCGCGCCGGACGGCCTCGTGGGTGCGAGTCCGAAATGAGGCTTGCGCGCCGCGCCTGGCTCGCGCTCGCCGCCGCGGCGCTGCTGGCCGCATGCTCCGGCACGCCCAAGCCGAAGCCGACGCCGCTCGAGCCGCTCACGGCGCAGATCGGCGGCCGCCAGGTCTGGAGCCAGCGCGTCGCGAAGGTCGACTTCCCGCTCCAGGTGGCGGTCAACCGCACGGCTTCGAGCGGAGGCACATTCACGGTCGCCGCCAGCGACGGCACGCTGCTCGCGCTGCAGGCCGATACCGGTACCGAGCTGTGGCGCGCGAATGTCGGCGTGCCGCTGGCCGCCGGCGTCGGCAGCGACGGCCGCTACAGCGCGGTGGTCTCGCGCGACAACGAGTTGATCGTCGTCGAATCCGGCCGCATCGCGTGGCGGGCGCGCCTCGGCGCGCGGGTCGCGACGGCGCCGCTGGTCGCCGGCGATCGCGTCTTCGTGATGAGCGTGGACCGCGTCGTCTCGGCCTTCGACGCCCAGAGCGGCCGCAGCCTGTGGGTGCTGCGCCGGCCGAGCGACCCGCTGACACTGCTGCAGGCGGGGGTGCTCGCCGCGTTCAAGGACACCTTGCTCGTCGGCCAGGGGCCGAAGCTCGCGGGCGTCGATCCGCTGCAGGGCACGCTGCGCTGGGAGGTCGCGGTCGCGACGCCGCGCGGCGCCAACGAGGTCGAGCGCCTGTCGGATCTGCTCGCGCCGATCGCGCGCATCGGCGATGTCGTCTGCGCGCGGGCATTCCAGAATGCGGTCGGCTGCGTGAACGCCCAGCGCGGCTCGATCGTCTGGACGCGCAAAGTCGGCGGCAACCAGGGTATCGCGGGCGACGCGCAGATCGTCGTCGGCGCCGACGGGTCGGATCGGATCACCGCCTGGCAGACGAAGGACGGCGAAGTGGCGTGGACCAGCGACAAGCTGCTCTATCGCGAACTGAGCGCGCCGCTGCTCGTCGGGCGCACCGCGATCTTCGGCGATATCGAAGGCATCGTCCACTTTCTGGCCAAGGAGGACGGCCATGCCTTGCTGCGGCTGACGACCGACGGCAGCGCGATCACGACCGCGCCCGCGCTGTCGGACAAGACCGTCCTCGTCGTCACGAGCAGCGGCGGCCTGTTCGCATTCCGGCCGGAGTGACGCCACCGTCCGCCGCGGCGTGCAGGAGCGGCGCATGAAGCCCGTCATCGCCATCGTCGGCCGGCCCAATGTCGGCAAGTCGACGCTCTTCAACCGGATCACGAAGAGCCGGGATGCGATCGTCGCCGATTTCTCCGGGCTCACGCGCGACCGCCACTATGGCGATGGCCGGCACGCCGGGCGCGAGTTCATCGTCGTCGATACCGGCGGCTTCGAGCCCGACAGCACGACCGGCATCGTCAAGGCGATGGCGCGTCAGGCGCGCCAGGCGGTCGCCGAAGCGGATGCGGTGATCTTCGTCGTCGATGTCCGCAGCGGCCTCGCCGGCCAGGATGCGGATATCGCGCGCTTTCTGCGATCCGCCGGCAAGAAGGTCTTCCTCGCCGTCAACAAGGCCGAGGGGATGAGCGAGTCGCCGCTGCTGGCCGAATTCCACGAACTCGGCATCGGCGAGCCGCACCCGGTTTCGGCCGCGCACGGGCAGGGGATTCGCAGCCTGCTCGATGCCGTGCTTGCCGATTTCGAACCGGAGGACGAAGCCGAGCCGGCACCCGAAGACGCGCCGATCCGGCTCGCCGTCGCCGGGCGGCCGAACGTCGGCAAGTCCACGCTCATCAATACCTGGCTCGGCGAGGAGCGGCTCGTCGCCTTCGACGAGCCGGGGACGACGCGCGACGCGATCAGCGTGCCGTTCGAGCGCAACGGCCAGCGCTTCGAACTGATCGACACCGCCGGGCTGCGCCGCAAGGGCAAGGTGTTCGAGGCGGTCGAGAAGTTCTCGGTCGTCAAGACGCTGCAGGCGATCGCCGGCGCCGACGTCGTGCTGCTGCTGCTCGATGCGACGCAGGGTGTATCGGACCAGGATGCGCATATCGCCGGCTATATCCTCGACAGCGGCCGCGCCGTCGTGCTCGCCGTCAACAAGTGGGACGCGGTCGACGCCTACCAGCGCGAGCTGCTGGAGCGCTCGATCACGCAGCGCCTCGCATTCCTGAGATTCGCGCCACTCGCGCATATCTCGGCGCTGAAGCGCCAGGGGCTGGCGCCGCTGTGGAAGGCGATCGCCGATGCCCACGCATCGGCGGTGAAGAAGATGAGCACGCCGGTGCTGACCCGGCTGCTGCAGGAAGCGGTGCTGCACCAGGCGCCCAAGCGCGCCGGGGCATTCCGGCCCAAGCTGCGCTACGCGCACCAGGGCGGCATGAAACCGCCGGTCGTGGTCATCCACGGCAATTCGCTCGAGCATGTCACGGATGCCTACAAGCGCTACCTCGAAGGCCGCATCCGGGCCCACTTCAAGCTCGTCGGCACGCCGCTGCGCATCGAGCTGCGGTCGTCGAAGAATCCGTTCACGGATCGCGGCGGCCGAAGCTGAGACGCCGCGTCAGGCGACATCGTCGCGCGCGGTGCTGTGTTAACGTGTCACCTCGTTCAATATCATCACGGAGCATATCGTGAGCAACAAAGGTCAGCTGCTGCAGGACCCGTTCCTGAACCTCCTTCGCAAGGAGCATGTGCCGGTTTCGATCTACCTCGTCAACGGCATCAAGCTGCAGGGCCACATCGATTCGTTCGACCAGTATGTCGTCCTGCTGCGCAATACGGTGACGCAGATGGTCTACAAACACGCGATCTCGACCGTGGTGCCCGGGCGCGCCGTGAACTTCCAGACGGCCGAAACGCCCCAAGCGAGCTGAAGCACTCGACCACGCGCCGCGCGGACGCGGCAACCCCGATCGAAGCGCCGTCCGACGGCGATCGCCCGCGCGCGATCCTGGTCGGCGTCGATTTTGGCGCGCCGGGGTTCGATGCCACGCTCGACGAGCTGGCGCAGCTGGCCGAATCGGCCGGCGATGCGGTCGTCGAGCGCGTCGTCTGCCGCCGCAAGGCACCCGACGCGGCGCTTTTCGTCGGCTCCGGCAAGGCCGACGAGATCAAGGCGCTCGTGCTCGGCCACGGCGCACAGGCGGTGCTCTTCGACCAGCCGCTGTCGGCGGCGCAGCAGCGCAACCTGGAGCGCCATCTGGGTGTCGCGGTCGCCGATCGGACGATGCTGATTCTGGAGATCTTCGGCGCGCGCGCGCAGAGTCACGAAGGCAAGCTGCAGGTCGAGCTCGCCCGGCTCGAGTACCTCGCGACGCGCCTGGTGCGGCGCTGGAGCCATCTGGAGCGCCAGCAGGGCGGCATCGGCACCCGCGGCGGCCCGGGCGAGGCGCAGATCGAACTCGACCGCCGCATGATCGGCGAACGCATCAAGGCGCTGAAGACGAGGCTCGCGAAGGTCAAGCGCCAGCGCGGCACGCAGCGCAAGGCGCGCCAGCGCAACGGCGCATTCCGGGTCTCGCTCGTCGGCTATACGAACGCCGGCAAGTCGACGCTCTTCAACGCGCTCGTCAAGGCCGGCGCCTATGCCGCCGACCAGCTGTTCGCGACGCTCGATACGACGACGCGCGCGCTCTACCTCGAGGGTGTCGCGCGCTCGGTGAGCCTGTCCGATACGGTCGGCTTCATTCGCGATCTGCCCCACAAACTGGTCGAGGCTTTCGAGGCGACGCTCGACGAGGCGGCCGACGCCGATCTGCTGCTGCATGTCGTCGACGCGGCGAGCCTGCAACGCGACGAGCAGATCGCCGAGGTGCAGCGCGTGCTGCGCGAGATCGGCGCCGACCACGTCCCGCAACTGCTCGTCTTCAACAAGCTGGACAGCCTGGACGCGAACCAGCGTCCGCGCATCGCGCACGATGTCGTCGTCGCCGACGGCGGCGTGCGCATGGCGCGGGTCTTCGTCAGCGCGCGCGAGGGCGCCGGACTCGACGTGCTGCGAGCGCTGATCGCGCGGGCCGTGGCCGGCGAACTCGAAGCCGACTTGAATGCCGCGCCGCAGGCCCCAACTGAAAGCGGCGCGGGAACGCCTGCTGCCATCGTGGACAATCCTGCCGCGCGCCCACTCGAATCACACGCATGAGCACAAGTCTTCCCGCCCCGACAACGCCATCCTTGCCCGAGCGGAGGCCCTGGATCGCGCTCGCGCGCGCTGCGTTCGCGCTGCTGACGGGCCTGTTGCGCGCCGCGCGCATCCGCATCTTCAGCAGCGGCCGGGGCGACGGTCCGCCCGATCTGGACGAGTTGTGGCGCGACTTCAACAAGAAGCTCGGTGGCCTGTTCGGCGGCAAGACGGGCCAGCGCGGCGGCAATTCCGGCGGCGGTGGCAATGGCGGCGGGCCAGGCTTTCAGCCCGACATGAAGAGCGCCGGCATCGGCGCCCTCCTCATCGGGGCGGTCGTGCTGCTGATCTGGCTGGGCAGCGGATTCTTCATCGT
>JACSRM010000400.1 GCA_014879745.1 Burkholderiaceae bacterium | reverse complement strand
ACTGGCAGCAAAACCTCGCCAAGCTCGGCATCACGATGAAGGTGCGCCAGGTCGACTTCGCGCTCTACCGCAGGCGCCTCGAGAACTACGACTACGACATGGTCGCGATCGTCGAGGGCCGCTTCACGCTGCCCGACCCGAACCTGCTCGAGACGCTGTACGGCAGCAAGGCGGCCGACGAGAAGGGCAACAGCAATTTCCGCGGCGTCAAGAGCCCGGCGGTCGATGCGCTGATCAAGGCGATGCAGAACGCCAAGACCAAGGACGAGTTGATCACCGCCAGCCGCGCGCTCGACCGCGTCGTGATGTGGAGCGCCTGGCAGGTGCCCGATCTGTACTTCTCGAAGCTGCCGACGAGCTACTGGAACAAGTTCGGCCGCCCCAAGGTGGAGCCGAAGTACTACTCGATCGACAGCGCACTCGACCTGCAGCCGGCGTGGCCGATCACGACATGGTGGATTCGTGATCCGGCACAGCGTTGAGGCGGCGCGCGCCGCGCGCTGGCTGTCGTTCGCGGCGGCGACGCTGTTGTCGGTCGCGGCCTTCGATGCCAGCGCGGCCGGCGCAGCAGCCTCTTCGGCGCCCGCGGCGTCGGCCCCGGCCGAAACTACCGCGCGCTGGGTGCATGCCTACGCCGCGTTCGGCGAGCCGAAGTACGGGCCCGACTTCAAGCACTTCGACTACGTCAACCCCGACGCACCGAAGGGCGGGACGCTGCATCTGCGCAACCCGGACCGGCGCCAGAACTTCGACAAGTACAACTACTACACGATCCGCGGCAACGCGCCCGCCGGCATGGGCATCTTCATGTATGAGACGCTCACCATCCTCGGCGCCGACGAGCCGCGCACGATGTACGGGCTGCTCGCGCAGGAGATGAAGGTCGAGCCCGACCTGAGCGCGATCACGTTCCGCCTGAATCCGAAGGCGCGCTTCTCCAACGGCGACCCGGTCACGGCGGCGGACGTCAAGTACAGCTTCGACTCGCTTTCGGGCAAGTACGCATCGCCGACCTACAGCTCGGCGCTTTCCGGCGTGCGCAAGGCGGTCGTGATCGACGAGCGCACGATCCGCTTCGAGATGGCCGAGCGCAGCAGCGATGCGCTGTTTCAGGTGGGCGGGCTGCCGGTGTTCTCGCACAAGTGGGGCTCGAGACCCGACGGCACGCACACCCGCTTCGACGAGATCATCGACGAGATGCCGATCACGAGCGGGCCGTATACGATCGCGCAGGCCGACTCGGGACGGCGCATCGACTTCGTGCGCAACCCCGACTACTGGGCGAAGGATCTGCCGGTGCGGCGCGGCTTCTTCAACTTCGACCACGTCGTCTACCGCTACTACCAGGACGAGGCGGTCGCGACCGAGGCCTTCAAGGCCGGAGAGTTCGACCTCGTGCGGGTCTACGGCTCGGGCGTCTGGATGCGCCAGCACAAGGGGCCGAAGTGGGACGACGGGCGCATCGTCAAGCAGGCGTTCCGCTACGGCACCGGCCAGGGCCTGCAGGCCTACATGCTCAACCTGCGGCGGCCGCTGTTCCAGGACATCCGGGTGCGCAAGGCGCTAGTCCTGACCTACGACTTCGAGACCAACAACCGCTACCGCCTGTTGAAGCGCGCGAACAGCGAGTTCAACAACTCCGACTTCGCAGCGCAGGGCCTGCCGAGCGCCGGCGAGTTGGCGCTGCTCGAACCGTTCAGGAAGGACCTGCCCAAGGAGGTCTTCGGCCCGGCGTTCGTCGCGCCGCGCACCGACAGCAGCCCGAACGCGCTGCGCCGCAACCTGCTCGAGGCGCGCGCGCTGCTCGAGGCAGCCGGCTGGAAACTCGCGCCCGACGGCCGGTTGCGCAACGCGAAGGGCGAGGCGTTCGAGTTCGAGTACCTCGCGCCGGGCGACAGCGTGTCGGACGCGCGGATCAAGGCCTGGCAGCGCAACCTCGACAAGCTCGGAATCACGCTGAAATCGCGCAACGTCGATTTCGCGCTCTACTCGCGCCGGCTCGAGGAGTACGACTTCGACGTCGTGACGATCGCCGGCGCGTCGTTCGGGTTGCCGTCGCCGGCCATCTATCTCGCGATCTACGGCAGCAAGTCGGCCGACGAGAAGGGCAACAACAACTTCCGCGGCGTCAAGAGCAAGGCGGTCGACGCGATGATCGAGGCGATGAATACCGCGAAGACGCTCGAGCAATTCCGCGATGCGACGCGCGCGCTCGATCGCATCGTGATGTGGAGCTACTGGCAGGTGCCCGAGCTGTACGCCGACTACGAGCCGATCTCGTACTGGAACAAGTTCGGCATGCCGGCCAAGCCACCGCTGTACTTCACCGCCGACCTGGCGCCCGACGTCGACTGGCAGCTGCCGTGGCCGCTCGTGACGTGGTGGATGAAGGACACGCCGAAACACTGATCAACCGAGGGCCGACCCGATGCTCGCCTACATCCTCAAACGCCTGCTGCTGATGGTGCCGACGCTGATCGGCGTGCTGACCGTCACTTTCGTCGTCGTCCAGTTCGTCCCCGGCGGGCCCGTCGAGCAGCTGATGGCCGAGGCACGCATGGGCGCGGGCGGCGAAGGCTCGGCGTACAAGGCGAGCCGCGACAGCGACGCCAAGCAGATCGAGGAACTCAAGAAGCTCTACGGCTTCGACAAGCCAGCGCACGTTCGCTATATCGAGATGCTTTCGAGCTTCGCGCGCTTCGACCTCGGGCGCAGCTTCCTGCACAACAAGGACGTGTGGCAGCTGATCAAGGAGAAGCTGCCGGTATCGATCAGCCTCGGCTTGTGGGCGTTCCTGCTGACCTATTTGATCTCCATCCCGCTCGGTATCGCGAAGGCGGTGCGCGAAGGCTCGCGCTTCGACGCGGCGACGACCCTCCTCGTGCTGATCGGCTTCGCGATTCCCGGCTTCGTGCTCGGCGTATTCCTGATCGTGCTGTTCGCCGGCGGCACGTTCTGGGAGATCTTCCCGCTGCGCGGCCTGACGTCGGACAACTGGGCCGAGCTGTCGTGGCCGGCGCGCATCGCCGACTATTTCTGGCACCTGACGCTGCCGATGATCTGCTACGTGATCGGCGGCTTCGCGACGGTGACGCTGCTCACCAAGAACACCTTCATCGAGGAGCTGCGCAAGCAGTACGTGCTCGTCGCCCGCGCCAAGGGCCTGTCGCAGGACCGCGTGCTGTGGAAGCACGTCTTTCGCAACGCGCTGATTCCGCTCATCACCGGCTTTCCGGCGGCGTTCGTTTTCGCCTTCTTCGGCGGCTCGCTGCTGATCGAGACGCTCTTTTCGCTCGACGGCCTGGGCTTGCTGTCGTACGAATCGATCGTGCGGCGCGACTATCCGGTCGTGCTCGGGTCGCTGTTCCTCTTCACGTTGATCGGCCTCGTCGTCAAGCTGATCTCCGATCTGCTCTACGTGGTGGTCGACCGCCGCGTCCAATTCGGGAGCGTCGCGAAATGACCGGACTCGCCATCAACCCCACCGCCGGCGACAGCACCGACGCCGCAGCCGCGCCGGCCGCAGCGACACGCGCCCGGCCGATGTCGCCGAACCAGCGCGCCTGGGCACGCTTCAAGCGCAACCGCATCGGCACCTGGTCGCTGTGGATCATGGTCGCGCTGCTGATCGTCAGCGCACTCGCCGAGTTCATCAGCAACGACCGGCCGCTCGTCGCGAAATACAACGGCGAGTGGACCTTCCCGGTATTCAGCAATCCGCCCGAGACGGCGTACGGCGGCGACTTCCGCACGCCGACCGACTGGTCGGACCCGTTCATCGCCGAACAGTTCGCCAAGCCCGGCAACTGGATGCTGCGCACGATCAACCCGCACTCGGCGACCTCGACCGATTACTTCCAGAAGGAGCCCAACCCGGCGCCGCCAAGCAGCAGGAACTGGCTCGGCACCGACAGCCTGGGGCAGGACATGGTCGCGCGGCTGTTGTACGGCTTTCGCGTCAGCATCGTCTTCGCGCTCGCACTGGCCGCGATCGGCACCGTGCTCGGCATCGTCGCCGGCGCGATCCAGGGCTACTTCGGCGGCCGCATCGACCTCACGCTGCAGCGGCTGATCGAGATCTGGAGTTCGATCCCCGAGCTCTACCTGCTGATCATCTTCGCGTCGATCTTCGAGCCGTCGCTCTTGCTGCTGCTCGTGCTGCTGTCGCTGTTCGGCTGGGTCGGGCTGTCGGACTATGTGCGCGCCGAGTTCTTCCGCAACCGCGGCCTCGAGTTCGTGAAGGCGGCGCGCGCGATGGGGCTGTCGAACCTGCAGATCATCTGGCGCCACGTACTGCCGAATTCGATGACGCCCGTCATCACCTTCCTGCCGTTTCGCATGAGTGGAGCCATCCTCGCGCTCGTCGCCCTCGACTTCCTCGGTCTCGGCGTGCCGCCGTCGGTGCCGTCGCTCGGCGACCTCGTGAAGCAGGGCAAGGCCAATCTCGACGCCTGGTGGATCATCTTCCCGACGTTTGCGGTGCTCGTGATCACGCTGCTGCTGCTGACCTTCATCGGCGACGCGCTGCGCGACGCCTTCGACACGCGCAAATCATGAACGCCGCCACCACCAATACAAGCAGCACGCCGCTGTTGTCGGTCGAACACCTGACGGTCGCCTTCGGCGACTCGCGCGTCGTTGACGACGTGTCGTTCTCGATCCGGCCCAGCGAAAAGTTCGCGCTCGTCGGCGAATCGGGCTCGGGCAAATCGATCAGCGCCCTGTCGGTCCTGCGCCTGGTCGACGCGGCGACGACGCGCGGTGCGATCCGCTTCGACGGCGAGGAGCTGCTCGCCAAGAGCGAACGCGAGATGCGCGGCATTCGCGGCGCGCGCATCGGCATGATCTTCCAGGAGCCGATGACGGCACTGAACCCGCTCTACACCATCGGCAACCAGATCGGCGAGGTGCTCGAACTGCACGAAGGGATGCGCCCGGCGCAGGCGCGCGAGCGGGCGATCGAGCTGCTTGCGCGCACCGGCATCCCCGAACCCGAGCGCCGCATCGACACGCTGCCGCACCAGATGTCGGGCGGCCAGCGCCAGCGCGCGATGATCGCGATGGCGCTTGCGTGCCAGCCGCAGCTGCTGATCGCCGACGAGCCGACGACGGCGCTCGACGTCACGATCCAGGCCCAGATCCTCGCGCTGCTCGACGAGCTGCAGCGCGAGATGGGCATGGCGCTGCTCTTCATCACGCACGACCTGAACCTGGTGCGCCGCTTCACGCACCGCGTAGGCGTGATGGAGCGCGGCCGGCTCGTCGAGACCGGCGAGACGGAGGCGGTGTTCGGCAACCCGCAGCACCCGTACACCAAGCGTCTGCTCGCGAGCCGCCCGCAGCGCGTTGTGCAGCCGGTGCCCGACGACGCGCCGGTGCTCGTCGACGGCAAGGACATCCGGGTCGAGTTCAAGTCGTCGGCCGGATGGTTCAGGACGCGCAGTTTCGTCGCGGTGCGCGACGCGACGCTGGCCTTGAAGCGCGGCGAGACGCTCGGCATCGTCGGCGAATCGGGGTCGGGCAAGACGACGCTCGGCATGGCGCTGCTCGCGCTGCAGCCGATCGCCGGCGGACAGATCGAGATCGGCGCGACGCGCATCGACAACGCCGATCGCGGCGCGCTGCGCGCGATGCGCCGGCGCATGCAGGTCGTATTCCAGGATCCGTTCGCAAGCCTCAGCCCGCGCATGACGGTCGGCCAGATCGTCGGCGAGGGGCTCGCACTGCACATGCCGGAGCTGTCGAAGGCCGAACGCGAGAAGCGCGTTCTCGACATGCTCGCCGAAACGGGCTTGAGCGAGGCGCAAGGGATCTACAACGTGCTGCAGCGCTATCCGCACGAATTTTCCGGCGGCCAGCGCCAGCGCATCGCGATCGCGCGCGCCGTCGTGCTGCAGCCTGAGGTGCTGGTGCTCGACGAGCCGACCTCGGCGCTCGACGTCTCGGTGCAGCAGCAGGTGCTCGCGCTGCTCGCGCAGCTGCAGCGGCACTACGGCATGAGCTACGTCTTCATCAGCCACGACCTCGCCGTCGTGCGGGCGATGTCACATCGGGTGCTCGTGATGAAGGACGGCGAGATCGTCGAGCGCGGCGAGGCGCTCGCGCTGTTCGACGCGCCGGCGCACGCCTATACGCAGGCGCTGCTCGCGGCGGCGCATCTGGCCTGAGGGCCCGGGAGCCTGTCCTGGAATCAGTGCAGGCCGAGCTGCTGGATCGCGCGCTGCACCTCGCGCTGCCAGGGCAGTGCGTGCACCATCTCGTTCAGATGCGGCGCGGCTTCGGCGGCGGTCAAGACGTCACCGCCCGGGCCGACGAGGCGCACGTTGGTGATGACGGCCATCGGGTCGGCCATCGCGACGACGCCCTGGGTCAGTTCGATCCAGTCCCAGGCGATGCCGGCGGCGGGTTCGGCGTCCGAATCACCCCACAGCGTCTGCCCGCTGCACACCGGCTGGCCGAGCGTCGTAACCCGCGTTCCCAGGTGAAGAAATCGGCACCCCTGCGTGCGCGGCGCCTGCCACAATACGGTCGGCCAGGCAAATACCGCCCAGGCGGGGATCGGCGGCGCCTCGAAGGCTGGCTGGGCGGTTGAAGCTGCGAGATGTTTCATCATGTCGTGAAGTATGAGCAGGATCAAACGGCCTGCCATCTGTAAACTTTGTCAGGGGGGCTGCAAAAGGCCGTTCGCGTGACTTGCGCCGCGGCCTTCGAGGAAAGCAGATGTTGCAGAGCGGGTACATGTCGGTGCTGGAAGCGCGGAGCCAAGAGGAGTTCCGCA